>CAZYOL010000051.1:0-23494 GCA_964649065.1 uncultured Spirochaetales bacterium
GCTCTCCGCTCACTTCGAGGGCGCGGTCGAGGAGGTCGGGGTCGAGGTCGAGGTTAGTCGCCATGTGTAATAGTCTACACTTTATCTCACACGTCTTCTACTCGATCCCGAGCCGCTTCATCTTCTTGTAGAGGCCCTCGCGGGTGATGCCGAGGCGGCGGGCCGTCTCGGCGCGGCGGCCGCCGTTCTCGTCGAGCGCGCGGCGCAGCAGCCAGGCCTCGATGCGTTCCAGGTTCTCGCGCAGGGTGGCGCCGGGGCGCAGGCGTGCCTCCACCGGGTCGACCCAGCCCCGGACGCGGCGGGAGAAGTGGTCGGGGCGCAGCGCCTCGTGGCGCTCGGCCAGCGCCAGCGCGCGCTGCACTTCGTTCTCCAGCTCGCGGACGTTGCCCGGCCACAGATAGGACTGCAGCAGGAGCGCGGCGTCCGAGGCGAGGCGGCGGCGGGCCGGCTCGCCGCCGTGCACGGAGAGGAAGTGCTCGGCCAGCGGGACCACGTCGGCGGCCCGCTCGCGGAGGGGAGGCACGTGAATGGGAAAGACCGCCAGGCGGTAGTAGAGATCGGTGCGGAAGCCGGAGCCGGCGGGGTTCTGGGCCAGCTCCCGGTTGCTGGCCGCAATCACGCGCACGTCCACCCGGCGCGAGCGCGCACCCCCGACGGGCCTCAGCTCGCGCTCCTGCAGGACGCGCAGCAGCTTGGCCTGGAAGGGGCCCGAGGTCTCGCTCACCTCGTCGAGAAACAGCGTGCCGCCGTCGGCGGCCTCGAAGAGGCCCTTCTTGTCTCGGTCCGCTCCGGTGAAGGCGCCCCTCACGTGGCCGAAGAGCTCGCTCTCGAGCAGCGTGTCCGGGAAGGCGGCGCAGTTGATGGCCACGAAGGACGCGCCGCTGCGCGCACTGCCGCGGTGGATGGCCCGCGCCACCAGCTCCTTGCCGGTGCCGGTCTCGCCGGTCACCAGCACCGTGGCCGAGGTCCGGCTCGCGCACTCCACGAGGCCGTAGACCTCCTGCATGGGAGCGCTCTCGCCCACGAGCTCGGGGGAGGGCGAGGGGCGCCGGGGCGACGCGGGTGTCGCCGGCCGGGGCGGTGCGGCTGGCCGGCGCACCAGCGCGTCGAGGCGCTCGAGCCAGGCGTCCCCGGTCTCGGCCCTGGCTCCGGTCTCCTCGCGCAGCACCACGTCGCCGGCGCCGGCCTCGAGGAGCGAGGCGCGGATTTCAGCGCCGCTGGCCGCCACCCGCACCAGGATCGGCAGGCGCGCCCTGCGGCGCAGCGCGCGCAGCTCGTCCAGAGCCTCGGAGGGCTCGTGCACGTCGAGCACGATGGCGTCGAAGCCGCCGAGCGGCAGGCGCAGGGCGGCCTCGACGCGCCGCTCCCAGACCACGTCGAGGCCCGGGGACTCGTGCACCCGGCCGGTGGCGAAGTGCTCGCCGCTTCCGATCCACAGGATCGATCGCACGGCCTGCAAGGGGAGACCTCCTCGGCGCCGGGACCGGGACTCCGCACGACGAGCAAGCGCCGTGCCGGCCGTGGAGGCTCCTGGCTGGGCCTGGCGGCGCTCCGCCGGCCGGGTGGCCGGCCGCGGCCGGCCGCGGTGTGGCGCCGGCCTCAGCGCGCGGGTGAGGGAGCCTCGCTCGCGTCGAGCAGCAGCGCCGAGTCGTAGAGGCACTCGGGCTGTGGGTCGCCGGCGCCGATCTCCTGGATCAGGCGCTTGAACTCGACGGCGAGGGGTCGCCGGGAGCGCAGGAAGGACTCGCGTCCCCGCTCGCCGTCCTCCAGCTCGCCCACCAGGAGCAGCACCGGACCCTCCGCGTCGCGCAGCAGGAAGAAGCGCTCGTGCCGGGTGCCCTCGGCGGCGTAGCTCTCGCGCAGCTCGTCGCGGCGCTGCGCCAGGCCGCGCAGCCACTCCCGCAGCCGCGGCAGGGCGGACTCCTGGACCCGGAGAAAGGTGGTCTCGAGCAAGCGTCTTGGCACTCCGGCCCCGCGAGGGGCCTTCTCCGGCCCGCCGGGCGCACCGAGCATGCCATGCTCGTCAGCGCCGAGCGAGCGTCCGGCGGCGGGCCAGGGCCAGGGCGGCGAGGCCTCCCGCGAGCAGGCCGGCCGCGGCGGGCTCGGGGACCAGGAGGGCAGAGCCCCCGGCGGGCCCGTTCTCGAGGGCGGCCTCCACGCGCAGGCTGCCGTCCGCCGGGAGGGGCACGTCGAAGGACAGGAAGACCAGGTCGAAGACGCTGCCCGGGGCCTGGTTCGCGAAGACGAAGCTGGCCCCGCCGCCCGACGTGCCGACGATCTGGACGTCTTCGTCGGGCCCCGGGACGAAGCCCGCGGCGGAGAAGGCCACCGGGACGTCGAGGGAGTCGATCACCGAGATCCGCAGGCCGGCGCCCGGCGGCGGCGAGGCCGGGTCGACGCTGCCCCGGAAGACGAGGGTCTGCGCGTCCGGCGACACGGCGCCGATCGAGACGACGCCCCCGGCCGGCAGCCCGCCCAGCACCTCGACCAGCTCGAGCGTCCCTTGGGCGCCTCCGGGGTGGTCCACCACGAGGGGCTGGGGAACCATGACGAGCGCGCTCGCCGGGGAGGCGAGAGCCAGCCAGGCCCACACGAGGGCGCCCCAGGCCGGAGCCGTACGCATGGCGTTGCGCATCGCGATCCCCCTCATCACGAGACGGCGATAGCGTTAGCGCCTCTCGCCAGCGCGGTCGAGGGGGGCGCGGAGCTCCGAGGTGTCCGGGCGGGCTAGACTCCGGCGCCGTGAAGAGCCACCGCGCGGTCCTCAGCCTGAACCTCCCCGAGCGCATGGAGTTCCGGAACATCACGGCCGAGGTCGAGGCCGCCGTGGCCGAGAGCGGCATCCGCGAGGGGCTCTGTCTGGTGAACTCCATGCACATCACCTCGAGCGTCTTCATCAACGACGACGAGGCCGGGCTGCACGAGGACTACAAGCGCTGGCTGGAGCGGCTGGCTCCCTTCGACGCCAGCCCCGAGGTCTATCACCACAACCGCACGGGCGAGGACAACGGAGACGCCCATCACAAGCGGCAGGTCATGGGCCGCGAGGTGGTGGTGGCGATCACGGGCGGGCGCCTGGACTTCGGGCCCTGGGAGCAGATCTTCTACGGCGAGTTCGACGGCCGTCGCAGCAAGCGCGTCCTGATCAAGATCATCGGCGACTGAGCGGCCCGGAGGCCGGCGACCTCAGCGGGGCGTCGCCGGGCTCGGCTCGAAGCGCACCGGCAGCGAGAGCGGGGCCCGGAAGATCATCCCCGTCACGTGGACGTCCTCGGCCTCGGGGTCGAGGTGCAGGCCCGGGAGCCGGTCGAGCAGCGTCTCCAGCAGGACGCGGGTCTCCATGCGGGCCAGGTGCTGGCCCAGGCAGAGGTGCCGCCCGAAGGCGAAGGCCAGGTGCGGGTGGGGCTTGCGGAAGATGTCGAAGCCGTCCGGATCCTCGAAGTAGGCCGGGTCGCGGTTCGCCGAGCCCAGGTTGAGGGTGACGGGGCCGCCCGCGGGAATCGCCGTGCCGCAGAGCTCGGTATCGACGGTGGCGGTGCGCATGATCGTCAGCAGCGGCGGCTCCCAGCGCAGACCCTCCTCGGTGCAGGCCTCCAGCAGCGAGCGGTCTCCGCGCAGGGCCTGGAGCTGCTCCGGGTGCGAGAGCAGCCCGAAGAGCAGATTGCTGGACGAGCGATAGGTGGTCTCCGCCCCGGCGGGCGCCAGCAGGCGGCCGAAGGCGAAGATGGCCTCGTCGTCCAGCGAGCTGCCGTCCTGCTCGGCGCTCGCCAGCAGCGAGAGCAGGTCCTCCTGCGGCCTCGCGCGCCGCTCTGCCACCAGGCGCCCGAAGAGCCCGCCGAGCTTCGAGGAGGCCTCGAGGGCGCGATCCCAGTCGAGCATCACGCTGATCAGCTCGATGGCCCAGCGGTGGAAGTCCGAGAAGTCCCGGTCGGGAATGCCGAGCATCCCCGCGATCACGCGAACCGGGAAGGGGAAGGTCAGCTCGCGCACCAGATCGGCCGAGCCGCGCTCGCAGAAGCGATCGACGTAGGCGTTCACGACCGGCCGCACCAGCTCCCGCTCCCAGCGCTCCAGGGCCCGGCGCGAGAAGGCGCGGTTGATCAGGTTGCGCGTCGTGGTGTGCTCGGCGCCGTCCATCTCCAGGATGCTGTGCCCCATGACCGGGCCCATGGAGCGCGCGTAGCCGGCCGAGCCGAAGCGGTGATCGTTGCGCAGGACCTCCTGCACGGCGTCGTAGGAGAGGGCGAGAAAGATCTCCTTGGCCGCCGGTGCCAGCACCGAGTGGGGCTGCGAGCCGCCGCCGCCGAATCCGGTGCCGCCGACCGCCTCCAGGTCGATGCGGTGCACCGGGGCGCTCTCGCGCATGGCCGCGAAGATCGGGTAGGGATCGCGCACCGTGCCCATGCCCTGGGCCGCGTTGAAGGCCTCGAAGGGATCGTCGGCGACGTCGGCGGCGCGTCGGATCGACTCCCGCAGCTCGGAGAAGGGGAGCTGGGCATCGGACATGCGAATCCTCGGCGGCTAGCGCCGCAGCAGCGTCTGGTCCAGGTAGGCGAGGAAGGTCGCGATCAGCCTGGCCGACTCGTGGTAGAGAGCATAGTCGATGTGCTCCTGGCTCTGGTCCAGGATCGGATCCTGCTGCAGCCGCGCCGTCTCGGGCGTGAAGGAGTGGATCACCAGGCTCGGGATGCCGCGCAGCGCGAAGGGAGTCGCGTCGACCATCATGCGATCCGGGAGCTGGGTGAGCCGCAGCTCCACGCCCAGGGCCCGGCTGGCGGAGAAGAGATCCTGGCGCAGATTGGAATCGCCGTTGGATCCGGTGGCCGTCGTGCCGACGCCCAGGCCGCGCAGGCTCACCATGGCCGCCAGCTGGCTGCGGCCTTCGCTGCCGAGGTCGCCCAGGTACTCGCGGGCGCCCATCTCGCTGTTCATGGTGGCCGCGAAGCCGGCGAAGACGTAGGTGTGGTGGCGCGGCTCGACGCCCAGGGCCTCGTAGAGCACCGGCAGGAGCGCCACCGAGGTCCAGCCGTTGACGATGCCCAGCCCGCTCCCGAAGCGGTCCAGCGGAGCGCCGATCACGATCGTGCGGGGGCTGCTTCCGGGCAGCGTGCAGAGGACGTTCGCCTGCCGCTCCACCGCCTCGACGAACAGGTGCTCGGGAGGGCAGCCGACGCTGCGGAAGGCCTCGATCAGCACCGTGCTCCGGTAGTAGCGCCGGCGCGGCACCACCAGGTTCCAGCGCTCCAGGGCGGCGGGCTCGAAGCTCCCGACGCGGATGCTGATGGGCTCTGGGATCAGCGTGGCGGGCTCGGCGCAGCCCGCGGCGACGGCGACGCCGAGCAGTGCGAGGCAGCGGATCCGCGGGCGCACGCGCTGGAGTATCGGCCCCGGGGACCCGCGGGCAAGCCGGGAGGCGGGGGCTCGCCTCTGGGTCCCTCAGGAGGCGACGAGGCGGAGCGAGACCAGCTCGAGCTCGTCGAGCGGGCCTACCGCCTGATACTCGACGGTAGCCCGTGCAGCGCCGCGCAGCGCTCCGTTGCGCGACCGCGCGGAGGGCAGCTCCACCATCGTGATACGACGCCCAGCCGAGCTCTCGATGCGGGTCGCCGAGGTGACGCGATAGACGTTGCCGCCGATCGTGACGGTGCTGCGACCGATGTCGATCTCCCAGACCACGCCGAAGCCCGCATGGGCCGCGGTGGCAGCGGCCGGCGTCGGGGCCCAGCCCAGCAGGGCCAGGGTTCCCAGCAGCAGGCAGAGGGCTCGCTGCCGCCTCACGAGCGCAGTGCCTCCTGCTCGCGCAGGCCGTGCAGCTCGATGCTGCGGCTGCGCCCATCCGCGGAGGTCCAGTCGACCCGCAGCTCGATGCGATGCCGGCCGGGGGCCTCCTCGAGCACCCGGGAGTGGACCCGATACAGGTAAGGATCGGCGCCCGCTCCGAGCGGCACCGGCAGCTCGCCCGGCTCGCGACCCGGCAGCTCGATCCAGGGCGCCGGCCGCGCCTCGCTCCCCGGGGCCAGCGCGTGGAGCGGCAGCAGCTGGGCGACGGCCAGCTGGTCGTGGGCGATCTGGACCGCCTGGCGCAGCTCCGGCTCCTGGCCGAGCAGGCTCTGCTGGACGGCCGAGAGGGCGAGCATGCCGAAGCTGAGGACACCCGCGGCCAGCAGGGTCTCGATCAACGAGAAGCCCCACCGATGGCGGCGCGGGCGGGAGCGAGCGGTGCAAGGAAGTCGCGTCATGGTCGGATCCCCGTTCTCGCCCCGGAGTCTTCGCAAGCGCCGTGCCGGGCCGCCTTCCGGCGGCCCAAGCGCCGTCGCGCTGGGCGTTTGGCCGGGCTTCTGCCGGTTGGGACAGCCCGGCGTCGGGCCCGCGAGGGGGGTGTTCCCGGTCACGAAAGGGAAGGGCAGGGAAGCCCCGAAGCGCCCTGCGTAGCTGCGCGGGCGGCGGGGAGCGGCCTCTTGGCCGATACTGCCCCGCATGCTGCGCCTCTCGGTCGACTTCGAGCTCACCGACCGCACCTGGTGGGAGAACGGCGGCCAGGAGCTCTGGGACGGCATCACCGAGGGCTTCGACGGCAGCAGCGTCGTGCTCGACGAGGACCTGGCCCGCTCCTGGCTGGCCGAGGCGGCCAAGATCCCGGGCTGGAACAGCGGCAGTGAGGTCGCCCCCCACCCGGTGAGCGCCTCTCCGGTCGACGAGTTCGAGCCCGACTAGAGCCGCGCGGCGGGCGGGGGCCAGCGCTCGGCCAGGTCGTCCTCGAGCGGCGGCCTCAGCGCCTCCACCAGAAGCGGTGGAAGCTGCCGCAGTCGAGGCGCTCGAAGGCGGCGCCCTCGATGGCCGTCCCGGCGGCCCCCTCCACCAGCTCCTCGCCCCGGAAGCGCTGGTCGATCACGCCGTCGTAGTCCACGTCTTCGTCCTGCACCGGGACGCCGTTCGAGCGGGAGATCACCACGTCGGGGCGGCGATCGGCATTGGTGTCGGCATCGGTGCGCACGACCCCGCCCGCGCGGTAGACGTCGCGCCGATCCGCGACGCCGTTGCCGGTGGTGTCGGTCAGCACCTCGCTCAGCTCCCCCCCGTCGAAGACGGCCCGGGTCGTGAGCTTCTTGCCGGACTCGTCGAGCAGGCACTGCGCGAGCACGCTGCCGCCGGCTCCCACGAAGAGCTTCTTGGTGGGGCTGCGGCCGCCTTCGGCGATCTCGCGGATCTCGACGTTGCCCTCGGCATCCAGGTGGTCGAAGGTGTCCGGGTAGCCCTTCCCCTGGCTGTCGCTGCCCACCCGCACCAGCCGCCCGGCTTCGAAGTAGCGCCAGGTATCGGTCTTGCAGCTGCCGGTGGTGTCCAGGTACTCGGCCCGCACCTTCTCGGCCGCGTCGAACCACTGTTTGGTGTCCTTGCAGCCGTCGCCGTTCGTGTCCTGCTCGAGGCGGTCGAGCTTGCCCTTCTCGAAGAAGGCCAGGAAGTCGGGCTGGCCGTCGCCGCTGCGATCCTCGCGGCGCTCGAGCACGTTGCCGTCGGCGTCGGCGACGATCCAGGTGTCGATCCGGCCGTCGCCGTTCGAGTCCGCCTCCTGGGTGGTGCGGCCGCCGGCGCCGGCCGCACTGCGGCGGTCGATGCTGCCGTCGAAGTCCGAGTCCTCTTCCTGCCGCACGATGACCCCGCCCTCGTAGTAGGCGATCAGGTCGGGCTGGCCGTCGGCGTTCCGGTCTCGCTCGGTGCGCAGCTTCTGGCCGCCCTCCAGCAGGGTGACGGTGTCGTAGCGGCCGTCTCCGCTGGAGTCCTCCTCGATTCGGCTCGGCCGCTCCTGCGCGTCGAAGAGGGTCATCACGTCCGGGCGCCCGTCGAAGTCGCGGTCCTCGCGCTGGCGGGTCTTCGCCCCCTGCGCGTACTCCACCAGCACGTCCCGCTCGCCGTCCCCGTTCAGGTCCGATTCGGAGCGGCTCGGCTCGCCCTTCTCGTAGAAGGTCAGCAGCTCGAAGCGACCGTCGTGGTCGCCGTCGCTCTCGTCTCGCAGCAGCACGCCCGCCTCGTAGACCTTCACCAGGTCGGGCCGCTGATCCGCGTTGGTGTCGATCTCCTCGCGCAGCGGCCGCTCCTCGGCGTCGAAGCGGACGACCACGTCGACCTGGCCGTCGCCGTCCGTGTCGCGACTCTGGGTGTCCTGGCGTCCCGCCCGGAAGCTCACCACCGAGTCGAAGTTGCCGTCCCCGGTGGTGTCCTGCTGCTGCCGGATGGCCTCCCCGCCCTCGAAGGAGGTGACGACGTCGAAGCGGCCGTCGCCCCGGGTGTCGCGCTTCTCCTCGATCTTCTCGCCCTTCGCGAAGCGGACCTCGAGGTCGAAGCGGCCGTCGCCGGTGCTGTCGCGGCGCTCGCTGGCGACCTCGCCCGAGGCGTCGAAGAGGCCCTCGACGTCGGGCTTGCCGTCGAGGCGGGTGTCTTCGCGGAAGCGCCGCGGGGCGCCGTCCTCGAACTCCACCACCCGGTCCGGCTTGCCGTCGGCGTTCTTGTCCTCCTCGATGCGCTGGGTGACGCCGGCGGCATCCGCCCTGCGCCAGCGGTCGGGCTTGCCGTCGCCGTCCCGGTCCTCGCGGACCTCCACCTCGTTGCCGGTGCTCGGGTCGAGCTTCACCCAGAGGTCCACGCGGCCATCGCCGTCCTGGTCCTGCTCCTGGCGCAGCAGCACGCCGGAGTCTCCGTGGAAGCTGACCAGCTCGACGCGGCCGTCGCCGTCTTCGTCGACCTCCACCCGGGCCAGCTTGCCCTGCTCGTAGAATTCCTGGCGCTGCGCCTCCTCGGCGCTGCCGCCCTGGACGCTGCGCTCGGCCAGCTGGCCGCCCTGGTAGCGGTTCTCCGTCTCGAAGCGGCCGTCGCCGTCCTCGTCGAAGCGCTCGACGAGCACCGCGCCCGCGGGTCCGAAGCTGTACTTGGCGTCGATCTTGCGGTCGCCGTCCCGATCCTCCTCCTGGGTGGCCTTGGCGCCGTCGACGTAGCCCACGAAGGTGTCGGGCCGGCCGTCCCCGTTGGTGTCGGCCTCGCTGCGCAGGGGCGTCTCGCCATCGAAGTAGGTGACGAGGTCGGTCTCGCCGTCGCCGGTGGTGTCCTGCTCCTCGCGCACCCGCTTGCCGTCCTCGAAGCTGCGGCGGAGGTCCAACCGGCCGCTGCCCCGGCTGTCCACCTCCTCGAGCACCTTCGAGCCGTCCTCGGCCAGGTGGACGACGATCTCGGGCTTCCCGTCGCCGTCCTCGTCGCGGGACTGGCGGCGCTCCACGCCCTTCTCGAAGAGGGCCACGCTGTCGTAGCGGCCGTCGCCGGTGGTGTCGGCCTCGCGCTTGGCGACCTGGCCCTTGCGGTAGTAGGTCACCACGTCCTTGCGGCCGTCGCCGGTGGTGTCCTCCTCCACCCGGACCTTCTCTTCGTCTTCGTCGTAGAAGATGGTGACGTCGTAGCTGCCGTCGCCGGTGCTGTCCTGGTCTTCGCGCCGCTTCGTCCCCTCCGGGCCGAACTCGGCGCGGACGTCCTTGGCGCCGTTCCAGTCCGTATCCGACTCGATGACGAAGGGCTGGCCCTGCTGGAAGGTGGTCCAGCGGTCGGTCTTGCCGTCGAAGTTCGTGTCCTCTTCCAGGCGCTCCGGAACGCCCTGCCGGTAATAGAGGGTGGCGTCGGTGTCGCCATCGGCGTTGCGGTCGTCGAGCTGGGTGGAAGGGGCGCCGTCGCGCAGAGTGATCCAGCGATCCTTCTTGCCGTCGCGGGTGGTGTCGAGCTCCTGGCGCTGGGGCTGGCCACTCTCGTCGAAGAAGACCCAGGCGTCGACCTGGCCGTCGTAGTCGGTGTCGCGCTCCGCCCGCTCGGGCTGGCCCTCGAGGTAGTAGACGATCTCGTCCGGGCTGCAGTCCTTGTTCGTGTCGCTGCGCTTCTCGGCGACCCGCTCCTGGTCGTCGAAGCGCAGCTCGACGGCAGGGCAGTCGGCGCGCGAGTGCAGGGGGACGAGCAGGGCCGCAACCGGAAGGAGCAGGCGTGCGGCTCGCGGGCTAGCCACTGGGATTCGAGAAGGTTCCAGTCAGGCGGCGCTGCGCGAGGCAGCGCGCGGTTTCGGGAATCGGGGGAAAGGGCGAGGCGTTGCGCAGGGCGTCCACGGCCGAGGCGCCGAGGGCGTTGTCGTCGGCGCGGACCAGCTCGACGTTCGAGGCGGAGCCGGCCACGTCGAGCTTGAAGCGCAGGGTCACCTCCTGGTCGGCGGCGACGCCGGCGGGCAGGCGCCAGCGGTCGAGCATCCGCTCGCGCACCGAGACCATGTAGGACTGGACGGCGGGGATCCGCAGGCAGTCGCTGGTGGCCATGCTGCCGCCGGGCTGGAGGCTCGATCCCGTCCCGCCACTGCCCATCAGCAGGCCGTCGCCCACGGCCACGTTCACCGCCACCAGCGGAGCACCGTCCGCCGATCCCAGCACGTCGCGGTTCGAGAGCTTGCCCTCGCGCACCGAGGAGCCGGTCCCGATGGCCAGCGTGCCGGTGCCGATCGAGTAGGCATCGGTGTCGATGTCGACCTTGCGCGGACCGACCGAGGGGCCGGCCGCGGCGTTCACGCGCTTCGGCCCGCGCACCACCGGGCCCACCGACGTGGGTACGTCGATGGCGGATGCGCGCGCGCTGGCGATCGAGTTGATGGCCGAGACCCGCTCGACGCTGGTCACGTTGGTCCGGGAGATCTCGGTGGGGGCCGCCGAGGCGCTCACCGCATCCATCTGGATCGCCTCGGCCGTCACCTGCGGGGCGGCCTCGCGCACCACGTTGGGATTCACGATCTGGGGCTGCACGCTCTGGACCGAGGGCGCGAAGTCGAGCGAGCGGCGCTCCCGCAGGGCCTTGCGGGCCGGGGCGGGCTCGTCCGGAGGCTCGGGGGCCTCCGGCCTCAGCAGCTGGACCGGGATGATGTCCTCCTCGATCACCGGGGCCAGGGCGGCGGCCAGGGCCAGCAGGCCCACGGCGCCGCCGTGGATCAGGAAGGCCAGGGAGCCCGTCAGCAGCGTGCGCCGGCTGCTCTCCGGCTCGCGCAGGTCGAAGTGGGGCATCTCCGCCGCGGCCGCCCCGCCCTGGACGGGCCGACTCATGGCCTGCCCGAGGCGGTGGCTGCGCATGGCCGAGCGGTGGCGGGGGCGGCGGCGGATGTGGAACGTCTCGCTCATTCCGGGCGTCCTGTAGAGCCTGACTCGACTCTCGGCCTCCGCTTCCTATCGGCCGAACCGCGCGTCGATCAAGCGTATCCTCCGGCCCCTCGGGCCTCGTACCGGCCGGGCGCTCGGTGGCGTCCAGCTGGGTGGCGCGGTGGCGCGGTGGCGTCCAAATTGCCGTGCAGGTCCCTGTAAGGTGAGAGGACCGGTCCGACGAAACGGGTTCACGAAATCTGCCAGCCCTGGAAACAACCTACGAGAGCCGTGGGGGGGTGTCAACGCGAGCACGGGGCTGCTGGTCGGCCGCAGCAGGTCGGATAAGCTCTCGGTTCCCCAAGAGGTTTCCGGTTCGCAGGGCCGCCGGAGCAGGAGGCTTTCGGGTTGTCTTCGCAAGAGCTGATCGAGCTGCTCTGGATGGGCCGGCTGACCGTCATTCCACTGGCGGTCGGCTCGGTCATCGTCTTCGCCATCGTGCTGGAGCGGGTCTGGCGCTACCGCGGCATCGACCGCTCCACGCGCAGCCTGACCCGCGGCACCATCGAGAAGCTGGTTCGCCGCGATCTCGAAGGGGCGCGGGGGCTGTGCCGCGCCGCCAAGACTCCGATCGCGGAGATCTATCTCGAGGCCATGCGTTGGAAGAACGTCGCCCTCGAAGACCTGGAGCGGGTGCTCGCCACCTCGCGCCAGGAGGCCGCCTCGGACCTGAAGCGCGGCCTGTGGGTGATCGGGACCATCGGTTCGCTGGCGCCCTACGTGGGCCTCTTCGGCACCGTGGTCGGCATCATCCGCGCCTTCCAGGACATGGCGCGCGAGGGCGCCGGCGGCTTCGAGGTGGTGGCGGCCGGCATCTCGGAGGCCCTGGTGGCCACCGCGGCCGGCCTGGCCGTCGCCATCGTGGCGCTGCTCGTCTTCAACTACCTGCAGGTGCGCGCCGGCGTCATTGCCGCGACCTACGCCCGCTCCTGCGAGCGCTTCGTCCAGGCCCTGCTCTACGTCGAGTCGGCGGCAGTGGCCCAGGAGGGTGCGGAGGCTTCCGGTGGCGAGCTCGTACCATCCTGACAACGAGGGCGACGACGCGATCGTCGCCGAGATCAACATCACCCCGCTCACCGATGTCTTCCTGGTGCTGCTGATCATCTTCATGGTCACGACCTCGGTGGTCGCGAACCAGAGCAAGAACGTCGATCTGCCGGGGGCCGAGGTCAGCGAGAATACGCCCAAGGGCGTGACCGTGACGGTCTCGCCGGACGGCGAGATCCTCGTCGACGACGAGCCGGTCAGCAAGGACTCGCTCTACGCGTCGCTCGAGGCCGCCCTCGAGAAGACCGCCGACAAGATCGTGATCCTGCGCGGCGACAAGGCGGTGCTGCTCGGCGAAGCCGTCAACATCCTGGACCTGGCGCAGCAGGCCGGTGCCACCGGCATCGCGCTGGCCACCAAGCCGACCGAGGGGAAGTCCTAGCTCTCGTCAGGAGCCCAGGCGCCTCAGCCACACCAGCCCTCCGGCCAGCAGCAGCAGCTCGGGCACCAGCAGGCCGATGCCGTAGAAGGTGCGCAGCGTGTTCTGCACCGGCAGCGGAAACTGCACGGTGCTGCGCAGCTTCGGCAGCAGCTTGATCTCGCTCTCGCGCTGCACCGCCCAGTGCACCGCATTGAGCACCAGATCGGCGTTGTAGAGCGTGCGCAGCCAGCGGTTCGAGGCGAAGTCCGAGTCGCCGAAGGCCACGATGCGCGCCGTCCGCCCGTCGCGCGCATAGCTGCCGGCCACCGCAATCGAGTGGTAGTCCTCGCGGGCTCCCTGGCGTGCGGGCCGCGGGCGGGAGCGCCCGAGCAGGGAGAGATCGTCGCTCAGCCAGGAGCGCGGGCTGGCCAGCACCAGGCGCTCCAGGTCGTCCTCGCGTCGTGGCTTGCGCAGCGTGAAGCTGCGGGCTCCCGGGAAGAAGACCATGCGGTTGGGGCCGAGGCCGCGCGTCACCGGATGCGACTCGAAGTGGAAGGCCAGCACGCCGAGGCCGTCGGCCCCTTCCTCCAGGGGCGCGGAGGCCGGATCGACGACCAAATGGTCGGGGGAGCGCAGGCCGTAGCCCGCCAGCAGCTGGACGAGGCCGGAGGCGTGTCCGGGCTCCAGGAAGGCCACCAGGCTGCCGCCCGTCTCGAGGTAGGCAGCCACCGCCGCCAGCGCGGACTCGGGCAGCCGGCGTCGCGGGGCGATCGCCAGCACGGCCGAGGTGTCCCGGGGCACCTCGCGCAGCGCCGCCGAGACCACCGAGCGCACCGCGTAGCCCTCGTTCTGGAGCGCCACGCCGAGGCCCGAGAAGCCGAGCGAGCCCCCGGCCGTCGGGTCGCCCTCGCCGGCGCCAGCCAGCACGACCAGGGTGCCCGCGCCGGTCTGGTCCAGCCGGGACAGGGCCTCGTAGAGGGGGCCCTCGGTCGGGCGGTCGACCGTCTCGGCGCGTCCGTTCAGCTCGAGCGCCACGCTGTTCGAGTCCGGAATCGCGAAGCGGTCTTCCAGCTCCGGGGCCGCGCCCAGCTCGTGCTCGACGACCTGCAGCGGCCCGTGGCGCGCCAGCGTCTCGAGCAGCAGGCGGGTCCGGCGCTTGCGCGGGTCGAAGGGGTCGACGAAGAGGTGGGCGGTGACGGGGCCCGGCAGCTCCGCCAGGCGGCGCTGCATGGCCTCCGAGAGCTCGAAGCTCCGCTCCAGGGTCCAGTCGAAGCGCCAGCCCTGGCGGCGCACGCCCCACTCGGCCGCGACCGCCAGGGCCAGGGTCGCGAGCACCAGGCCCGCGCCGCGCGCCAGCACGGGCCAGGCCTGCGCTCCGCCCAGACCGCGCAGGCGCCGCGCGGAAAGGCCCAGGGCGGCCAGCAGGGCCAGGGCCCCGAGGCCCAGGTTCACGGCGTTGAAGGGGCCGAAGCTCCCGGTGGCCCAGAAGGAGCCGAGGCCGAAGAGCGAGGCGATCGCGCCGACGAGCGCCAGCTCGCGCACGCCGCTGCCTAGGCCCCCACGCGTCGCAGGTCGAAGGAGAAGCGGGCGAGGGCGGCGCCGACCGCCGCCAGGCCCAGGAAGTAGATCACGTTCTCCGGCGCGACGATGCCTTCCGAGAAGGCGCCGAAGCGCGGGTGCAGGGCCAGCAGGTCGAGCCAGCGCGCGACCCCCTCGCTCACGAAGGAGTACATCCAGCTGAAGTCCCAGAGCACGAAGGCCGTCACCCAGGCTGCGACCGCCGCGACCAGCTGGCTCGACGAGAAGGCCGAGCAGACCAGGCCGATCGAGGCCAGGCCGATGGCGTGGAGCGTGAGCCCCAGGAAGACGGCGGCCAGGTGCTGCGCCCCCAGGCCGCCCTGCTGGATCGCCAGCGCCGGGTAGAGGAAGGCCACGGCCATCATCAGCGTGACGAAGCCGAGGGTCACCAGGAACTTGCCCGCCACGATGGTCGCGGGGCCCAGCCCGGTCGTCACCAGCAGCTCGTCGGTGCCCCGGGCGCGCTCCTCCGCGAAGACGCGCATGGTCACCAGCGGCACCACGGGAATCAGCGTGATGCCGAGCTGCTCCATGACCGGGAAGAAGACCACGTCCCAGAGGTTCACGTGCTCGGGAATCGAGCCCGTCTCGAAGCCTCCGATGGTGAGGGTCGAGTAGGCGAAGAGGATCTGGTTGTAGATCTTCAGGTGGTCGAAGAAGATCAGCGCCGTCACCCCGGCCACGCCGGTGAGCGCCACGTAGGCCAGCGGCGAGCCGAAGAGCGTCGCGATCTCCTTGCGCAGCAGGGCGAGCAGGGGCGTCACGCCGGCTCCCCGGCGTCCTGCGGCCGGAACAGCTCCAGGGCGTCGCTGTCGCCCAACAGCTCCGGGGTCGGTCCCTCGGCGACCAGACGCCCCGCGTTCAGCACGCCGACGCGCGAGGTCAGGCGCCGGGCCTCGTTCAGATCGTGGGTGCAGACCAGCACCGTGCGCTCCCCCTCGAGGGCCTCCAGCAGGCCCTGCACCTCCTCGCGCTGCACCGGGTCGAGGCCGCTGGTCGGCTCGTCCACCACGACGATCGAGGGGTCGTGCACGAAGGCCTGGGCCAGCGAGATCCGCTGCTGGAAGCCCTTCGAGAGGTTGCCGATCGGGCGCCCCGCCACCGACTGCAGGGCGAGGCGCTCGAGGGCGGCCTCCACGGCGCGCTCGAGGGCGGCCCCCCGCAGGCCCCGGGCCCCGCCCATGAAGCGGAGAAAGGAGCGCACCCGCAGCTCCGGATACAGGCGGGAGGTCTCCATGACGAAGCCCATGCGGGCCTGGACCTCGGAGGGACGCCGCACCGGAGACATCCCGTCGACGCGCACGCTGCCCGCGCTCGGCAGCAGGTAGCCGGCGAGCATGCGGATGAAGGTGGTCTTGCCGGCGCCGTTGGCGCCCAGCAGGCCGAAGCTCGCCCGCGCCGGGATGCCGAGGCTCAGGCGGTCGATCGCGGTGCGGGAGCCGAAGCGGCGGCTCAATTCGTGCACCTCGATGGCCAGGGGCGTCTTGCCCTCGGGGCGCTGCTCACCCACCCTTCGGGTCCTCATGGATCGACGCGTCTCCAACGGCGGAGGCTCCTGCGCCTGCTGCCGCGGCAGCCTCGGCCTCGCCTCGCTCAAGCGCAAGGGCCTCTGGTACTGCAGCTCGGCCTGCGCCCAGGGTCGTCCGGAGGCGGAGCCGCGCGCGGCCCGGGTGCCCGAGCACTGGCTCTACGCACGGCCGCGTCGCTTCTTCCGCGCCCGCAAGCCCAAGGAGCTGCGCTCCTCGCAGGCCGACTAGAGCTGCGCGAGCATCTTGAAGTAGTCGGGCCACGTCTTCGATACGCACTCCGGGTTCTTGATCACGACGTCGGGCACGCGCAGCCCCGCCAGGGCGAAGGACATCGCCATCCGGTGGTCGTCGTAGGTGTCGATCTCGGCCCCGCGCAGCCGGTCCGGCTCGATGCGCAGCGAGTCGCGATCCGCCGTGGCCCGCGCACCGAGGCGCCTCAGCTCGGTCTCCAGGGCCTTCAGCCGGTCGGTCTCCTTGATGCGCAGGTTCGCGATGTTGCGGATCGTGGTCGGCTCGTGGGCGAAGAGGGCCACCACGGCCAGGGCCAGCGCCGCATCGGGCAGGTCGTTCATGTCGACGTCCACGCCGCGCAGGCGGCCGACCGGCCCGCGCACCTCGGCCCAGTCGGGCCCGCGCCGCACCTCGCAGCCCATCTCCCCGAGGATCTCGAGCAGGCCGAGGTCGGCCTGGCTGGAGGAGGAGGGCAGGCCCTCCACCCGCACGCGCCCCCCGGCGATGGCCGCGGCGCAGAAGGGGTAGACCGCGGCGGAGGCGTCCGGCTCGATCTCGTAGGCGCGGCCGCGATAGCCGCGCCGGGCCGCCACGCGGAGGCTCGTCTCGCCGCTCCACTCCGCCTCGGCTCCGAAGTCGCGCATGATGCGCAGGGTGAGGTCGATGTAGGGCCGCGAGACCAGCCCGTAGCCGCACTCCAGGTGGACGTCGGTTCGCGCGTAGGGAGCCACCATCAGCACGGCGGACACGTACTGGCTCGACTGGGAGGCGTCGATCGGGGCGCGGCCGCCGCGCAGGCCGCCGCCGTGGACGCGAACCGGCGGGCAGCCGTTCTGGCCCAGCACCTCGGCGCGTGCGCCGAGCCGCACCAGGGCGCGCACCAGATCCTCGATCGGGCGCTCGCGCATGCGCGGCGAGCCGTCGATCACGACCGGCCCGTCGGCCAGCGTGGCGGCGGCGGTGAGGAAGCGCGCGGTGGTGCCCGAGTTGCCCACCTTGAGCGGGGCCGGCGAGCGGCGCAGCCGCCCGCGCAGGCCCTGCACCCGCCAGGCGCCGGGGCCCAGCTCGATGCCACAGCCCAGCTCGTGGAGCGACTCCACCATCACCGTGGTGTCGTCGCTCACCAGTGCGCCCGAGAGCTGGCTCGTCCCCTCCGCGAGCGCCGCGATCACCAGGGCCCGGTTGGTCAGGCTCTTCGAGCCCGGCACGCGCACCACGGCGTCGAACATGCCCCGGGGCTCGATGGGCAGCGCGTGGGGCAGGCGGCTCACGGAGTGGCGCTCTCCATGGCAGCAAGCTAGCGAAGGGGGCCCCGCCGGAGGGCGCCGGACCTCAGCCGGAGCGGCTCTCCCCCCAGGCCCAGTCGAGCCAGGGAAGCAGGGCCTCGACGTCCGCGGGCTCGACCGTGGCGCCCCCCCAGAGCCGCAGCCCGGGCGGGGCCGCCCGGTAGCTCGCCACGTCGAAGGCCACCCCCTCCTCCTCCAGCAGCGAGGCGATGCGCTTCGCCGCCGCCGCCAGGCTCTCGGCCTCGTGCTCCGCGCGCAGGGCCTCCGCGAAGCGCAGGCACACCGAGGTGCTCGAGCGCTGGCGCGGCTCCGAGGCGAGGAACTCCGCCCAGGCGCTGCCCTCCACCCAGCTCGCGATCGCCGCCAGGCTCTGCTGGGAGCGCTTCACGCAGGCGGGCACGCCCCCGATGGACTCGACCCAGCCCAGGGCGTCGAGCACGTCCTCGACGCACAGGAGCGAGGGCGTGTTGATGGTGTCGCCGCGGAAGATGCCCTCGTTGAGCTTGCCCTGCTTGGTGAGGCGAAAGAGCTTGGGAAGCGGCCAGGCCGGCGTGTGGCTCTCCAGGCGCGCGACGGCCCGGGGTGAGAGCGCCAGCATGCCGAAGCCCCCCTCGCCGCCCAGCACCTTCTGCCAGGCCCAGGTGACGACGTCGAGGCGCTCCCACGGCAGCTCCATGGCGAAGACGGCCGAGGTGGCGTCGCAGATCGTGAGCCCCGTGCGCGCCGGGTCGATCCAGCTGCCGTCGGGAACGCGCACGCCGGAGGTCGTGCCGTTCCAGGGGAAGACCACGTCGCGATCGAAGTCGACCTGGGCCAGGTCCGGCAGCTCCCCGTAGCTCGCCTCGAGCACGCGCACGTCGGCGAGGCGCAGCTGCTTCGTCACGTCGGTGACCCAGTCCTGGCCGAAGCTCTCCCAGGCCAGCAGGTCGACGCCGCGGGCTCCGAGCAGCGACCAGAGGGCGGCCTCGACGGCGGCCGTGTCGGAGCCGACCAGGATTCCCAGCCGGGTGCCCTCGGGCAGGCCCAGCAGCGCCGCCGAGCGCTCGATCACCTCGCGCAGCCTCGCCCGGCCCGGTGCCGAGCGGTGCGAGCGCCCCAGCACGGCCTCCTGCAAGACTTCGGCGCTCCAGCCGGGTCGCTTGGCGCAGGGGCCGGAAGAGAAGAAGGGGCGCTGCGGACGGCGCGTCGGCTTCAAGGGGACCTCGCGGGTCGGAGTCTATCGGGGGGGCGACGCACGGGCACGGCGTTGACACCCGTCGGGGCCTGGGGCACGCTCCCCCACCGCGCACTTTTTCCCTTGGTGCTTCCGAGACTTAGCCCAGGATCCCGAGTCGGGAGTCCCGAGCGCAGAGTCCCGAGGCCAGGGGCCGCAGCGCGGGCCGGCACTCCCCCAGGCCGGGCTTCGACCCCAGAGGACGCACTCTTCAGAGGACTTCCAGTGGCCAAGGTTCTCGTGACGGATTCGCTCGCCCAGCAGGGGCTCGACATTCTCGAGCGCGCGCCGGGCCTCCAGGTGGACTACCGGCCCGGGCTGCCGCCCGGCGAGCTGCTCGAGGCGGTGGCGGAGGCCGAGGCCCTGGTGATCCGCAGCGGCACCAAGGTGACCTCCGACGTGATCGCCGCCGCCAAGCGCCTGCGCGCCATCGGCCGCGCCGGCATCGGCGTCGACAACGTCGACGTCTCGGCGGCCACCGCGCGCGGCATCGTGGTGATGAACACGCCCGGCGGCAACAACATCACCACCGCCGAGCACGCCCTGGCCCTGCTGATCTCCCTGGCCCGCCACATTCCCCAGGCCACGGCCTCGATGAAGGCCGGCGCCTGGGAGAAGAAGCGCTTCATGGGCACCGAGCTCTACAACCGGGTGCTGGGCGTGGTCGGTCTCGGCAACATCGGCCGCATCGTCGCCGACCGGGCCCGCGGCCTTCGCATGAAGGTCGTGGCCTACGACCCCTTCCTCTCCGAGGAGACCGCGGCGCGTCTCGACGTCGAGCTGCTCTCCTTCGACGAGCTGCTCGCGCGCGCCGACGCCATCACCGTGCACGTGCCCCGCACCAAGGACACCAGCGGGCTCTTCGGACGCGAGGCCTTCGCCAAGGTGAAGCCCGGCGTGCTGCTCGTGAATGCCGCCCGCGGCGGCATCGTCGACGAGGGGGCGCTGCTCGAGGCCCTGGACGCGGGTCGCGTCGGCGGCGCGGCGCTGGACGTCTTCGAGGAGGAGCCCCCTGCATCGGGCTCGCCCCTGGTCGCCCACGAGCGCCTGATCTGCACGCCCCACGTGGGCGCCTCCACCGAGCAGGCCCAGATCAACGTCGCCATCGCCATCGCCGAGCAGGTGCGCAGCTATCTCACCCAGGACCTGATCGAGAACGCCGTCAACGTGCCCTCCGTCTCCAAGGAGATGCTGAGCGCGATCCGCCCCTACCTGGCCCTCGCCGAGAAGCTGGGTCGCTTCCAGGGCCAGCTCTGCCGCGGCTCCATCGAGCAGATCGAGATCGAGTACTCGGGCGAGGCCGCGGAGCTGGAGGTGGCGCCCATCACCGTGGCGGCCCTCAAGGGCATGCTGGAGACCGTCAGCGACCAGGTGAACATGGTGAACGCGCCGGTGATCGCCCAGCAGCACGGCATCAAGGTGGTGGAGTCGAAGTCGAGCCGGCTGCGCGACTTTGCGAGCGCCATCTCGACCCGTGTGACCGGCTGCGAGGATCGCATCATCGTGGGCGCGATCTTCCACGGCGGCCAGCCGCGCATCGTGCGGGTGGACGACTTCATGCTCGAGGCCATTCCGGAGGGCCCGACCATCCTGATCTTCAACCACGACCAGCCGGGCGTGGTGGGCTCGGTGGGTACCGTGCTCGGCGAGGGCGGCCTCAACATCTCGCGCATGCAGCTCGGGCTGGTCGAGGGCCGCGCCGCCATGCTGGTGAACGTCGACCGCGCGCCAGACGCGGCCCTGCTGGCGCGCCTGCGCGCCCTGCCGCACATGATCTCCGTCGACCTCGTGGAGCTGGGCTCGTGACGACGCTGGTGGCCGTCGGCGCGCAGTGGGGCGACGAGGGCAAGGGCAAGCTGGTGGACTGGCTGGCGCCCCGGGCCGAGCTGGTGGTGCGCTTCCACGGCGGGAACAACGCCGGCCACACCCTGGTGGTGAACGGCGACAAGACCGTGCTGCACGTGGTGCCGGCGGGCGTACTCGACCCGGGCACCGTCAACCTGATCGGCCCTGGCGTGGTGGTCGACCCGGGCGTGCTGCTCGGCGAGCTCGACGCGCTGCGCGAGCGGGGCGTGCTGCGCGACCCCTCGCGCGTGCGCGTCTCGGGCCGGGCCCACGTCATCCTTCCCTGGCACCTGGCGCTCGACAAGGCCCGGGAGGAGCGCGCCAAGGGCAAGGCCATCGGCACCACCGGGCGCGGCATCGGCCCCACCTACGAAGACAAGGTCACGCGGCGCGGCATCCGGGTGGCCGACCTGCTGCGGCCGACGGCGCTGCGCGAGCAGCTCGAGCGCCTCGCCGAGTGGAAGAACTTCGAGCTGGTGGACTACTACGGCTGGCCGGCCGAGGACGTCGACCAGATCTGGGAGCAGGCCGTCGAGTGGGGCCGCCGCCTCGAGCCCTACGTCGACCACGTGGGCCGCATCCTCGATGCGGCCCTGCGCGACGGGCGCAACGTGCTCTTCGAGGGGGCGCAGGGCACGTTCCTCGACGTCGACCACGGCACCTACCCCTACGTCACCTCGTCGAACTGCGTGGCGGGGGCCGCCTGTCACGGAGCCGGCATCGGCCCGACCCGCATCGACCGGGTGTTGGGCATCACCAAGGCCTACACCACCCGCGTCGGCGGCGGGCCCTTCCCGACCGAGGAGACCGGGGCCATGGGCGAGTCGCTGCGCAAGCGCGGTGACGAGTTCGGCGCCACCACCGGGCGGCCGAGGCGCTGCGGCTGGCTCGACGCCGTGATGCTGCGCGAGGCGGCCACCGTGAACGGCTTCACGCAGCTCGCCATCAACAAGCTCGACGTGCTGACGGGCCTGGAGACGCTGCAGATCGCGACGGCCTACCGCGTGGACGGCAAGCTGGTTCACGACTTTCCGATGACGCTCGACGAGCTGGAGCGGGCCGAGCCCGTCTACGAGAGCCACCCGGGCTGGAGCGAAGACGTGCGGGGCTGCCGCCGCTTCGAGCAGCTGCCCGAGCTCGCGCGCCGCTACGTGAACCGGGTGGAGGCCCTGGTCGGGGTTCCTGTGGAGCTGATCTCGGTGGGCCCCGGACGCGACGAGACCATCTCCCGCACCGAGCCCTTCCGAGCGGCCTAGCTCGCCGCCGGCGCCACCGTGCGCATCCTCAGCGCGAACCTCTTCTACGGGCGCGCCGAGCCGCAGGCCCTGGTCGATCTGGTCGAGCGCTGCGACGCGGACGTCGTGGCCTGCCAGGAGATGTGGAGCGCCCAGGCCGAGGCTCTGGCCCGCGTGCGCCCCCACGGCCTGCTGGCCCCGGTCGACCACGACTTCCGCGGCATGGGCATCGCCCTGCGCCGGCCGGCCAGCATGGGGCGCCTCCCCCTCCACTACCGCGACGCCCGGGTGGCGCTGCTCGACCCGGCCGACTGGCCCGAGCTGAGCGAGCCCCTGGAGGTGCTGAACGTCCACGTCTCCTCGCCGACGCACCCGCCGGTCTGGACCCAGCCCTGGCGGCGCCGCAAGCAGCTCGAGGGCCTGCTGCTCTACCTGGACGGGGCGCCCTGGCGCTCTCGGGTGTGGGTGGGCGACTTCAACTCGACGCCCGGCTGGCCCGTCTATCACGCGCTGCGCGCGCGCCTGAGCGACCTGGCCGTGGAGCACGCCCGGGCCCGGGGAGGGCGGGCGCAGGCCACCTGGGGCCTGTGGCCCGGCAGCCCGCGCCTGCTGCGCCTGGACCACGGCTTCGGCGAGGGTGTGGGCGTCCGCTCCATCGAGGTGCAGAGCCTGGCCGGCTCGGACCACTCGGCGCTGCTGGTCGACGTCGAGGTTCCCGGCTTCGCGGCGGAAGTCGAGGCGGAAGTCTGAGGCCACTGTCGAAGGAAGCCCGCCGCTGCCGGCAGCCTGAGGCCGCTGCCGGCGCGGACCTGCCGGCTCGGGAGCCACGGCTCGGGCGGGGCGGACGGAGCCGGTGGGGTGGGAAGCGCCGCCCGCCCGCCCTTCCGTGGCTGGATCCAGCCTAGGCGAACAAGAGGCGAAAGTCAATGCGGCTCAGCGCTCGCGGGGCGCGAAGTACCAGCTGCCGGTCTCGAAGGCCTCGTAGCGCTCCAGGCGCTCGTAGGCGTGGGCCTCGAAGTAGCTGCGGATGGCCTCCCGCACGGTGGGAAAGGCCTCGATGCAGACGAGCTCGGGCCGGAAGCGCTCGATGTCGAAGCCGGCCAGCGCCGCCGGCTCGCCCTGCTCGATGTCCATCGAGAGAAAGTCGATCGACGCGATGCCCTCGCGGTCGAGCAGCTCGGTCAGGGTCATGGTCGGGACCGGGACGGGACGGACCTGGCGCTTCGCCTCGGCCAGGCCCTGGGCCCAGGGGTTGTCCGGAGCGATCGCGGCCTGCACGTCGTCGATGTGCCCGGCCTTGGTCGAGGAGACGGCGCCGGCCAGGTAGAGCGTCTCGAGGGTGCCCGAGTGGTCGGTGATGATGTAGCCGAAGAAGCGCGTGCGCGGGCGGCTCTTCGCGTATCCGGGCGCGAGGCCGGTGTTGGCGTCGATGGCGAAGCCGCTCCAGCCCAGGTGCTTCTCCAGGTAGTAGGTGGTGCTGCCCTCGATGGGCTTCCAGGAGCCCACGTCCACGAAGAAGCCGTCGCGGCGGTCGGCGAAGAAGTGGCGGATCACCAGCTCCTCGTCGAACTGGGAGTAGAGCTTCTCGCCTTCCAGGATGGCCTCGCGGGCTCGCTCGTCGAGCTCCGGCGCCGGGCAGCCCAGGGCCAGGGCCGCGAGCACGGGCGGCAGGGCGCCGAGCCGGAGTGGCAGCGCGCCGAGCCGGAGTGGCAGCGCGCCGAGCCGGAGTGGCAGCGCGCCGAGTCGGCGGCGGGGCGGCATCCGGCGATTGTGGGGGCAGGGCAGGGGCCGGTCAATCCGGCCCGAGCCCGGGGCGCATCGGCCATCCGCTCGACACCCCGGGCGCCGGGTGCTTCCCTCACGGATGGGCCGCTAGCTCAGCTGGTAGAGCACCGGGCTTTTAACCCGAGGGTCCGGGGTTCGAGTCCCCGGCGGCCCACCACGGGAGCGCCGCTGCGACGCGCACTC
>CAZYOL010000052.1:0-5840 GCA_964649065.1 uncultured Spirochaetales bacterium
AAAACCGAGCGTGACGATCCGCTGGCCGCGGCGTTGCGCGACATTAACCGTGAAATCGAGGAGAAGACTTAATGCCTGATGTTCTATCCCATGAGACCGAGGCTCGCGAAGTGGCGCTGGCGGAGGTCCGGCGAGCCCTGGACGACGCGCGACACGCGCTTCTCCTCGAGCCCGATGCCCCGGGCTCACAGCTCCTGCTGGCCACGGCGCACGACCTGGAGTGGCGGCTCCTCGAGCACCTGGGGCGCGCCGACGAGGCCAGCCTGGCGCGCGGGCTCGCCCTGCAGGCCTACCGCGCCGTTCCGCCCTCTGAGCCGGGGCACGCGGTCGCACAGCGCCGCATCGCCGAGCTGTCCGGGCGAGCTCCCGCGAACGCCGGTCCGGAGCGTTAGCATGACCCGACGATGCACTTCCGGCGCGCCCCGCGGACGAGCTCTCTCGGCTGGCTGCTGGGTCTCGCCCTGGTCCTGCTCGGCTGTCGCCCGCCCCTCGATGCCCCGAGGAGCGTCCTGCTGCTGAGCCTCGACACGACGCGCGCCGACCGACTCGGAAGCTACGGACACCCGGACGCCGGCACCCCGCAGCTCGATCGCCTGGCGGCCCGCGGCACCCGCTTCGCTCACGCCCTGGCGCCCGCTCCGGTGACGCTGCCGAGCCACGCCACGCTGCTCACCGGCTGGGATCCGCCGCGCCACGGCGTACGACACAACGGGCTGTACGCGCTGGCGCCGGAGGTCGACACGCTGGCCGAGGCCTGCGCCGCGGCCGGCCTGCGCACCGGGGGCTTCGTCGGCAGCCTCGTGCTCGCCTCCCGGCACGGCCTGGCCCAGGGCTTCGAGGCCTGGGGCTCGCCGCGGGAGGACGGCAGCGTCGGTCTCTTCCACCTGGCGGAGCGGCCCGCCAGCGAGGTGAACCGCGAGGCGCTGAGCTGGCTGCGCTCGATCGAGCGGGATCCCTTCTTCCTCTTCGTGCACTACATGGAGCCCCACGCCCCCTACGTCCCGCCCGAGGGCTCCGAGCTCGCCGACCCCTACCAGGCGGAGATCGCGGCCGCCGACCGCGCGCTGGGCGAGCTGCTCTTCGGCCTGGCCTCGCTCGGCCGCAGCGCCGAGACGCTGGTCGTGGTGGTGGCCGACCACGGCGAGTCCCTCGGCGAGCACGGCGAGGAGTCCCACGGCGTCTTCCTCTACGACGCGACGCTGCGCGTGCCGCTGCTGATGGCCGGACCGGGAGTGCCGGGCGGACGTGTGGTGGAGACGCCGGTCGGGCTGGTGGACGTGGCCCCGACGCTGCGCGAGGCCCTGGGCCTCCCCGCCGCCTCCCAGTCCGACGGGCGCAGCCTGTGGCCGCTGCTGCGGGACGACGAGGCCCCCGCCGCGGCGCGGCCGCTCTACGCCGAGACCTTCCTCCCCTTCTACGACCACGGCCTGAGCGGCCTGCGGGCGCTGCGCTCCGGAGACCTCAAGCTGGTCGCCGCTCCCCGCCCCGAGCTCTTCGACCTGGGCGTCGATCCCGGGGAGACCCGCAACCTGGCCGACGAGCGCCCGGAAGAGCTGCGAGCCCTGCAGGAGCGCCTTCGGCGCGGCGTCGAAGAGGCCACCGAGGCCGGCCTGCGCGCGCGCGCCGTCGAGCTGGCGCCCGCCGAGCGGGCGGCCCTGGAGTCGCTCGGCTACCTCGGAACGCCGGCCCAGCGCGACGCCGGCGCCGACCCGAAGGACCACATCGGGGAGATCGCCGCGCTCGAGCGCGCCTCCAGGCGGGCCCAGCGCGGCGAGCTGGCGCCGGCCGCCGCCGAGCTGGAGGCCCTGCTCGACGCCACGCCCCGGCTGCTCGAGGCGTGGCTGCGCCTGGCCGCCGTGCGCGCCCTGCTCGGAGACTGGGAGGGCGCGATCCGCGCGGCCCAGGAGCTGATCGCGCGCGCCGGCGACGACGCCGAGGGACGGCGCATCGCCTCCCGGAGCCAGCTGCTGATCGCCCAGTCGCGGGTGGAGCAGGACCGGCCGGAGCTGGCCGTCGAGGCGTTGCAGGCCGCCCTGGTGGTGCCCCAGCCGGTGGCCGTCCACGAGAACCTGGCCCTGCTCCTGGCGCGGCTGGGCCGCCTGGAGGAGGCCCTCGCCGGGCTCGAGCCGGTCGAGACGCGCGGCGACGCCACGCCGCGCACGCAGCAGATCCTGCGCGCTCTCCGCGCCGAGCTGGAGGCTTCAGCGGAGGGTCGACCGGGCTGAGCCGGGATCCGGATGCCGGTAGATCCAGATGGAGGGCGCCGGCCGGGCGATCGGGGTGAAGCGCGAGAGCCAGTCCGAGTCGGCCCCCCGCAGCTGGGCGAGCTTGCGGAACTGCGCGAGGTAGTGGGTGCTGACGGCGTACAGCCCGGGCGGGGGAGTCTCGATGGCCGAGTCCGGCATGGGCCTCGCGCGCACCCCGTAGGCCGCCGGATCGGCCCCACCGAAGTAGCGCAGCCAAAGGGGCTGGTCGGGAGCCGTCTCGCGCTGCCAGGCCGCCAGGGCCGGCAGGTCCTGCCCCCAGTCGATGTTGCTCTCGTCGAAGACGTAGGGTCCCCGCGGCGTCCCCCCGGCGAGGGCGTTGAGATACGAGAGGTGGTGCGGGTACGTCCACAGGGCCTCGAGGGCCAACCAGGCCAGCAGCCCCGCGATCAGCCCGCCCCGCAGCCGGCCCGGAGCACCGCGGGCCGCGTACGCGCTCAGCAGCAGCAGGAAGGGCAGCGCGGGCAGCACCCGCCGGATGCCGGGATTGGTGATGTCGAAGCTGCTGGCGAGCAGGAACAGCGCCGGCGGAGCCAGCAGGAAGGCCAGGCGCTCCGGCCGCTCGCTGCGCAGGGCCACGCCGAGCCCCAACGCCAGCAGGCCCCAGGTGGGGAGCGGGACCTTCAAGAGCAGCGACACCCAGCCGTGGAGCCGAAAGGGCTCTTCGGAGGCCCGGCCGAGCAGATAGAAGGCGTAGCTCGGATCGACGTCGGGATAGATGCGGAAGATGCCGGCCACGAAGAGATCGGGCCGGAGCCGCGCTCCGTAGCCCAGGCTCACCACCCCCAGCGCGACACCGGCCAGGATCGCCAGCGGTGCCCAGCGCAGGGGCGGATCGCCGCGGCGCCAGGCCACGGCCAGCAGCAGGGCCGAGATCGGCGCCAGCAGCAGCGCGCTGTACTTCGAGAGCAGCGCCAGGCCCACCACGAGGCCGCCCGCGGCGGCGCGCCCGGCGCCCGGGCCCTGGAGCAGGCGCCACAGCATCCAGACCGCCGCGAAGACCAGGGCGCTGCAGCCGAGGTCCTCGGTGGCGAGCTTGGCGTGGCCGATCAGGTTGGGACACAGCGAGGCGACGGCCGTCGCGAGCAGCGCCGGCCCCCGGCCGAGCAGCTCGCGGCCCCAGCCGTAGACGCAGAGCAGCAGACCGACGCCCAGGATCGCGATCGGCGCCCGCGCCAGGCGAGCCAGGCGCAGGGGATCGTTGCCCGAGGCGAAGAAGAGATCGTAGCCGTAGGTGGGCCGCGGATTGGGCGAGCCCTGGTAGCGCGGCGCCGCGGGATCCGGCGCCCGCAGCTCGACGAAGAGCAGCGGCAGGGCGGAGAGCTTCTGGAGCAGCGGCGGGTGGTCCGAGTTGAGCGAGTAGTCCCCGTGCACCCAGTTCGCGTAGCCGGCCGCCACGTAGCCCGGCTCGTCCCAGGTGAGCGACTTGGCCGCGCTCCCCGCGTAGACCTGCGCGGCGAAGACCGCCGCCAGGGCCAGAGCCGCGAGCGCTGCCGGGCCTTCGCCGCGCAGGACGCGCAGAGCAGCGGCGCCTTCAGCCGCCGAGGCGCGCCCCGAGCCCCGCGCGCTCCGGGACCAGCGCGTCGAGCAGCTTCTGCACCTGGGGATTGCGGGGATCCAGGGCGCGCGCCCGGCGCAGGTGCTGGGCGGCCTCCTCGCCTGCGCCCCGGCGCGTCAGCAGCAGGGCCAGGTTGAGGTGCGTCGAGGCATTCTCGGGGGCGAGCTCCAGCGCCCTGCGGTAGGCCCGCTCGGCGGCCTCGTCGTCTCCCTGCCGCGCTCGGGCCACGCCGAGATTGCTCCAGGCCGGCGCCAGCTCCGGGGCAATGCGGGTCGCGAGCCGGAACGCACGCCCGGCCTGCGGCCACGGGGGAGGGCCGCTCTGCTGGCGGGCTGCGTAGAGCAGCTCGTAGCCCCGGTTGTTGTAGTAGTGGGCCAGGGCCTCCAGATCGCTGATCGCCCGCATCCGATGGGCCCGGTCGAGGCGACCGCTGAAATCCACGTAGAGGCGTTCCCTACCCTCCTGCACGACCGCGGCGATGTGGTGCGCTCGCACCAGGACGCCCCCGTCCCGCCGCAGGTCCGGCAGCGCGAGCTCGACCTCCAGATACGCGGCGCGCATGCCCAGGCCCCTCGCCAGACCGACCAGCACCGAGCTGAGGGCGAAGCAGTTGCCCCCGCGCTGCTCGAGCGCCTGACGCGCGGAGCGCGAGGCGGCCCACTGGTACTCCAGGTCGAAGGCCGCCGGGTCCGAGAGGGCGGCGACCAGCGCCTGGGTGCGCGTCGTCTCGTCGGGCCGCGTGCGCAGCCAGGCCCGGGCCTGGCGCAACGGCGCGGCGGGGCGCTCGAAGGGCACCAGCAGATCGGCGGGCCCGAGCTGCGGCGCGCGCCGCAGCACCTCGGCACGCAGCGACTCCGGCGACCAGGCGAGGGGCTCGCGCCCGGTCCCGCAGCCCGCGAGCGCGAGCACCAGGAGCGCGCACAGCGCGACCGGGCTGTGGCGAGCCCCGCGAGTCATCGCCCCCGGAGTCTACACCCGATCCGATTCCCGGGCCGCCGGCCGCGCTAGGCTCGGGCTCAGGGAGGGCCGGTGACCGCACCGCACGCCGCCGCGCGCTCCGGCGCGCAGACCCGCTCGCTCCCCATCTCCCTGCTGGCCGCGATCCTCGGCCTGTCGACGCTCGCGCTCTACTGGGGCGTCCTCTGGCAGCACCGGGGAGAGCCCTTTCCCCAGTCGCGCTGGCCCTACTTCGTCTACTACGCCGACGCCCTGCTCGACGGCTCCCTGTCCTTCACGACGCCGCCCCCGGCCCGCCTCGACCTGGCGGAGTACCAGGGCCGCCTCTACATGCACCAGCCGCCCTTCCCCGCCGTGCTGCTGGCCCCGGCCGTGGCGCTCTTCGGCCTCGACACGGCCGATCGCTTCGCCGCGGTGCTGCTCGGAGCCCTGAACGGCGTGGGACTGCTCGGGCTGCTCTCGGCGATCGACCGGCGGGGCCTGCTCTCGCTGCCGCTGCGCGAGCGCCTGCTCCTGTGCGGCTTCCTGGTCTTCGGGAGCGTCCACTTCTGCCTCGCGGTGACGGGCAATCCCTGGGAGCAGGCTCACCTCGTCTGCAACGCCCTGGTGATCCTGGCCCTCTGGGCGGCGGTCGAGGGCCACTTCGGCGTGTCGGCTCTCGCCTACGTGGGCATCCTCTTCACGCGCAGCCACGTCTTTCTCACCGCCCCGCTGGCGGCCGGCCTGGCCGCCTGGGCGACGCTGCGGCACGACCCGGATCCGGGCCCGTGCAGAGCCGGCCTGCTGCGCTTCGGCGCGCTGGCCCTGGCGGGGCTGCTCGCCCTCTTCGCCTTCAACGCGGCCCGCTTCGGGAGCCCCTTCGAGACCGGCATCACACATCACGCCATGCACCCGCTCTTCGCCGAGCGCTTCGAGGAGTACGGCTACTTCCACTGGGTCTACCTGCCGCGCAATCTCTACGCGCTGCTCCTCGCCCCTCCCAGGCTCTCCCTGGACCCCCCCCGCATGAGCTTCTCGCCCGCCGGGCTCTCGATCTTGCTGGCCTCGCCCCTCTACCTCTT
>CAZYOL010000052.1:5850-23479 GCA_964649065.1 uncultured Spirochaetales bacterium
CGTCGTAGCCGAACGCGTTGAGGATCGTCGTCCAACAGGTGCCCAGCCCCCTGGCCCGGGCGGCGAGCATGAACGACCAGGTTGCCGGCAGGATCTGGCCGAGCAGCCCGGCCGCCGCCGGGCTCGTGATCTTGCTGGCCTCGCCCCTCTACCTCTTCCTGTTCCGCAGCCTGCGGGCTCCCACCCGACGCCTGGGCCTCGCCCTGTGGGCCGGGGTCGGCGTGGCCATGCTGCCGGTGCTGCTGGTGATGGGCACGGGCGAGCTGCAGTTCGGCCACCGCTACTCGTCGGACCTGTCCGTATTCCTGATCCTGCTCGTCGCGCTCGGCCTGGGCGGCCGCTTCGGACCCTTCGCATGGGTCCTGCTGGCGGCCTCCGTGGCCATGAACGCCGCCGGCGCCCTCTGGTTCGTGACGCGCTATTCGCAGTGAGCGGGGCCGCTCACTCCACGGGGACCAGTCCGCGGGCCACCAGCAGCAGCAGGCTCACGGGGTCGTAGATCCCCGCGTCGACGAAGAGCTTCCAGAAGGAGCGCGCATCGAGGGCGCAGAGCAGGCCCACGGCAGCCAGTGCCAGGGTGCGCCGCGACTCGCCGGCCCAGCGGAAGGCCGTGGTGACGGCCAGCAGCCGCAGCGGGAGCTCCAGCACCGCCACGTAGCGCACGTTCTTGGTGAAGAAGGTGAAGGCCAGCAGCACGCCCGCAATCGCGACGACCGAGAAGACCTGGAGCGCCGGCGCGCGCCCGTGGCGGAGACCCTCCGCCACGCCGGCCATCCCGGCGATTCCCAAGAGGGTCGTGCACGGCGAGAGCAGCAGGAAGTCGATCACGTAGCGGGTCCAGCTGCCGCCGCCGACGCTCCGGGCGAAGGGGTTCGTCTCCGGGGAGTGCAGGATGATCTCGACCACGGCCAGGAAGGGAGCCGGGCCGCCTGCGGCCAGCAGCCAGATCAGCCCGGCGATCGCCGTCGGGGCCACCAGCGCCAGGCCGAAGGGCCAGGCGACGAGCTCCGGGCCGCGCCGCAGCCGCTCCACCGCGAAGGCCAGGGCCAGGGGCACGGCCAGCAGCACCGCCGACTCCTTGAGCAGCATGCCGATCCCGAAGCAGGCCGCGAAGCCGGCCCGCAGGCCCCGCCGCCGGGGCTCCTGCAGGGCCGCGAAGAAGCAGAGCAGGCTACCCACCCCGGCCAGTGTCGCCGGAGCGTCGATCAGGGCGCGACGCGAGAGCGCGAGCCACAGCGGAGAGAAGAGCAGCAGGGCCGTCAGTGCGGCCGCCTGCAGCTCGCCCAGCCAGCGGCGGGTCCCCAGGAAGGCCGCCAGCCCGCTCAGTCCGGTGCAGAGGAGCGAGAGCCCCGTGAGCGTGGCGAAGCTCGGCCCGAAGAGCGCTGCGGCCGCACCCGCCACGGCGATGTAGCCCACGCGCAGCGGATTCGGGAAGCGGTGGTGGGTGGTGTCGTCGCGGTAGCGGCGAAACAGCTCCGGCAGCACGCCGGGGCCGTCCTGGGAGAAGCGCGTGGTGTAGCCGAGGTAGTAGCCCTCGTCGGCGATCTCGGCGTAGCGCAGGGATGGCAGGCTGGTGCCGACGAGCGCCAGCGCCGCGCCGGCCGCCACGATGGCGACCAGGCGCGCCAGGCTCGTCTCCGACAGACCCCTCACCGGCGCGCCGCGCTCCCGGCGCGACGCATCTCCTCGACGCGCCGCGCGGCCGAGACGTAGAGCTCGCGGACGTCGACCGGCAGGGAGCGCTCGATTCGCTTCGAGAGCATCGTGACCGGGAAGACCAGCAGCTCGCTGTCGTCCACCTGCAGGGCCCGGCTGCGGCCCAGCTCGTCGCGGAAGACCACCCAGCGCAGCTGCAGCTGGCGGGCGAGGACGTCCCCCAGGGCCACGCCGAAGGCTTGCAGCTCGAGGGTCTGGTGGGGCTCCAGTGCGACGCGCTCGACCAGGGTCTGCAGATCCGCGAGGTCGCGCAGCGACCCGTCCAGGGAGCGACCGACGTGCCGCCGCGCCCAGGCGTCCACCCGGGCGCGCTGCCGGTCGAGGATCTCCCGGTCTGCCTCCTCGAGCGCTCCGATCTGCGAGCGCCAGCCCCGCTCGCCGGCCTCTCCGGCCTCGAAGACCACCCCTTCGGGCAGGGCCGGCGGTGCGACCCGCGTCTCGAGCCGGCTGAGATACAGGAAGGCCGCCCCGGCCGCGATGAGCCCCAGCACCGGCGTCAGGAGCGGGCGCAGCGCGGAGCGCCGCCTGGGCTCTTGCTCGGAACGCCCCCTCACCGGCGACAGCATGCCGGAGAGCGGCTCAGCGGGGAAGGAGGCTCGCCTCCGAGCCCCCCGCCTCGAGTGCGCGCAGCGGCCCGCGCAGCGCCGCCCGGAGCTGATCGGCGTCCAGCCGATAGACCAGGATCGAGTGTCCCACGGCGGCGTCGGGCTCGCGCTCCCGCAGCGCGGCCAGCAGCCGGGCCGAGCGCAGGCGCTCGTGGGCCTCGAGCAGCGGATCCCAGTCGCCCTCCGCCGGACCCCGCCGCTCCAGCTCTTCCCGCACCACCGCCAGCCGGCGCTCGTTGTCGGCCGTCCAGGCTCCGCGCAGCACCTCCGGGGCGTAGAGCATCGGGAGCAGGGTCGCGCTCACCAGGAAGAGGCCGGGGCGAAGCGGGTGGGGGCTGCGCTCGCGAAACAAGTCGAAGAAGCCCGGCAGCAGCCGACACGAAATGCCGTAGGCCGCCGGATCCACGCTGCCGAAGTAGGCCAGGTAGCAGGGCGTAGCCCCGGACGAGCCGGGCGCTCCGGCGCCCTCGCCCTCGAGGTAGGCCGCCAGGCCGGGGAGGTCCTGCCCCCAGTCGAGATTCGAGTCGACGAGCCGTCGGTAGCCCTCTGCGGGCCCGCCGGCCGCCCGATTGAAGAAGGCCAGGTAATGGGGATGCACCGCCAGCGTCTCCAGGGCGGTCGCCAGGGCCAGCACCGCCAGCAGCCCGCGCGCGACGGGGCGGTTCCAGCGCGCCCACAGCGAGCCGGTGAGGATCAGCGCCGCGGGCAGCATCGGCAGCAGGTGGCGCACGCCGATGTTGATCTGGGAGCCGAGCGAGATGCCGCCGTAGACGATCAACACCGAGAGCCAGGGCGCCGCGCGCCGGACCGCGGGCCAGGCCTCGGCGGGCAGCCCGCGCAGCAGGGCCGAGCCGGCCGCCAGCGCGAAGAGGGCCAGCGTGCCGAGCGGCGTCTTCACGGCGACGGCATAGGGGAAGTACCACCACCAGCCCTGGCTGCCGACCTCGCCGGCCGCGAAGGCGACGCGCTCCCGGGTGGTGTCGAGGGTGTAGCCGAAGCCGTAGAGCCAGCTCTCCGGCAGCAGGCCGCGGTCGCGGGCTCCGATCAAGAGCGCGGCGCCCGGCCCGCCCATCTCCTCGACCCGCTCCCAGTGGAAGTGGGCGCCACCGCCCCCCGCGAGGGCATGGACCGCCCAGATGCCGATTGCGACCAGCAGCGCCACGGCGACGCCGCAGCCCGAGAGCAGCGCCGCTCGGCCCGCCCGTCCCGAGACCGGAGGGCGTCCGGCGACGGGAAGCTCGAGCGGCTGGGGATCCACCCAGCGCAGCAGCGCCAGCCCCGCGGCCACCGGCAGGAAGGCCAGCGCCCCGAACTTCGTCAGGAACAGCACCGCTACGGCGGCGCCGCATCCGATCAGCGCCGCGGGCCTCGGACGCTCGAGTAGCTCCCAGCTGGTGGCGGTGGCCAGCGTGAAGGCCAGGCTGAAGGCGATGTCCGCGGTGACCAGGCGCGCGTGGGCGAGTGCGTTGGGGCAGAAGGCGTAGAGCCACAGGGCGAGCAGCCCGGCCCCGGCCCCGTATCGACGCAGCGTGAGCGCGTAGACGACCCCGCCCAGGGCGGCACCCAGCAGCAGCATGCTGCGGCGCGCGCAGCGCAGCAGCCGCCCCGGGTCGTTCCCGACCTCGTAGAGAAAGGCCCGGGCGAGGCTCCAGTCGTCGCCGCTCTCCCAGGCCGCGCCCGAGAAGTCCGGCGACCGGGCACCCCCGAGCCAGGGGACCAGGCCCGCCCAGAGCTGCGGCAGCACGCCGCTCTCCGGGTTCAGTCGGAAGTCGCCGGTCTCCCAGTAGCTGAAGCCCGCCACCAGGTGGGCCGTCTCGTCGAAGGTCGGCGACTTCGCCTCGAGGCTGCGATCGGCCAGCGCAGCGTGGAGCAGGATCAGCGCGCCCGCCGCGGCATGGGCAGCCAGGCGCCGCGAGCGGCCCTCAGTCGACATAGCCGAGCGCCTCGAGCTGGCGCCCGAGCTCCTCGTCCCCCGTCTCCTCGTTCCCCGCCGCGCCGGCCGGCGGCCGTGCAGCCAGGGCCCTCGGGAAGCGCACCGCTTCGAGCTCCCGGGCCAGCGACTCCGCTCCCACGGGCGGCGTGGCCAGCGGACGCTGCTCCGAGGGATCGCTCGCCAGGTCGTACCAGCGGGCGGGCCCCGACTCGGCCTCGCGCACCCCCTTCCAGGATCCACTCCGCAACGCCACCCGATCCCCCAGCTCTGCGCGCAGGATTCGCGAGCGGCTCTCCGGCTCCGCCGCTCCCCGGGCCCAGCGCCCCAGGGCCACGCCATCGAGCCCATTCGGCAGCGGCGCGCCCACCAGCTCGAGGAGGGTCGGGCCGACGTCGACGAGGCTCACGGGCATGCGGATGCGCCGCGGCTCCAGCGAGGGATGCACCAGCAGCCAGGGGACGTGGACGACCTCCTGGTAGAGCGTCCAGCCGTGCCCGAGGCCCTGGTGCTCGTGGAACTCGTCGCCGTGGTCGGCCACCAGCACCAGCAGCGTGCGCTCGGCCAGGCCGCGCTCGACGAGCTCGCCCCACCAGATCCGCAGCGCCGCGTCCAGCGCGCGCACCTCGGCGTCGTAGAGGGCGCGGCTGTAGGCCACGTCCTCGGGCGAGGCCTCGGGAGCCGGTCCGTTCCGGTAGGTGAGACGTCCCTCGTCCGGCAGGAAGGCCGTGCGGTGCGGCTCGGGCGGCTCGTAGGGCCAGTGGACGTCCATGAAGTGTACGTAGAGGAAGAACCGGTCGTCGCCCCAGCCGTCCAGCAGCTCGCTCGCGCGCTGCTTTAGCTGCGGCGCACGCGGGTGGTCGCGCTCCCGGACGTCCTTGGTGACGTGGAGGTAGCGCTCGAAGCCACGGCCGAAGCCGAAGCGCTCGGCGAGCCAGGGGTTGGCGACCACCGCACCGGTCCGCCAGCCCAGCGAGCGGAAGCGCTCGGCCAGCAGCGTCACACGCTCGGGGATCTCCGGTCGGTGACGCCTGCGCGGAATCCCCGCGGACTGGGTGCGCGGGTACCAGGTGTTGGCGTGGCGGGCGGGGTAGAGCCCGGACCACAGCGAGACCACGGCCGGCACGGTGTGCGAGGCCGAGCTGGTGACCGACTCGAAGAGCACGCCCTGCGCCGCAAGGGAATCGAGGAAGGGGCTCGTCGCTCGCTCGTAGCCGTAACAGCCCAGGTGGTCGGCGCGCAGGGCGTCGACCACCAGGAGCAGCACGTTGGCCCGGTGAAGCGGATCCCCGCTCGGCTCGCTGCAGGCGACGATGCTGAGCACGAGGAGCGCACCGCATCGCCCTCCGCCGCGGAGACGGGCCCGGCGCAGGGAGGACGGCCCTTCGGGACGGCGACGTGCAGAAACGGGGCCTCCCGCTCGACGCACGCGCGAACGGTAGCATAGGCGCGTGGGGTGGATTCCGTCGGCCGGTCCACCGCGATGAAGCGGGGCGCGCGCATCGCGCTGCCGCTCTTCGCGACCAGCTTCCTGGCCTACGCCTTCTTCCACCCGGGCGGCGGCTGGAACCAGAACGCGCGCTTCGCCATGACCCGCGCCCTGGTCGAGACCCGGCAGCTCTCGATCGACGGCTACCTCGTCTACGAGCGAGACGCCGACTCCCGCACGCTGCGCCGCCTGCCCGTGCGGGACGGCCTGCTCCTCGAGGCCGGGGGCCCGCGGCCGCTCGCCTGGCCCGGGGGCGCCACGGTCGTGCCCGGGGCGGCGGGGTCGCCGGTCTCCCTCGAGCGGCGGGCGGCCAGCGGAGACCTCTCCTTCGCAGGGGGACACTTCCATCCGAACAAGGCCCCGGCGACCTCGCTGCTGGCGGTGCCGGCCTATGCGCTGCTGCACGCGGCCGACGCCCTCGGCGGTCGCGATCCGGATCACTGGTGGACGCTCACCCGAAACGCCTGGCTGAGCACTGCCGCAAGCGTCGGGCTGCTCTCGGCGCTCGGCGTCGTGCTCTTCCTGCACGTATCGTTGCGACTGTGGCCGGGCCATCCCCGCTCCGCCACCTGGGCGGCGCTGACCTTCGGCTTCGGAACCCTCTACGCCGTCTACGCCAGCCAGCTCCTCGAGCAGAACCCGGCGGCCGTGGGGCTGCTCGCGGTCTACGCGGCCGGGCTCGAGGCCCGCCGGGCCGAGAGCCCGCGCCGCCGCGCCCTGGCCTGGGCGGCGGCCGGCGCGGCCGCCGGAGCCGCCGTGGCCGCGAGCTACCTGGCGCTGCTCGCCCTGCCCCTGGTGCTGGTCCGGCTGGGGATCGGCCGCGGAGAGCGGGCGAGAACGGACCTCGCCGGGCTGGCGGCGGGCGCGGCCCTGCCCCTGCTGGGCCTGGCGGTCTACCACCAGCTGGCTTTCGGGGCCCCCTGGGCCACGGCCTACGGCTTCGAGAACCCACTCTTCCGCAGCGAGGGCGCCCTGCTCGGCGTGCTCGGCTGGCCGAGACCCGAGCGCGCCCTCGCCCTGCTCGTCTCGCCCTTTCGCGGCCTGTGGCTGGCCTCGCCGGTGCTGCTGCTGGCGCTCGCGGCTTGCTGCGTCGCTCCCCGCCCTGGCCTCGCGAGACCCGACCCGTGGCTGTGTATCGGCGCCCCGGCGCTGCTGTGGCTCTTCAACGCGAGCTTCAACGGCTGGCACGGGGGCTGGGCCGTGGGTCCGCGCTACCTGGTGGCGGCCCTGCCCTTCGCGGCCCTGCCGCTCACCCCCTGCTTCGCGCGGTGGCCCCGCTGGACCGGAGTCGCCGCCCTGCTGTCCGTCCTGGCGATGGGCCTGGCGGCCGCGGTCGACCCGCAGAGTCCGGTCGGCGTGGCCCCTCTCGCCGAGCGCGGCGATCGCCCGCAGTGGGCGCGCAGCCCCTGGGCCGAGTACCTCGTGCCGCTCTTCGTCAGGGGGCGCGCCCGACCCATCCTGGCTGCGCAGATCCGGGAGCGCGCCGAGCAGGCCGAGCGCAGCATGGAGGCGCACGGCACGCCCCTCGCCGAGCGAGAACGCCTCCTCGGCGACTTCCGCGAACGCGCCGAGCGCGCCATCGAGGAGGGCAGCCCCCAGCTCCCGCTCAGCTACTTCGCGGGGCCGGTCTCGGCGCACCCGATCGGCGTCTACGAGCCCTGGCTGGGCACCCTCTTCGCGCCGCTCGGGGAGGAGGCGCGCTGGAACTCCTTCAACGCGGGAGAGCTGCTCTGGCCCGGCCGGCGCCTCAGCCTGCTGCCCCTTCTGGGTGTGTGTCCGGCGCTGGCCGGACTGGCGCTGCGTCGCGCCGGGAAGGCGGCGGCCTGATGCGACCCGCGGGCTCCAGCGCGAGGCGCAGGTTCTCGAGCCAGCGTCCGTCGTTGTAGACCCGGCGCTCGATGCGCTCGATCACCGCCAGGTTCTCCGCGACCCAGGCCGGCGCGCGCCCCGCCTCGACCGCCGCCCGGTACATGCCCGGGGCCGGCGGTCGGCCCCACCAGCGTTCGATCCGCTCCATGTCGCGCGCGAGTCCGATGAGCCCCCACTTGTGCCCCGGCCGATCGGCCGGCAGCGTCACGCGCGCCAGGAAGGGATCGGTGAGGCCCAGGCGGTGCAGGGCCCGGCGCCCGGGCTGCGCGTAGTGGGCCCAGCAGATGTAGCCGGCGCTGTGGCCCTCGACGCCCCTGACAGCCCGGTACTCGGAGCGGCGATCGATGGCGGAGCCAGAGCTCCAGGGATCGAGATCCGGGAGCTGGACGTGCTGCCGATGCTGCTCCGCGTCTGCGATGCCCCACACCATCCGCGTCTCGGGGGTGCGCCAGAGCCGCGGCCCGTCGAGCTGCTGGGGATGCAGCCACAGGGTCAGCAGCGCGAGCGCCGCACCGACGGCCGCGGCGAGTCCGCGCGACCGGCCCTTCAGGGCCGCCTCGGCCAGACCGGCGGCGGCACAGGTCGCCAGGGCGTAGGAGAAGGCCAGGTAGCGGAAGTGGCGCGCGTCGCCTCCCACCTTCGCCACGTAGAGGGCCACGGCAAGGGCGATTCCCAGCATGGCCAGGCGCGGCCGCTCATGGATCAGGCGGCCCCGTCGCGCCAGGGCCCAGGCCAGCCCGACCGCCACGAGCGCCCCCAGCGGCCAGCCGTAGGGCCAGACGGCGTCGACCCAGTAGAGCAGCCCCTGGGACCAGTCGCTGCCGCCCTTGAGGTAGTAGGGGTTCGGGAGCAGCTCGGCGTAGAATCGAATGCGCAGCAGCAGCCAGCCTCCCCCGAAGGCCGCGGCCAGGGCGAGCGTCCGCCAGGGCAGTCGCCGGTCGGTGGCGGCGCGAAAGGCCATGGCGAGCGCGGCGGCCAGCGCGAGCTCGGGCCGCACCAGCGGGCCGAGGGCCACGGCCAGGTCGAGGCTGCGGCTCGGGGGCCCGACCAGATAGAGCGCGTAGGCCGGAGCCAGGAGCAGGGCCAGGGGGCTCTCCGTGCCCGAGCTGAAGTAACACAGAACCGCGTAGTTCGGCAGCAGGAGGGCCAGCGTGACCGAGACGCGCGGAGCAGCCGGCGGAGCGAGCCGGCGCTCGAGACGCATCAGCAGGAGGCCGGAGCCCAGGCAGGCCGCAACGGCCACGCCGCGGATGGCCAGCCAGTAGTCGAGACCCAGCGCGCGCAAGAGCCCGAGCAAGACCACCCAGGCGGGGCTGGTGAAGCCCTCCACCCACTCGCCGGGGTTGTAGACCAGCCCGCGCCCGGCGAGCACCCAGTTGTCGACGTAGCGCAGGTAGACGTAGGCGTCGTCGAGCAGCCAGGCGTGGTGCAGGGCCAGGAGCCCGCCCAGCGCCAGGATCACGAGCTCCTGGGGCGCCGGGGCGCCGCCCGCGCCGCGGCTCAAGCCGGGCTCACGACGCCGTTCGGACGGCCTCCGCGGCCGCTGCGCCGCGGCGCGAGAGCGGCACCGCGATCTCCATCAGCGCGCCGCGCTCGGAGCGACGCGCCGCCAGGCTGCCGCCGGCCCCGACCAGCAGCCGGCGGGCCAGGAAGAGTCCGTAGCCGCTGCCGCCGGACTTGGTCGTGTAGCCCGGGTCGAAGATGCGAGCCAGCTCCGACGGATCGATGCCCGGTCCCTCGTCCCGCACCTGGACGACCAGATCGCCGTCGCGGGTTCCCAGCTGCACCTCACCGGCTCCGCGTCCCTGCATGGCCTCCACGGCGTTGCGCAGCAGGACGACCAGCACCTCGTGCAGCGACTCGGCCGCAATCGCCGCCGTGGCGGTGCCCACTCCGCCGTGCACGGACCAGGCCACCTGCGGATCGGCGAGCGAGACCTCGCGCACGGCCCGCTCGACCACCTCGCCCGGCTCGCAGCGCTCCTTGTGGGCGTCGTCCTCGGCGGGCGCCAGGGTCAGGCGGGCCAGGGATTCCAGGTCGTCGATCGCCGTGCGCAGCCCGGCCAGGGCCGCGTTGCCCCCGGCGCGCCCCCCGACCGTGGGCTCGATCAGCGACGCGAAGCCGCGCAGGCTGTGCACCGCGTTCTTCAGGCCGTGGGCCAGGCGCGCCACGTTCTCCCCGACGCGGCCGACCTCGCGCTCCTGCTCGAGCTGGCGATCCAGCGCGGCGAGCCGCTCGTCCAGGACGTCGCGCTCCCGGGTCAGCGCAGCCTCGCGGCGCAGGGCGTGGCGCGCGACCAGATAGGACAGGCCGCCCATGCTGGCCAGGAAGCCGGTCTGGAGGGCCAGCGTGACCGGCGAGGTGGGGAAGCCGAGGGCCAGCTCCAGGGCCGAGAGGCCGACGATCGAGAAGAGGGTCACGGCCACGATGCCCGACAGCGCGAAGAGCATCGCGGCGAGGATGATCTCGAGCCAGAGCCCGGCCAGGAAGGGCGAGCCGGCGGCTCCCCCCGTGACGGCGGCCATGATCGTCCAGCAGCCGACGCCCACCACCGAGGAGGCGACGGCGGCCAGCCGCTCGAGACCCCGGCGGCGGTGCAGGAAGGAGCAGACGAAGTTGAGCAGCGCGCTGGCCGTGACGACCGCGACCGCGCTCCAGCCGATGCCCAGCTCGGAGCGCTGCAGGTAGGCCACCACGGCGCCCGCGAAGATTGCCAGGTGGCGCAGGAACAGCACCCGGTCGAAGGTGACGTCGGGATCCGGTGTGGAGCCGGCCGGCGGAGGGCGACCGGGCGTGGCACTGCCCCGTGCGGGGCTGTCGGCGGCCATGGCTGCAGCCCAGTATACCGGCACTGCCCCCAGAGCCGGCGCGGCGACTCTTCAGCGAGACGGCACGGCGCTGCGGATGGGCCGACCGGCCTCCAGCAGCGCCGCGTGCTCGCGCAGCTGCGCGGCCACCGGTCCGTCTGGCGCGAGGCCCAGGGCCTCCTCGAGGACCGCTCGCGCCTCGGCCAGGCGCCCGAGCTCCGCGTAGGCCGCCGCCAGGGTGTCGAGGATCTCCGGATCTCGGCGGGCACTCAGCCACACCGCCCGCTCCGCCCAGTGCAGCGCGGAGGCGCCGCCGCGCAGCCCGGGATCGGGATGGGTGGCCAGCCACCAGGCCAGGTTGTTGGCCACGAGCGGCTGGTCGGGCTCCCGCGCGAGAGCGGCTCGCCACTGGGCCAGGGCCTCTTCGGGCCGGCCCGACTCGACCAGCAGCACGGCCAGTCGGTCGCGGACGTCGCCGCGCCGCGGATCCAGCTCGATGGCCCTGCGCAGATGACGCTCTGCGGCAGCAAGGTCGCCCCGGGACAGGGCCACCGAGCCGCGCAGCGCCTCGGCTCGCGCGAAGGGTGGGTGCAGGGCCAGGGCGCGCTCGAGCAGGGCGTCGGCCTCGTCGAGGCGGCCTTCTGCCCGCAGCGCGTCTCCGAGGTTCGCCAGGGCCCGTGGCGTGTCGGGCCGCGCCTCCACCACGCTGCGCCAGAGCCGCTCGGCACTGGCGTAGTCCGCGACCCGCCCGCGCGCCGTGAGCGCCAGGGCCAGACCGGCCCCGAGCGCCAGGGCCACGGCGGTCCTTCGAGCCCAGCCCGACGGCAGGCCCCGCTCGAGCAGCCAGCGTCCCGTCACGACGCCCCAGGCCAGCAGGCCGGCCAGCGGCAGGTAGACGCGCCGCTCGGCTCCGACCTCCGAGGCGATGGGCAGCAGGCTCGACGTGGGCGCCAGCACCAGCGCTGCCGCGAGCAGCGGGAAGCCGGACCGGGGTCGGCGCAGGAACAGCACGAGGACCGCAACCCCGAGGCCTCCGAGCAGCAGCGCCTCGGGCCAGACCTCTCCCCAGCCGAGCGCCCGGGGCCAGCCGTAGTCGAAGATCAGCGGATGCGGCCAGACCACCCGCTGCAGGTAGTCCGTCACCACCTGCGCCTGGTTGGCCAGGTAGATGGAGACCGGCACTCCGAGCGCGAAGCCCGCCGACTCGGCCCGCGGCTCCCAGAGCAGGATCGCCAGCAGCAGCAGCCAGCTCGCGGCCAGCCCGGCGTGGAGCCCGGCGCGGCTGCGCAGGGCGAGGCGCAGCGAGCCGGCGTGGTAGCTGGCGTCGAAGAGCAGAGCCAGCAGCGGAGCCACCACCATCACCTCCTTGCACAGCATCCCGATGGTGCAGGCGGCGACCGCCAGCCCGCCGGCCCGGCGGCGTGCGCGAGGGCCGCTGGCGCTCGCCGCACCGGAGACACCGAGCAGCGTCGCCAGCAGGCAGAGCGCCATCAGCGACTCGCTGCGCTGCGTGACGTAGAGGACGCACTCGCTGGCCAGGGGGTGCACGCACCAGAGCGCCGCGGCCCCGGCGGCCAGGGGCGTCGCCTCGCGGTGCTGCAGCGCGCCCGGGGGCCAGCTCGAGAGCGCGCGGCGCACCAGCGCGAAGAGCAGGGTCGCGACGGCCACGTGGAGGGCCAGGTTGAAGGCCCGGTAGCCGCGCGGATCCAGGCCACCCCAGGCGTAGCTCAAGGCCAGGGTCAGGCTGAGCACCGGGCGACCGGCGACGGGCGTGTCGCGCGGTGTCAGCAGCGGGCGCCACGGCGGCCACAGGCTGCGGATCCAGGGGTTCTCGACGATGGCGGGCCGGTCGTCGAAGACGAAGGGCCCCGCCAGACCGTGGCCGTAGACGGCGACGGCGAGCGCGCCGAGGCCGAGCGCCGCGCCGACGAGCCTCGGACGGGCGGCGGCCGCGCTACTGCTCGATGCGGAGCGAGGCGAGGATCCGGTCGAAGTCCTCCGCGAGGTCCTCCGGCCAGGGATCCGGGCCGATCTGCTCCACGTAGAAGAACACCACGCCGCGTCGCCCGTGCCACCAGCGCTCGCGAGCGGGCGGACCGCCCGCCGCCCGGGCCGCCTCCGCCTGCTGCGCCGCCGCGCCGGGGTCGGGCATGCGGTAGCTCATCTCCAGGCTGGCCCCCTCGATCCCCGCCGCCTCGTGGCTCACCGGCGAGCCGAGGACCCGGTAGTCCGGCAGCGGTCGGCCCTGGGCCTTGCCCTTCAGCACCAGATCCGGGCGGGCGTTCATCAGGTAGCCGCGGGCCACGCCCGCCGAATCCTCGGCGCGGATCGGAATGGCGTGGAGCTCGACCGTGGGATTCAGGCCCTCGTAGGGCTCCGGATGACGCGCCATGGCGACCAGCGGGGTGAGCGCCGGCTTGTAGAGGTGCTCCCAGAGGCCGGCCGCGTCCTCCAGCAGCACCTCGTCTGCATCTTCGCGCAGACTGGTGACCGGCAGGAAGCTCCAGTCCGGCGGCTTCTCGATCTGCAGGCCGAGCGCCGTGACCGAGAAGATGTCTCCCTCGGGCGCGCGGAAGGTCGGCGCGGGCTCCTCGGGCTCTTCTGCGTCGCCACAGGCGCAGAGACCGCCCAGGGCGAGGGCGAGGGCGAGCCTGCCGAGACGGGCACGTCGTCGGGACACGCGCGGATCCTACCGCCTCCGCTCCGTCCCGCCCCAGGCGAAGCGCACGGTCAGGCCCCCCACCACGTGGGTAGAGCTCGGCACCAGACTGAAGTTGCCGGTGCCGCTGCCAAAGGGGAACTGTCCGTCGGCCTGGCGAGCCACGGACTCCACCTGGAAGGCCGCGTTCGGGGGCGGCCCCAGGGACTGGGAGATCAGCACGTCGCCCGAGAGCATCAGACTGATCGGGCCGAAGCGCCCGACCTCCGTCTCGATCCCGATGCCCGGGGCAATGCTCGAAATCTCGAGCGCCTGGGTGCCCGTCACCGTGATCACGTCCTCCGACGAGCCGCCGACCACGGTCTGGTCGATCTGCCCGGTGGCCAGCAGCCGCTCCTGGCTGAAGCCCACGCTGAGCTTGAGCCAGGTCCGATAGCTCTCGAAGGGGAGTTGCAGGGCGAAGCCGCCGCCCACGTACCAGAAGCTGTCCGTGCGCCCATTGATCTGCACGCGCATCTCGGGCTCGGGGCTCGCATTCGGGAAGTCCATCGGCGAGTCGCCCTGCCGGGCGAGGGTGCGACCGCCGAAGGTGAAGACGTTACCCGCGTGGAGAAGCAGCCGCGGCCGCCCCGGGATCTCGGCCAGCACCGGGCTGAAGATCTGGCCCGTCAGCTGGAAGCCCGGCCCATCGACCCCGCCGTTCTCCAGACCGTCGTACTGGCAGATCCCCGTCACTTCGGCGCAAACCGCTCCCAGCGCGCCTCGCTGACCGTTGTTGGTGGCGAAGCCCGTGGTGACCTCCTGGTCGAGGTTCGGGCCTGCGGGGGAGGCGGTGATCCGCGGATCACCCGTGAAGGCACCCTGGGCTCCCCGGCCGTAGAAGCTGGCGCCGATGCCGATCGAGGGGATCCAGTCGGCCCAGTCGATCCCGCGCGGCCGCTCGCGATCGGCGTCGCGGGCAGAGGCCGGCGTGCCCAAGACGAGGACTGCGACGACCAGGACGTACGCCGCACTGCGTCGTCGATGGGCCGGGCGCATCATCGTCTTCATCCGCCCCGGAGCGGGCGCCGCTGCGGTCATGAGGTCCTCCACCTGCGCGGCGTTGGCCCGGTACGCACAGCATCGCTTCTAAAGTATTCCTGCAATTCAGTCAAATCATGGCATAATGCTCCGGGGCCCAACCTCAAGCAGGAGTTCTGTCCGCCCGTGCAGAAGCCCCGACCCGGTGCATATGCGCTGCACCTCATGCTCGGCCTCTCCGCCCTCTTCCTCGCTCTCCACGATCCCCGCAGCGCCCTGGCCCAGGACGCCCAGCCAGGCCTCGAGGAGGCCGACGAGCTCGCCGGCGAGGATGCGCAGAGCGGGGGCGAGCTGCGCGAGACCCCGACCCAGGGCATCGAGGAGATCGTCATCACGGGCGAGGTGCTCGAATCGACCACCCAGGCCGAGCCCCAGGCCATCACCACCTTCTCCCAGGAAGAGCTCGACACCCTCGGCATCGCCGACGTCGACACCCTGGCCCTGAACACACCGGCCCTGCACGTGGGGCAGGTCGGTCAGCAGGCCGTCATCACACTGCGCGGCGTGGGCCTCGAGAACCTGACCAGCGTCGGCGAGGCCGGCGTCGGCTTCCAGGTCGACGGCATCCACCTGGGCCGACCCTCGGCGGCGAACTCGGTCTTCTTCGACCTCGAGCGGGTCGACGTACTGCGCGGTCCGCAGGGCACCGAGGGAGGCCGCAACCTCACAGCCGGCAAGATCGCCCTGAACTCGAAGCGCCCCGAAGAGGACTTCGAGATGTTCGGCGACCTGACCTTCGGGAACTTCGACTCGGTCCAGACGCGGGCCGTGGTCAACGTGCCGATCTGGGAGGACAAGCTCCTCACGCGCACCAGCGTCCTCTACGAGAGCCGCACCGGCTACCAGAAGGCCGCCCTGCTCCCCTTCACCCTGATCGACCCGCTGAGCACCGGGCCCGACAACGTCCGGACGGTCCGCGACAGCAGGACGGACGACGCGGACGACGTGGCCGTGCGCGGCCAGCTGCGCTCCCTGTGGGCGGACCAGACCCTGGAGCTGCGCGCGATTGCGACCTACGCCCAGCAGAAGGGCAACGGTCCGGCGCTCCAGCTCCTCGGAGCGCCGCCGGACGGCTCCAACTCGCGCTCGACGGGCCGCATCGTCCAGCTCGACCTGCAGCAGCCCGGCTTCGCGGACAACTTCGCCGTCGACCAGCTCGTCCCGCGCGACGCGAACGGCAACCCGATCCCGACCCCGGAGTTCCCGGTGACCGGCACTCCCCTGCCCTCGAACTGTCCCGATCCGGTCGACCCCCTCTTCCAGTCTCCCGAGATCAACATCCCGGGCCAGGGACCGACCCAGTTTCCGGCGCTCGACCCCTGCATCCCCTCGGATCCCCGAGTCAGCTACTTCGACACCCCGCACATGCAGGACAACTTCCAGATCGGCATCACCGGGCAGCTCAGCTACGACATCCCCCTCTTCGAGGACACCGAGTTCAGCGACCTGCGCTTCGGCTTCGTCGGCGGCTGGTGGAACATCCTGACGGACAGCACCGCCGACTTCGACGGCTTCAATCTCCCCGACTCGCGCCTCGATCTGCGGCGCGACTCCAGGCAGCACTCGGTGGAGTTCTTCCTGGAGCGCCCCGACGTGGGCCGCTTCGACTTCAAGACCGGTTTCTTCTGGTTCCGCGAGGACATCGACACCGACGTCTGCTTCGACAGCCTGGCCGACGGAACCGCGGGCGACACGGCCCTGGACAATACGGTGCGGACGACGAGCATCGCCGGCTACGGAACGGTCGGCTTCCGGCCGCTGGACAGCCTGCGCGTCTTTGCAGGGCTCCGCTACACCAGCGAGCGGAAGAAGGCGATCCAGCTCTCCGAGAGCTTCCGGCCGCGCAACAATCCGAACCAGATCACGAGCACGGACGGACAGACGCGCGCCGCCCAGGACGGCTGCGGGCTGTACTTCCGAAATCTCCTCCAGCGGCCCCAGGAGCTGGTGATCGAGACGGTCACCAACCCGGATGACATCCAGGAAACCTTCTCCGCCTTCACGCCCGCCGCCGGCTTCGACTGGCAGATCAACGATTCGAGCACCCTCGGCTTCTCGGTCACCCGCGGTTTCAAGGCCGGCGGCTTCCCGCTCGGCAACCCGGGTGCTCCCGGCTTCGAGAACCTGCTGGGCACACCCTATCCGGCCGAGATGGTGTGGGAGTACGAGGTCAGCTCGAAGAACGACTTCTTCGACGGGCGGCTGCGCGTCAACGCCACGGCCTTCTGGACCGAGTACGACCCCTTCCAGATCTGCCAGTTCAACGGCCCGAACTTCTTCTGCCGCGGCGACGGCTCGGCCACGATTCGCGGGGTCGAGCTGGAGTGGAACGCCACTCCCATCGAGGGCCTGGCGATCAACGGCTTCTTCAACTACCTGGACTCGCGCATCAACAACTTCCTGATCGAGGATCCGACGGTGCGCGGCTGCGAGTTCATCGTGAACGCCGACACCCGCATGAACTGCGAGATGGGCCTGGTGGCGCCGCGGCCCCCGCCGACGCCGGTCAAGGTCGACGTGAGCGGCAACAGCCTGCCGAAGGCGCCGAACTGGGCCGGCTCGCTGGGCGTGCAGTACACCATCGACCTGGGTCGCTTCGGATTCCTGACGCCCCGCGCCCAGACCCAGTTCCAGGGCCAGACCTTCTTCCGGGTCTTCAACCTGGAAGAGTTCAGCCAGGCGCCCTTCGCGAAGCTCGACCTGAAGCTCTTCTGGCGCAGCCAGGACGACCGCTTCACCGCCGAGTTCTTCGTCAACAACGTCACGGACGAGGACGTGATCAACTCGGTCTTCGTGGGCCCCCAGCAGACCGGGGGGCAGGTGCTGGCCCAGTACCAGCCGCCGCGGCTGGTCGGCTTCAAGATCGGCGTCAACTACATGAGCGACCTCTTCGATCGCTTCTTCTGACCCGGCCGGGCCGCTGCCGGCGCAGCCTGCTCCAGGGCCGGCGCAGAATCCTCCAGTGGACCCCAACGCCAGAAAGCCCAGGAACTCCGGAACGTTGCCCCGAAGTTCGCACACTCCTGGGCGGTCGCCGGCGGCTTCTGCTCCGACCGAGCACGGCGGCGGGCACGGCCTGCCATCCACCCAAGCCACCGAACAGAAACGGGAAACTCCGCTCCGCCCGAGTCGGCACGGGACTTGCTTCAAAAGTGTCGTGTCGGCCGCCGCGGGTGCCGCGGCCGGCGCTCTTCGAACGGAGGAATCATGCGGATCCTGCTCTTCGCGCTGATGCTGGCCCTGGCGATTGCCGCGCCGGCCTCGGCGAGCGTCAAGTTCTACGACCTCGGTACCGAGATCAGCGTCGCCTTCCCCACGGACGGCACCATCACGCTGAACAACCCGGCCCAGGGCAACCCGCCCAACCCGGGGCCCCCGAACTGCTGCAACACCGGCGGCGGCACGATGACGATCAGAGAGTTCGTCGGCACGCCGGTCCTCGAGGAATTAGACGTGACAAACGAGAACTTACTT
>CAZYOL010000053.1:0-23322 GCA_964649065.1 uncultured Spirochaetales bacterium
ACGGCACGGAGCTCGTGACCCTCGACCGCGACTTCGGCCACGTCGCGCAGATCCTCGTGGCGGTGTTCGAGCCGTAGGCCTCGCGGCACCCGCTGCAGCGAGGCCCGCGAAGTCGGGACGATGGATCGGCGGAGGCAGGGAGAACGACCGACCGCTTGCAAGGAGGGATTCACGAGGGATGATTCTGACTGCCAGGGATCACCCGGGATCAAGAGGGATCACCAGGGATCAGGAAGGATCAATTCTGCTTGCATCAGGTTCGCCCGGAATCGAACCTGAGTCTCTGATCTATCTCGAGAAACCCGCCCCACCCCGAAACGAGTTTCAAGACCGCTGCCGAAGGCCGCTCGGCCACCTCTCCGCGTGTAGGATCGCCGGAGAGCGTGATGCAAGCAAAATCGCAACGCGATCGCACGCATGCCGGTTCGCGGCTTGGAGGGCCCTCCAGAGCCTCCTGACGACGATCGAGTCCTCGCCGAAGGCGCTCCGGCAGAAACCATCGTGGCTCGCCGGCCGCTCGCGCTTCGAGCAGACTTTGCTCCTTCGAGGACGGGGAACGTCTTGAAGATGAAGATCGACTGGCAGGGTACCCTGACGTCAGTACAGCCGCGCTTTCGCCTGGGGCGCTCCTTCGATCAGCGCCACCACGAGTATCTGGGCTACGCGCTGAGAATCCGCGGCGAGTTCGACGGCAGGCCGGCAACGGCCTGGCTCGGTGTCGGGAAGGCCGCTCACGAGAAGCACCGCTTCCAGGTCGGCCAGGAAGTCGCTGGGAGGGCGGAGCCTGTGGCGGATCCTCGGCTCGAGGTCGTCGACTACTACAAGGTGAGTGGGCTCTCCGTAGGGGAGGGCACGGCTTCCGCGGCTGCCCCTCCGCCATGGCACGGGGTCGCCCCGCCCATCGAGGTCTACCGCGAGCGCGGCCACCGCCGTCTCGCCAAGCAAACCTACGCCTCGGCTCCGTGTTCGAGCTGCATCTGGGGCGCGCACATGGCCGTCGAGATGATCCTCGACCACTGGAATCCGAACCGCAGGAAGTACCGCACGGAGACCTTCTGCTATGGACCCAAGTCCTGCCGCTTCTAATCGGCCCGGGCCAACGCGCAAGGTGCCGGGCCGGCGCGGGATGAGCTTCGACGAAGGTGACTGGGTCGACGAGCAGGAGACCGTGCACCGCGGGCCGGACGACTGATCCCGACCCCTCGTCCTCTCCGCCATCGACGGCCGCGAGCCGCGGCGGCACCCAGGGCTTGCTGCATCATCGTGCGATCCCAGCCGCTTCATCTTCTTGCAGACGCCTCGTCACGTCATCGACGCCTCGACGGATACTCGCCCTGCAACCAGGCGCCCTCATTCCGAAGCAATCCTGCGGGGAGCGGACGCGGGAATCGAACCCGCGCCCGCGGTCGCCGCCCTGAGAGGGTCTCGGCGATCCACAATAACGAGAATTGACAGATTCTGTTATCGCGGCGATCCTCGCGGAGTGAACGTATCGCTGACGCCGGAGCTCGAAGAGCTCGTCCAGAAGAAGGTCGAGAGCGGGCGCTACTCCTCCGCGAGCGAGGTCATCCGCGCCGGCCTTCGTCTCCTCGAGCAGGAGGACGAGCTGCGCGAGACACGCCTCGCCACCATGCGTGCGCAGGTCCTGGAAGGCATCGAGCAGGCGGAACGAGGAGAGCTGGTCGACGGAGAGGAGGCAGTCGCCCGCGTGAAGAAGCGCGCTGCGTCCAAGAGACGCAACGCCGGGGAATGACGCCTCGCTACGTCCTGACGCCACTCGCGGAAGCTGATCTCGATGGAATCTGGGACTATGCCGCCGAGCGATTCGGGTTCGGCGTCGCCGACAGAGTCCCGGACTCGCTTCACACAGCCTTTCGACGGCTCGCTGAGAACCCGGGAATCGGCCACGCTCGCGACGACATTGCGCCCACTCCCTATCCCTTCTGGCCGGTCGGTCCCGCGCTCATTGCCTTCCGCCCGGATGCGAAGCCACTGCAGATCGTTCGCGTGGTGCGTGGCGAGCGCGATTGGACCGGCCTCGTCCCGTGGACCCGCGGACGGCCGGGAGCCCCCGACCACGTAGCTGTTGCGCCATCCTGGCGCATCCGCAACCGGGGATCGCGCGCCAGCTCGGCGAGCACGTAGGCGTGGTTCGTGAACAGCAGCCCGTGGGTGCGGTCCTGGCTTCGGCCGGCCGTCCTGCCGCGGGCGGAGCGGGGCCGCATGGGGATCGCTTCGCTCGGCTCGTCTCGCATGGGCGTCAGCTCGGGGCGGACAGGACCCCGGCTTCCGTCGGGTCCTCCGCCGCCTCTTCTCCCGCGAACGCCTGCCACTCCAGGTTGCCCGCGTAGCGGTGCGACACGCGGCCCTTGTCGTCCATGGCGAGGAGGTTCAACCAGCCGTTGTCGAGGAGCTCGCGCACCGACTCGTGCTTCTCGAGCACCCCGTTCATCGCGGGGATCGGCGCTTCGATCACGACGTTCAGCCGCACGGGCTCGTGGACGAAGTTCTCGCCGTCGTGCACCGACTGCCAGGGCAGCCCCACGCGCAGGTCGCCGCCGTTGCCCTCGAGGACGCCGAGGGTCCCGACCACGTTGTGCAGCACCTTGTTGCCGCTTCCGAACACCTGGTTGTCCACCGAGGATCCGTAGTACTGCAAGCTGATCCAGCTCGCGACCACCATCGGCGCGGTCATGATCAGCTCGAGCACGCCGAAGCCGTCGTCCTGGCGCCATTCGTAGGAGTGGAGGAAGGAGCGCCCGCCCAGGTCGACCCCCTGCGTGCGGTGCCGGGGGGCGGCGACGAACGCGTAGCAACCGGCGAGGCCCCACTCGGGCCGCACCTGCGACCAGTCGCGGCTGCGCGCGAGCACGGCCGGATCGGTCGCGGCCCCCGGCTCGAGACCGAGGAGCCGTGCCCGCTCGGCGCGGGCGATGCGGCCGGCCCGCGCCAGCTGGTCCCGCAGCCGTGCGAGATCACCGGCGTGGCTCGCCGGGACGAGATCTTCGTCGAAGAGCGCAATCTCGTCCGTCGTCGTGTCGTGCTGGGCACCGATGAAGACGGTGTCTTCGGGGATCTCGATGCCCCGCTCGTGCAGGCCGGCCCGCACCTCGGGGTCCTGCAGCACCGCCGCCGCGAAGCGTGCGTTCGCCTCGCCGGTGTGCCCGCCGCAGGCGCCGCAGTCGAGGCCGGTGGCGTGCGGATTGTTCACCGTCGTCGAGCCGTGGCCGATCAGCAGGACGAGGCGCGCGAAGTCGCGCGTCATCGACATCGCCCCCAGCACACCCTCCGCCACCGTGAGCCGCTGCTCGACCGTCATGCCGGTCTCGCGCCCCCCGATCGTGGCCGGGGCGAGACCCGGCGCGAGGCGCGCGCGCACCTCCGGGTCGATCCCGAACTTGCCAGGGTGCTTCACCGGCCTGGTCCGCCCGAGGCTGTCGGTCACGAGCTTCGGCAGGTAGGCCATTCCCACCGGGCCGACGAAGCCGAAGCAGGACACGGCGGCGAACTTGAAGGATCGCCAGGCCTTCGCCACGTCGCGGCGCAGGTCGCGCTTGTGACACGCCGCCTCCTCCTCCTGCCGGCTCGCATCGCGAAGCGACTCGCGGACCACCACCTGGGGCGTCAGCAAAACCGGACACTGGGCGCCGCCACGCTCATCGCCGATCGGGATGTACTCGATCGGGAAGCCGAAGAAGCCCGCGAACCCGAGCGTCTCGATGCCCGGGTCGACCGACTCGAGGGCGCGCCGGAAGACCTCGGAGCGCACGTCGATGCAGAAGGTGGCCTGCACGCTCTTGCGGGCGGGCGGGGCCTCCTGGCCCGCAGCCCAGAGCTTCTCGAGCACCTCGCGCTGCGCGGCCCGCTCGAAGGCGTCCTGCAGCAGGTGGCGTGCCGCGAGGTCCGCCTCGGCTGCGGGACCGATCCCCGACGCCGCGAGGCCCGCCACCCTCCGCTCCCAGGTCTCGGCGATCCCGCGCTGCTGGAAGGCCTCGAGGAGCGCGGCTTCCCAGGCCAGGCGCACGGCCAAGAGCTCCGAGAGCTCGGCGTTCGTGCCACCGTAGAGCTCGCTCTCCCAGACGTGGTAGCGCGCGAAAGCGGCCCAGCCTCCGATCGTCATCAGCAGCCGGTGCAGGTAGGTCTCGAGGCCTTCGGGCGGTATGCCGAGTCGGGCCAGCGCGCTCTCCGTCGCCTCGGCGGCGGTGTCCGGGAGGCCCTGCACGACGCGGCGGAAGCCGGGCACGCCGGAGACCTCCGGCGTGCGGTCCACCGAGGCCTCGGCATGCCAGGCCGCGTAGGGCGAGAGGTCGCGCCAGGGCGAGCGCCAGAAGGACTGTCCCTCGTCGAAGTGGCTCGCGGCCCAGCCCGAGATGGCGTTGGTGACGAAGTGCGACCAATCGCTTCCGGTGAGCTCGGCGGCCACGTCGGCCACCGTCGGGGCAACCTGGATCGGCACCGACCGCTCCTCGGCGAAGGCGAACGCCCGGAGCTCCTCCACCGTCCACGGAGATCCCTCCTGCCGGGAGCCCGCTTCCGCCAAGGCCGCCTCCAGGTCCGCGCGCTGGATGCGTCCGCTGCGGATCGCGTCGCCGAGGAAGGCCTTCGGGGCCGTCATGGAGGCGCCAGCCACGCGAGCCATCACGCGCGAGGCGCTCTTGAACTCGTGGTCGGCGAGTCCGAGGAAGGGATTGACCGCGACGAAGTGACGCAGCGGCCAGAGAGGCGCGATCCGTCGCGTGGCCGTCTCGACCGCGCTCTCGATCGCGGCGCGATCCAGCGGGGCCGGGCTCGGCGGCAGGGCGGCGGCGGTGTCAGCGGAGTGATCGAGGGCGTTCATGATTCGATTCCTTCCTGTCGGCGGGGGTGGATGGCGGTGGCCGTGGGAGCTGCGTCGGACCGGAGGCCCGTACGGCTCAGCGGAGCGTTCCGACCATTCGGTCGAGGAGCGCGTTGGCATAGAGGCCGTTCTTCAGGTGCACGTAGGCGGTGCGCCAGGCCGGCTCCTTCGCGCGGGCCGGAAGCTGGGTCTGCAGCAGGGTCACCGCGGCGAAGGCCAGAACGACGAGGCCCGTGACCGCCAGGGTCAGGGCGCCCGGGTCCGGCACCTCGGCGACGGCGCTGCCCAGGATCCAGCTCGCAGCGGCTTCGAGGACGAAGAACGCGAGCGTCACTCCGGCGGCGGAGACCGCGGTGCGTGCGATCACGTAGACGCGGGGCACCTCGCCCACGCCCTTCGTCAGCAGGTGCGTGGTGGACATCACGAGGATGGCGCCCAGCACCATGGAGGCCGTCCGCTCGGCCATCGGTGCGCCGAGCAGGGTGCCGAGCCCGATGAAGATCGTGAGCGCGGCGGCGAGTCCCGCGAGCACGCGCAGCGGGGAAGAGGCCGTCTCGATCTGACGGGCACCGAGGCCGCGGAGATACTCCACGACGCTCCCCGAGGACAGGAAGGCGTGCGCCTTGTAGAAGGAGTGCCCCACGAGGTGCAGGATGGCCGCCGCGTGGGCACCGAGACCGCAGAGCATGAGCATGAAGCCCATGTGCGCGGCGCTCGAGTAGGCGAGCGAGGTCTTCACGCTCGTCTGCGTCACCATGGCGAGCGAGGCGAAGAGGGCGGTGAAGCCACCGATCAGCATCAGGAGCTGCAGGGCGGGCGCGTGCAGCATCACCACGTCGCCGAAGCGGACGACGAGGAAGGTGCCCGCGTTGATCAGGCCGGCGTGCAGGAGCGCCGAGACCGGCGTGGGCGTCTCCATGACGTCGAGAAGCCAGCCGTGGGTCGGGAACATGGCTGACTTGAGGGCTGCCGCGATCACGATGAGGACGGCGGCGAAGCCGACGCCAGCCGGGACCGTGCCCGCCGCGGCGGCGCCGCGCGCGGCCTCGAGGACGGCACCGAGGTCGGCCGTCCCGAAGGCGCGGGCGAGCAGGAGCGCCGCACCGATCACGCAGACGTCTCCGACCCGGGCCACGATGAACTTCTTCCGCGCGGACGCGACGGCGCCGCGGCGGTCGGCGTAGAACACCAGGAGCCGGTGCAGCGCCAGGCTCGTCGCGATCCAGGCCGCGACCAGCTGGAGCAGGTTGCCCGCGATGACGAGCAGAAGCACGGCGGCGATGGTGAGGCAGAGGCCGCCCAGGAACGCCCCCTGGCGATCGTCGCCGTCCAGGTAGTTGCGGCTGAACTCCACGACGAGCGCGCCGACGAAGGCGACCATCGCGAACATCGTGGCGCTCAAGGCATCGAGCCGGACCCCCAGGCCGAGATCGCCGATCCCGAGAACGGGGCTCTGCAGCGGGCCCGCCGCGAAGACGGCGAGGCCGGCCAGCAGCGCCAGTGCGAGCGAGCCGAGGGTGGCAACGCGGCTGGCGGCCAGGACCCTGCGGGGCCGCAGCCCCGGCTCGGCGACCGCGAGGAGCGCGACGGCTACCAGCGAGAGCGGTGCCAGGAAGGCGAGAAGCGCAGAGACATTCATATCAGGTTATCTCTTTCATGGTATGAACGCCGTGATTTATAGGCAAGACCGGTCAATCTGAAAAATTCAAAGATTTAAACGTTTCGTTCGCTTTGATAGAATCGTGTCGTGTCGGCGCTCAACTTCCACCACCTCCGCTACTTCTGGGCGGTCGCCCACGAGGGCAACCTCACGCGGGCCGCCCAGCACCTGCACGTCTCCCAGTCGTCGCTCTCGGTGCAGATCCGCAAGCTCGAGGAGCAGCTCGGGCACGACCTCTTCGAGCGCCGGAGCCGGCAGCTCCACCTCACCGAGGCAGGCCGCATCGCGCTCGACTTCGCGGACTCGATCTTCGCCACCGGCGACGAGCTCGTCGGCACCCTGGGCGAGCTGGGCGAGTCCCAGCGTCGCGTGCTGCGCGTGGGCGCCCTCGCCACGCTCTCGCGCAACTTCCAGCTCCGCTTCGTCGCACCCCTGATGTCGCGGGACGACGTCGAGGTGGTGATCCGCTCCGGCAGGCCCGGCGACCTGCTGCAGGCGCTCGAGGCCTATCGCCTCGACGTCGTGCTCGTGAACGTGGCGCCGCCGCGCGACGCCGCCACCGATTGGGTGATCCACGCCATCGACGAGCAGCCGGTGAGCCTGGTCGGGCACCCGCGTCGAGGCCGGCGGAGCCGCGACCTCCGGAAGCTCATCGCGAGCGAGCCGGTCGTGTTGCCCTCCACCGAGTCGAGCATCCGCATCGGCTTCGACGCGCTCGCGGCGCGGCTGGGCGTTCGCCCCCGGATCGCCGCCGAGGTCGACGACATGGCGATGCTGCGGCTCGTGGCGCGCGAGCACGAGGGCCTGGCCGTCGTGCCGCCCATCGTGGTCAAGGACGAGCTCGACACCGGCGTGCTGGTCGAGGTCGCGCAGCTCCCCGACCTGGAAGAGACCTTCTTCGCCATCACCCTGGCGCGGAGATTCCCGAACCCGCTGCTCGACCAGGTCCTCCCCGAACAGGCCCTGTCGGCCGAGCGCTCGGCCGGCTGACGCGCACCGGCGTCGTCGACCTCGCGGTTCAGCCGGGCAGGTCGGACCCCGCTCGGCCTCGTGCGCTCAGGGCACTCCGGTCGCCCGCTCACGCGAGCGCGGGAAGCGCGTCCTTCATCCAGTCCATGAAGGCCCGCATCCGGGGCGACATGAGACGCGCGTGGGCGAGAGCGCTTCTGACAACTAGCGTCCCGCCGAGGAGAAAACGGCCCTTCCTGGGGCACTGAAGGCTCGCGCCGAGAGCGAGGGAGCCAGCGCAGCCGAGATCCTGCGCCGGCTCATCGCAGCAGAACTCGCTCAGAAGGAGGGCGGAAGAGCGCACGGCGATGGCCCCCGGGGTCGACTCCGCCTGGGCCTCGAACAACTCGTTGAGCGCCGCCGCGCTGCCTCCCTCCACCGTCTCCACCGCGTAGTCTGGACGCTATTATGCGCTGGGCAAGTAAACCGCTCCGCGCGACGGAGAGATGCAGTTGTCGGCCAGCTCCTTCCAGCAGATCATCCTTTCGCTCCAGGAGTTCTGGGCGTCGCGGGGCTGCATCGTCGTCCAGCCCTTCGACGTCGAGGTCGGAGCGGGGACCATGGCGCCTTCGACCTTCCTTCGCGCGCTCGGTCCCGAGCCCTGGAACGCGGCCTACGTGCAGCCCTCGCGGCGGCCGGCCGACGGTCGCTACGGGGAGAACCCGAACCGCCTGTACCAGCACCACCAGTATCAGGTGGTCCTCAAGCCCTCTCCCAAGGACGTGCAGGAGATCTACCTGGCTTCGCTCGAGGCGATCGGGATCTCCGGTCGCGAACACGACATCCGCTTCGTGGAAGACGACTGGGAGTCTCCGAGCCTCGGGGCCTGGGGCCTCGGCTGGGAGGTCTGGTGCGACGGGATGGAGATCACCCAGTTCACCTACTTCCAGCAGTGTGGGTCGTTTCCGTGCCGACCGGTGACGGCAGAGATGACCTACGGACTCGAGCGCATCGCCATGGTGATCCAGGGGGTGGTGGACGTCTACGCCGTCGAGTGGGTCCAGGGCGTCACGTATTCGGAGGTCTTCCGGGCCAACGAGGCAGAGATGAGCCGCTACAGCTTCGAGCTCGCGGATCCCGCGATGCTGTTCGACGTGTTCCGCGCCTACGAAAGCGAATCGCACCGTCTCACCGACGCCGACGCCCCCCTGCCCGCCTACGAGTTCGCACTGAAGTGCTCTCACCTGTTCAACGTGCTCGACGCCCGGGGCGCCCTGTCCGTCACCGAGCGCGGCGGCTACCTGAGGCGCGTGCGTGACTGCGCCCGCCGCTGCGCCCAGGGCTACGTCCGCACCCGCCACGCGGCCGGCTGGCCCCTGCTGGACGCGAAGTGGCGCGTGGGAGAGCACCCGCCGGGCCTGGAAGGGCCGTCGGCCTCGGACTGGTGGCTGAGCTACGAAGGCGATTCGCCCGAATGAGGTCGCTGCTCTTCGAGATCGGGACCGAGGAGCTCCCCGCCTCGTCCGTGCGGCCGGCGCTGGAGCAGCTCGCCAACACGGTCCTCAGCGGGCTCGACGCCGCGCGGTTGTCGCGTGGGGCGCACCGGGTGTGGGGCACCCCGCGGCGCCTGGCGCTGTTGGTGGAGGAAGTCGCCGATCAGAGCGCCGACGTCGAGGAGGAGAAGACCGGCCCCCCGGCGCGCGTCGCCTTCGACGCGGAGGGCAATCCGACCAAGGCGGCCCTCTCCTTCGCGGCGCGCAGCGGCGTCGAGGTGAGCGAGTTCGGACGCAAGACCACCGACAAAGGGGAATACCTGGTCGCCCGGGTGTTGAACAAGGGCGAGCCGGCGCTGGATCTGCTGGGACCGATCCTCCACGGAGCTCTGCGGCTGGACTTCGCGAAGTCGATGCGCTGGGGCGACGTCGACGTCGCCTTCGCCCGGCCCGTTCAGTGGATCTGCGCGCTCCACGGAGACGAGGTCGTCGACCTCGCCTTCGGGGACGTGAGGAGCGGGCGGACCTCCCGCGGCCACCGATTCCTGGGCTCCGGGCCGATCTCGATCCGGCATGCGGACGAATACCTCGAGCGCCTGGAAGCAGCGCACGTCGTCATCGACCCCGAGCGCCGGGCGTCGGCGATCCGGTCCGCGTTGGAGGAGTGTGCGCGAGAGCACGGGGGGTCGGTGAGGGAGGATCCCCAGCTCCTCGAAGAGGTGACCTTCCTGGTCGAGAAGCCCTTCCCGATCGTCGGCTCCTTCGACGAAGAGTTCCTCAGCCTCCCGAGCGAGCTCCTGATCCAGGAGACGCGGCACCATCAACGCTATTTCGTCCTGCTCGGCGAGGCGGGCCGCCTCATGCCCACCTTCATCGCGATCTCGAACACCGAGGTCGCCGACCCGGCCCTCTCCCGCAGCGGCTACGAGCGTGTGTTGCGCGCCCGGCTCGCCGACGCCCGCTTCTTCTTCGATGAGGACCGAAAACGCGCCCTGCGGGACCGCGTACCGGAGCTCGAGAACGTCGTCTTCCATCACCAGGTCGGGAGCCTGCGCGCCAAGGTGCAGCGGGTCGAGACCCTCGTCGGCGAGCTGGCGGAGCGCGCGGGCATGGGCGAGTGGGCCGAAGAGGCCACCCGAGCCGCCCATCTCGCCAAGGCGGACCTCGTCACGCTCGCGGTGGGGGAGTTCCCGGAGCTGCAGGGGGTCATGGGCAGCGAGTACGCGCTGCTGGACGGGGAGTCGGAGGGCGTCGCCCGGGCGATCCGCGAGCACTACCTGCCCCAGGGACGCAGCGACGAGCTGCCCTCGGCCGCAGCCGGCGCGCTGCTGGGAATCGCCGATCGACTCGACACGCTGTGTGCCCTGTTCGCGGTGGGCGAGAGCCCGAGGGGCAATGCGGATCCCTCCGGCCTCCGACGGGCGTGTATCGCGGTGGTGAGGGTCGCCTGCGGCTTCGGGATCTCGTTCTCACTCCGCGAGCTCATCCTCCGCTGCGAGGAGCTGCTGGATCCGACCCTGCCCCCCGAGCTGAACGCGAGGGCGCGCTCCAGACGCGGCAAGGGCGACGAGCCGCTCGTCGAGCAGATCGAGGCGTTCTTCCGGGCTCGCATGAAGGCGCTCTGGGGGGAGGCTCACCGGTCGGACGTCGTGGAGGCCGTGCTGCTCGCGGGACACGACGACATCCCGGACACCGCACGCCGGATCGAGGCGCTGTCGGAGCTGGTGCGCGAGCGCGACCTGTCGCCGGTCGCCACCGTCTTCAAGCGCGCGGGCAACATCGTGAGCAAACAGCTCGCCGATCTTCCCGAGGGCGGCGTCTCGCCGGACGACCTGGCCGAGCCGGCCGAGAAGGCCCTGTACGAGGCGATCGGCGCGGCAGAGGCCAAGGTCCAGGAGAAGCTGGCGCAAGGTGACTACCTCTCGGCCTTCGGCGCCATCGCCGACCTCGAGGCGCCCGTGGCACGGCTGTTCGACGAGGTCATGGTGATGTCCGACGATCCCCGGGAGAGGGCGAATCGCGGCCGCCTGCTGCGCGAGGTGGCACGCCTCCTCGGTCCGCTCGCGGACCTGTCGAGCCTCGAAGTCGATCGCGGCCGGGCCGATGGCGAGGCGGACTGACCAGGCAGGGGATTCCGCACCTCGGAATCTCGGATTCGTGAGATCCTCACCGAGCTGGAGCGGCCCGACGTCCAGCTGAGCGTGGTCGAAGGCCGCCTGCGCGTCGATGCGCCTCAGGGAGGGCTGACTGCCGAGCTCCGAGAGTCGATCCGGGCGGAGAAGGCGGGGCTGATGGCGGCGCTGTCTCCGGCTCCGCGAAGGCGCCCGGAGGGCTCCGAAGCGGAGCTGTCCCTCTCCGGCGCCCAGGAGCGACTCTGGCAGGCCGCGCTCAACGCGGAACGCTGTGCACGCGGAGGAAGACCGCCACTCCTGCCTTGTCGACCTGCCCGGGGGCGACGCCTTCGACGAGGTCGTAGAGCGAGTCGGGATCTGCGTCGAGTCGCTGGCCGTTCAGGCCAAGGAAGACGAGAGCGCAGATGTGCGCTTGTTGCCATCCACGAATGGAGGGTTGCGCGCGAGATGGAAGAGATAGGCGGCGGCCATCTCGAACAGGTTCCGGCAGCGCCCTAGTAGTGCCAGGGAAAGCGCGAGAAGTCGCGCTCGCGCTTCTCCAGGAAGGCGTCGCGGCCCTCCTTCGCCTCCTCCGTCATGTAGGCCAGGCGCGTGGCCTCGCCCGCGAAGACCTGCTGGCCCACCAGCCCGTCGTCGATCAGGTTCATCGCGAATTTCGCCATGCGCTGGCCGGTGGGGCTCTTGGTGTTGATCTCCGCCGCCCACTCGAGAGCCGTCGCCTCGAGCTCTGCATGGGGCACGACGGCATTCACCATGCCCATCTGGTGGGCCTGCTCCGCGGAGTAGCTGCGGCCCAGGAAGAAGATCTCGCGCGCGAACTTCTGCCCGATCTGCCGGGCCAGGTAGGCAGAGCCGAAGCCGCCGTCGAAGCTCGCCACGTCGGTGTCGGTCTGCTTGAAGACGGCGTGCTCGCGACTCGCCAGCGTCAGATCGCAGGTGACGTGGAGGCTGTGACCGCCGCCTACCGCGAAGCCGGGCACCACCGCGATCACCACCTTGGGCATCATGCGCACCAGGCGCTGCACCTCGAGGATGTGCAGGCGACCGGTGCGGGCGGGGTCGGGCGTGCCGGCTTCCGCCCCTTCGTACTGGTAGCCGTCGCTCCCGCGGATGCGCTGGTCACCCCCCGAGCAGAACGCCCAGCCGCCGTCCTTGGGAGACGGGCCGTTGCCCGTCAGCAGCACGCAGCCCACGTCGGGCGTCATGCGGGCGTGGTCGAGGACCCGGTACAGGGAGTCGACGGTCTTGGGGCGGAACGCGTTGCGCACCTCGGGCCGGTCGAAGGCAACGCGCACCGTACCCTGATCGACGGCACGGTGATAGGTCACGTCCGTCAAGTCGAGACCCGGCACCTCCCGCCACCGCGCCGGGTCGAACAGCTCCGAGACCATGGGAACCCCCTCCAGGGCCCGCCGCTGGGCGGGCGAGCCACTGAGTATAGCTGTGGCCTCGGGGGACGTAGCCCTCTCTACACCTGGATGAGTCGATGCCGAGAGGGGCCGGGGCGGGCGCAGCCCCGCGGCCGGGCGCACCGATCTCCCGCTGGACCGGCAGTATGGCGTCGGCCTGGATCGCGTTGGGGTTCGGTGCGCTTTGCCGTACGCAAGCGCCGCCGCTCCAATCACCGGGCCCTGTACCACTGGGCCGCTGCTCGGGGTCCAGGTGGAAGATACGACGAGCACCGACGCGAGGACGCTCACCCACCCGAACGGCGAGAGGGTCCATCCTCCTCAGTCGACCTTGCCTTTCGCTCGCACGCCGTCGAGCCCCTTGTTCAATACGCGCAGCAACGCCACCGCCTGGTTTCGCTCCTCGTCCTTTGCGCCGAAGACGAGCGTCACCCGACCCGCACGGGCCCAACCGGCCAGCTGGGCCACGAGCCCGGCGTGCTCCTGCAGCTCCTTCTCGTAGCGTCGTTGGAATTCGGCCCAGCGATCCGCCTGGTGCCCAAACCACTTGCGAAGCTCATTGCTCGGCGCGAGGTCCCGCATCCACACGTCGATGGCCGCGCGCTCCTTCGACAGCCCCCGAGGCCACAGGCGGTCGACGAGAACGCGTTTGCCGTCGGCTCGGCTCGCCGGCTCGTAGACCCGCTTGATGTGAATGCCTGCGCTCGTGGATCTGCTCATCACCCCGCCCGAGCATCGCGACCGCTCGCTTCCCGGAAGCGTGCCCCCGCCTGGCCGAAAATGCTCACGAGACACTCGGCCAGAAGCGGCCGGGAAACGTAGCCGAGCCCCTTCCGTCTGGCCTTGCCCGCTCCGGTCTGACCTTGCGCGCTCCGATTGGGCACTCGGGCCTCGCGCCTCAGCGCTCTCGTAGCGTGGGATAGGCCTCGATGTAGACCCAGTCTCTCGCCTTGGCCGGCGCGTGGCAACCGAGACAGTCGGCCTGGTAGGAGGTCGAGACGTTGCGACCCGGGTCATCTGGCTTGAAGAGTGCCCACCCCCAGCCGTCGCCCCTTGCTCCTCGAGGACCCGCACTGTCTGCGTGGACAGGCCCTCGAGCTCTGTGCTCGGGCTGGTGCAGAGCCGCATCATTCGCTCTACGCGACATCGCTCTCCGCCATCGTGCAGCTCGTGCGCCGCGGCCTGGGTATCACGCTCCTAGGCCCCGGATCATCCGGTGCCGGGACGCCGCGCCACGCAGGCGACCGATGTCTCGCGTCGGCACGAGGAGCCGCCCGTCTCTCAGGAGCCGCGGCTCCAGGTCGCCCACAGCCATCCGAGCGACGCGATGCCGTAGCTGGCCACGCCCACCCAGAACGACGTCGAGATCCCGAAGGAAAGGGCCACCGCGATCGCCAGCACCGAGGCGAGCACGCTCGTCGCGCCGTTCACCCCCCAGAGCCAGGGCGTCAGGTCGCCCCGGCCCGCGTCCGTGGCCGCGCGCAGCCCGAGCGGGAAGGGCATCCCCATCAGGAATCCCACGGGAAAGAGCAGGCCCACCGAGGCAGCCACGCGAATCGGCGTCTCGCTCGCCCGCAGGAGCTCGGTCACGGGCGGCACGAGTGCGCCGAAGAGCGCGAGCGCGACCATCAGGACAGCGAAGCGGACGCGTCCACTGACCGCCAGGCTCGAGGAGGACACGCGCCCGGTGGTCAGGCTACCGAGCCCGCCGCTGAGCAGCAGCACCAAGAGCAGGACGGTGAGCGCGTAGGTGGGATGGCCCAGGAACACGATGAGGCGTTCCAGCTGCGAGATCTCCACCATCATGAAGCCGACCCCGATGCCGGCGAAGATCAGCAGCCAGGGCGCCGCGGTCCTCAGGCTGCCGAGCTCGCTGCGGAGCGAGATCGGAACCACGATGCACAGGATCGTCAGCAGCGCGAGCGTGGCCAGCAGAGTGCCGAGCGTCGACACGGCGCGGAGGTTGAACTGGACGAGGCCCTGTCCGCCGACCTGCTCGCGGGCGAAGAAGTCGCGAAGCCGCAGCATGTGAAAGAAGAAAGGGCGATCGTCCACGGACGGCGTGATGTCCAGCGGAAACTCGGCGAAGAAGTCGACGAGGTCGCCCCCGGCGGCGACGCGGGCGAAGACGTCGTCGACGGCGTGCTCGGGGCTCAGCACCATCTCGAACTGCAGCCGCTCCACGACCGCATCCAGCTTTCGCAGGTCCGCCGCGGAGAAGGGGGAGGCGCTCACCAGCAGCGTGCACATGGAGCCCTGGTCGGCGGGGAGCCAGACCAGCGCCAGGTGCTCCCGCGGAGACGAGACACCGAGCTCTTCGAGCGCCTGCACCGCCAACGCCGTCAGGCGGTACGCGGTGGCGGGGTTGTGCGGGAAGTAGTAGCGGCTGACGGTCAGGACGCCTCGCGGGCTCAGGTGCTCGAGGAAGGACTTCCAGGCCTCGACGGTGTAGAGCGAGTGCTCGGTGAGCACGAAGGCTCCGGCACCCGTGGCGGCCCAGCTGTCGATCAGCGAGATCTGGATGATGTCGAAGCGCTCGTCGAGCCGGGCCACGTAGCTGCGCGCCTCGTCGTTGGCAAAGCGCAGCTTCGGGTGCCGATCCAGGTGGCCCGTGAAGTCGCCGTAGACGCCGTGGACGACGTCCAGGATGTCGGCGTTCACTTCGATGCCGAGCACGGAGGTCTGGTCGAAGTACAGAGCCGAGAGCAGGTCTCTTCCGCCCCCGGCGCCGATCACCAGGACCTTCGCGTTCGGGCGGAGGTGGTGCGCGAGGTTGGTGACGTCGTACTCGAGAAACCCCAGGGGTTCGAGCGAGCCGTCGAAGCGGGTGAGCACCGTGAAGGCGCTGGCGTCGATGTCCAGGTTGAGCTGGGGCAGATCGAAGCCGGCGGGCATCGCCGGGCTGAGGCTCCAGCCGAAGGGGGTCCGGGCGGCCTCGGGATCGCCCCACACGCGAATGCGCGAGTGGGAGTTCCAGCGCTCGAGCAGCGGCCGCGGGGTCGAGATCGCTGCGCCGGTCCACGACTTCGCCCAGCGCACCCGCAGCAGACCGGCCTGCTGGTACACCAGCCAGGTGTTCCCGAGCACGAACAGGGCCGTCACGACGGCGCCCGCTGCGGCGGCGCGACGCTCGGGTCCCACCGAAGGCGCCGCCCGAGCGAAGCTCCAGGCGCCGAGCGTGGCGAGGACCGCCGTCGCGATGACCGCCGTGGGACCGTCCGTCACCTCGAGCAGCACCACGACAGCGACGCAGCCGATGCCGGCGCCGATCAGGTCGGCCGCGTACAGCCTGTCGATCTTCTCGGGAAAGCGGGTCAGCGCCAATGTCACGCACACGCCGCTGGCCGTGAACGGGATGAAGAAGACGATGCAGGTGATCACGAGCGCTGCTATCGCGCTCCAGGAGCCGTCCGTCCGCACCGGCAGGTGCAGGTGCACCAGCAGGCTGAACACGATGGCGCCCGCGAAGCAGAGCGAGCTCTGCGCCATCCGGGCGTGAAGCTTCGGAGCGGGGAAGCGCCCGGGCCACAGGAACACCCCGATGGCGCCGGCGGTCATTCCCAGCATCGCCAGGGAGACGGCGAGAAAGGCGAAGTGATACCAGAGGGTCACGCTGAAGATGCGCGTGAGGAGAACCTGGAAGGCGAGGGTGGCGAGCGTGACGAGGAAGAGGCCGACCAGGCTGGCGTGACCGGCGTCGGGTGCGCTCGCAGGCGTCTCGGGGGAAGCTCCCGCGTCGGCGGCGACCGTGCTCACACCCCTGCCTCTTTCCCCCCGACCGGTCACTCGCGGATCTCGAAGAGCTGCCGGGCCTCCGCCTGGGCCTCCGGGCTCCGGGATTCCGCGCTCATGGGCTCCTGCTCGGCTTCCTGCGACTCCGCCCCGCGGGCGGCGGGCCGCGAGTGTCACCGAGTGAGCCCCCGATTTCCAGCGCCGCAGGGCCCGGAGCTTCGCCTCGCCCGGCAAGCCCCGCACGAGGAGGCCCCGCAGGCCGCCGGGAGCTGCGCCGGAATCCTCACAGCCCCCGGAGGACGGAGCGAAGCGGCGTCGAATGGGATATGCCTCGTCTCGGGGGCGCAGAGCGGAGGATCCTCGACGGTCATGAACCAGCTCGGAATCGTCACGCTCGGCAATCGCTTCCCGGGCGAGAGCCCTCGCGACTTCGACGACGAATACCCCGGCCTCCAGGCCTTCGCCGACGCCGCCTTGCTCGGGGCCTACGCGACCGTGCGCGAGTTCTGCAAGAAGCACCCGAGCGGGACCGCCCACCTCGCGGCCAATGGCGCCTCCTCGACGATCGCCGCGTGCCTGATCGGCCGGCACCTGCTCTGGGATCTCCGCAACCCCTGGGCGCGCTTCAACGACACCTTCCTCTACTCGAACGGTCACGGTCCGGAAGTCATCTATCATTGCCTCTGGCGCCTCTTCCCCGACGTGATCCCCGAGTCGTGGGTGAAGAACCGCTGTGCCCTAGAGGGATCGCCCTCACATCCGGAAGGGCTCTGGCACGAGGGCCGCCCCGTCTCGGTGCTGCCCTACCGCGGCATGTCCGCAGACCTCGCCGGCGACGTCGCGCGCGCGCCCGGCTTCGCCCTGCGCGACTACCTAATGGGCCTCGCCGAGAGGCAGGAGGGTCTCGAGCCCTTCCGCCCCCACATCTGGATCATGGCCTCCGATGGCTGCGTGGCCGAGCCCGAGTTCTGGTCGGCCGTCGAGACCATCGGGCAGCGCGGCTTCGCCAACGTCACGCTGATCGTCGTCGACAACCTCTCCTCCCTCTCCGGAGGAACCTACTCCCGCTACAAGTTCTCGAGCAGCACCACGGCCCGCGCAGCCGCGTCGGGCTGGAAGACCTACTCCATCTTCGGGCACCGCCTGGACGAGGTGGACGAGACGCTCACCCTGACGCGACGGGACGGGGGTCCCAGCCTGGTCTGGGCGCGGACGCTGTCCGCATTCGGCCTTCCCGACGAGCGCAAGCCGCGCACCCATGGCGCACCGATTTCGGAGGAGGACCTGCAGCACGTGCTGCGGCGCTTCCGGGGCGACCCGCACGCCGATCCCTACGCGGCGAGCGACGAGCTGATCGAGTTCTGCGATCGGCGGCGAGACGATCTCGCCCAAGACGCGAGGCTGCTCGAGGAGCTCGTGCCGGGCATCGCGGAGCCGCCGACCTTCCCGATCCGGCTGCGCGCCGAGGGCGAACCCAGCTCCTTCGGCACCCTGTACCAGGAGGAGGAGCGCGGATGGAAGCGCTTCGTGCCGAGGAAGTACCTCCGCGACCTGCTGCTGCCCCGCGCCGAGGCGATCTGCGAGGCGAGGGGGCGAAGCCTGCTCTACATCTCACCCGACATCGGGACCTCCACCGGATGCGAGCGCGGCGCGGTGGTCACTCCCTTCGACCCGAGTCCAGCGGCCCGCGTCTTCGACATCGGCGCCAACGAGCAGGGCGCCGCTCACATCGCCGAGGCGATCAACTCGGATCTGGCGGGCCCCTTCCTCGCCCTCGAGTCCACCTTCCTCTGCTACAACAGCCGCAGCTGGCCCGCGGTGAACAATGCGCTCCGGCGCGGTCTGCCCTATCGGGCGGTGCGGTCCCACGCGGACAAGGGCCTGGGAACCGACGGCCCCACCCACGCCGGAGACCGGGAGGTCACCGCCATCCGCGTCGGGATCGATTGCTACGACTACGTCTGCGCGAACCCGCGGGAGCTGGCCTTCGCCCTGAGCCGAACCCTCGACGCCGTGAGCGGCGCGCACTTCGTCATCTTCCCGCGGCAGGAGCTCGCGATTCCCGAGATGGCCGGAGCCTGCTCCGAAGCGACCCTCGAGCAGGGGGTCTACGAATACCGGCGCTACGGGCAGGGCGAGGCGGCGCTCTTCGTCGTGGGCTCCGGCACGGGCCTGTCGATGGGCGCGCGGCTCTGCGAGCGGCTCGCGGAGGAGCACGGCCTGGGCTCTCGGCTCTTCAGCGGGTTCTCGATCAGCCTGTTCCACCAGAGATCCTGGCAGGAGAGAACGGCGATCCTGCCCGCCGATTCGAAAGTGCTCTGGATCGACCCGGTGGAGAACTGCAATCCGAACGTGGCGGGCATGCTCAACACGACGCCGGATCGGATGCTGCACGCGGGGATGACTGCCCTCTACTGGCCCTGCCTGGCGCCAGACGACCCGGCCCTGTGGCGGTTCGATGGCCTGGATCCGGACGGCCTCGTCGAGAAGGCCCTGGCGCTCCACGCCTACGAGCGCCCCCAGGGGGCGGGCACCTAGGCTTCTTCCGGCCCCGCGGTCCCGGCCCGCAGCTCTCGCGCCCCAAGGCTTCAACCCCGAGAATCGGTCCCGGGACGTTCCCCCCGAGGGGATGCAGTCGGGCATCCTCGGGAATGTCTTGCTTTTGTATAGATATGATTTAGACATCATAGGGCGCCTGCCGAACCCCGAAGGAGCCTACGATGTCCGAAATCAGCCCGATCTTCTTGATGGCCATGTTCACCCTGAGCGCCACCGCCTGCTTCGCCGCCTTCCAGGTGTGGTCCGTCCAGGGGGAAATCCGCGCCGACGCGCGCTCGCGCGTCGCGGGTCACAGCCGCCGGCGCTAGCCCGCCGAGGGTCGGGCGGCCCCCGGGCCGCCCCACCCCTGGCGCTTCCTGGGGCGCCGCACGGATTCGATCGATCGAGGCGTGTTGGAGGCGGCGGCTTCATCGGCGGCGGCCGCGCGCCAGCGTTGCGTGCAGACCCCGGATCGTCGTGTCGATGCCATCGGGTCAGCTCCCCGCGCGGCGTCCGACGCCGGTCTCGCGCTGGCCAGGCAGGATGGCGTGCAGGCGATCGAAGAGCGCGCCGGTTCCGTAGCGCCGGCTTTCGGTGCCGTCCTTCCCGTCGAGGTAGACGCTCTGCTCGGTGTAGGTCATCCGCGTCCCCTCGCCATCCGCTTCGATCTCGACCGTCGCGAGCGAAATGGACACGTGCACCCCGCCCACGCTCATGTCGTATACGTACACGATGCGCGCGACGTCCTCGATCACGTGGTAGAGCGCGTTGTAACGCGTCGTGAGAACGCCGAAGCGGCCTTCGAGAATCTCCTGACCCCCCGGGCGGAAATCGAGCTCGAAGCTCGTCAGCGTCCACTCGTCCGGCGGACCCGCGAACCAGCGTCCCTTCGCTTCGGGTTTCGCCCAGGCGTCGAAGACGCTGCGCGGCGGGGCGCCGAAGTGCCGCTCGATCTCGAAGGTGCCGAAGATCGCCCGTTGGTGGTGCTCGTCAGGCATGGAGCTTCTCCAGGTGGCGGGCGAGGCCGTCCAAGGTGCTCGCCCAGCCCTCGGAGTGCGAGTCGCGGCTCGAGGCGCTCTCGAAGAAGGCCTGGTGGAAGCGCAGCTCGGTCTGGCCGTCCAGCTCACGAAGCGTCATCGAGACGACACTCTCGTGCTCGGGGGCACCGCTCTCGTCCTCCCACGCGAACGTGTAGACGATGCGCCGGCCAGGCTCCACGAGCTCCACGACGCCCCCCTGCCGGTGGAGGCTGCCGTCCGGCCAGTTCATACCGAGGCGCCAACGGCCACCCGGACGCGGGTCGAGGGTGCAATCGGCAACGGAGCATCCCTCCGGCGCGCACCAGTGCTTCATGTGCTTCGGGTCGCTGAGGGCTTCGAAGACCAGCGAGATCGGCGCAGCAAAGCGACGCGTGAGGATCAGCGACAGCGGAGCGAGCTCAGCCGTCATCTCGACGAGCTGCTCCAGCGCCTTTCCCCAGCCGTCGAGGAAGCCCATCTCCTCGTGCTGCGCGCGGGCGGCCGGGTCCGTGTGCATCGCGTGGGCGATGTAGCGCGTTCCGTCGCCTTCGCGCTCCAGCAGGATCGCCGCCGTGAAGAAGGCCGCCTGGGAGGGCCGGAAGCCGGGCAGCAGGGCGTCGGTGAAGACCAGCCGCTCGTTCTGGACGACCTCGAGATAGCAGCCCGCACTGCTCGACTCTTCGCCGTCGGGTGACCGCATCGTCGTCGCGAAGATGCCACCGGGTCGGAGATCGATCTCGCAGGCCGTGGTTACGTAGGGCGCGGGCGTGAACCATTTCACCACGTGCTCGGGCTTCGTCCAGGCGGCCCACACGAGCTCGGGCGGCACGTCCACCACGCGTTCGAGCACCAGGTCGCGCTCGGGGTCGAAGTTCTCGATTCGGGGGGTCATTCGCGTCCTTCCCTGGTCTGGAGTTCGTTCAGGTATTCGTCGAGCCGATCGAAGCGCTGCTCCCAGAGCGTGCGATACCGATCGAGCCATTGGTTCACCTGCTCGAGCGGGGCGACGTTGAGCCGGCGCGGTCGCCACTGGGCGTCGCGGCCCTGCGCGACCAGGCCGGCGCGCTCCAGGACCCGCAGGTGCTTCGAGACCGCCGGCATGCTCATCTCGAAGGGCTCGGCGAGCTCGGTCACCGTTGCTTCGCCGGAGACCAGGCGGGAGAGGATCGCCCGCCGGGTGGGGTCCGCGAGGGCCGAGAAGGTCAGGCTCAGGGGATCTGTGGCCATGAAATAAACCTCTCGGTTATATAACCTCTGAGTTTATTACAGGTGAAGCGTGATCTTGTCAACCCGGCATCGCGCGGGAACCTCGGTCCAGTCAGCGCATCGACGAAGTCGTTTTGGCCACGAGGGCTGAGGCCTACATCGACACCCTTCACCGACCCGAGGGTTCACCGAGCTGCGATCAGCCGCTTCTTCAGCTCGAAACAGCCCAGGAGGAAGAGCGCGCCGCTCGCTGGCCACAGCCAGTCCGTGGCGCGCAGCGGCTCGAAGCCGAACCAGACGCCGATGCTGGGAAGGCTGACCATGCAGAGCACCGCGAGGAAGGAGACCCCGAGCGCCAGCCACATCTGCCGGTTGGAGAAGAGGTGCCCCCCGAAGATGCTTGCTTCCGTGCGGCGTGAGAGGATGTTCACATACTGCGTCAGCACGATGCCGACGTAGGCGGCGGCCTGGGCGGCCCCCAGCGGCGCGCCGCTCTCGAGCACCATCGCGAAGGAGCCGTAGCCGACCAGCCCCATCAGGGCGCCGAAGAGCGTGAGCTCCGCGAGCCGGCGCCCATTCACGATGTGGGCACCGAGCGCGCGCGGCGGCTGCCGCATCAGGGCAGGCTCGGGCGGATCGAAGGTCAGGGCCATCAACGGGAGCATCTCCCCGATCAGGTCGACGGAGAGGATCTGAACGGCGGTGATCGGGATGGGCATGCCGACGGCCGCGCCTGCGAAGCCGACCAGCACGCAGCTCAGCTCGCCGATGTTCGAGGTGATCGAGGAGAGGATCACGCTCCGCAGGTTCTGGAAGACCGTGCGTCCCTCCCGGATCGCGCCCACGAGCGTCGTGAAGTCGTCGTCGATCAGCACCATCTCGGCCGCCTCCTTGGCGACGTCCGAGCCCACCCGGCCCATGGCGACGCCGATGTCGGCGCGCTTCAGCGAGAGGGTGTCGTTGACGCCGTCCCCGGTGACCGCGACCACCTGGCCCAGCTTCTTGATGAGACTCACGATACGCAGCTTGTCGGTCGGGGAGGCGCGCGAGAAGATCAGCGAGGGCGCATCGAGGAGGCCCGTCAGCTCGGCCTCGGACATCGCGCGCAGCTCGTCGCCCCTCACCACGCGCCCTTTCGGCATGCCGATGCGCTCGGCGATGGCCGCCGCTGTGACGGGGTCGTCTCCCGTGAGCATGAAGATCCGCACCTGGGCCTCGCGCATCTCGGCGACCGCTTCCGCCACGCCGGGTCGGGGGGGGTCGATCATCGCCACCAGGCCGGCGAAGACGAACTCCCGCTCGGTGTCCGCGGCCGGGGAGTCGCAGGCGGGGTCGGGGAAGTCGCGGTAGGCGAGGGCGATCACGCGCAGGGCGTAGCCGCTGAAGGCCTCGGCCTGGGCGAGGATCTGGTCGCGCGCGGCCTCGTCGAGGGGCTCGGGCCCGCTGTCGCGGTGCAACGCAGTGCAGGCCTGCAGCACCGTCTCCGTGGCGCCCTTCATGTAGCCGATGACCTTCCCGTTGTGCTCGCGCATCATGGTCATTCGCTTGCGCCGACTGTCGAAGGGCAGCTCGCGCAGCAGCGGGAAGCCCGCCATTCGCTCTTCCGGGTCGAGCCCGGCCTTCATGGCCAGCGGCATGAAGGCGGCCTCTGTGGGATCGCCGACGGCGTACCAGGTCGGGTGCTGCTCGTCGGGTGGGTGCGTCCGGCCGTTGCTCGCCAGGAGGCCGTGCTGGAAGAACTGCTTGATCGCTTCCAGCTCCTCGGGCGGGACGGGAGACCCGTCCTCGAGGATCTCGCCCTCCGGGTCGTAGCCCTCCCCGGTGACCTCGAAGCTGCGGCCGTTCGCCCAGCCGCGCACGATGGTCATCTCGTTCTGGGTGATGGTGCCGGTCTTGTCCGAGCAGATGACGGTCGTCGCGCCAAGGGTCTCGACCGCGGAGAGCCTCTTCACCACGGCCCGCTCTCGGGCGAGCCGCCCGACCCCGAGGGACAGCGCCACGGTGATCTGCGCCGGGAGGCCCTGGGGCACGCAGGCCGCGGCGACGCCGATGGCGAAGAGCAGGCTCGCGTTGACGAGGGACTGGGTGTCGGGGAAATCGTCGGCCCGCAGCAGGACGTTGGCGGCGAAGAGCCCCAGCACGACGACACCGGCGAGCCGTGTGAGCGTGCGCGCCAGCGCGCCGATCTCGAGCTGGAGGGGCGACTGGTCGCGGGTGATGGTCTGGCTGGTGCGCGCGATGTGGCCGATGGTCGTGGCCATCCCCGTGGCCACGACGACGCCGGTGGCGCTTCCGCGAGCCGCAGAGGTGCCGAAGAAGGCGAGGTTGTCCTGGTCGGAGAGCCCCGC
>CAZYOL010000054.1:0-23160 GCA_964649065.1 uncultured Spirochaetales bacterium
CACACCCCCAGGCCCTGGGGCGGGGCGGCAGAGGTGATCTTTCGGTGCGGATCTTGCTCCGTGGGTGTTCTGCACCACGAATCGCGTCTATTTTCCCGCAGGCCCGGACGCCTACCGTGGCAGCGGACGGGCGGAAGGATGCGAGCGGACCCGAGCGGGCAGGCGCAGCCGGCTCGGATCGCGAGATTGCTCGGGGCTGCAAGCCAGGCCTCGAGCCCTCCCATGTGCGCCAGGCGGACGATGCAATGCGGCAAGCCCTCTCGCGGCTCGAGCTCTCGGCGGGACTCCTGGCCGTCCTCGCGCTGGCTGGCACTCAGCCGGCGCACGCGGGCAGCTTCGACGGGCTCGGAGACCTCCCTGGAGGGGGCTTCTTCAGCGACGTCCGCGACCTCTCCTGCGACGGCTCCACCGCTGTCGGCGCCAGCCTCTCCAACTTCGACGGAGCCAGCTCGGCGAACAAGCTGGAGGCCTTCACCTGGACGCGGAGCACCGGCATGCGCGGGCTGGGCTCGCTGGCCCAGGGCAGCAAGAAGGAGAGCTTCGCCAACGGCGTGAGCGAGAGGGGCAAGGTCGTCGTCGGGGGCACGCGCGACGCCCAGGGCTTCCTCACCGAGGCCTTCCGCTACGAAGACGGTGTGATGGTAGAGCTGGGCTTCCTGGAGCCCGGCATCGACAAGTCGGTGGCCTTCGACGTGACCGACGACGGCTCCTGCATCGTCGGGTCCAGCCGCAAGATCTTCGAGACCGCCGTGATGTGGAAGGACGGCATGGAGCCGACTTCGCTGGGCTTCGGCGATCCCGAGCTCGGCTTCCTCAACTCGCGGGCGACGGCGGTCTCCGGCGACGGCAACATCATCTCGGGCACCCTCGGCGATCCGGCTCTCCGAACAGAGGACCCGGATCGCGAGATGGCGGCCTTCCGGCGCACCGAGGCCACCGGCATCGTGCCGATCGGCGTGCCTCCGAATGGCGACGGCATGGACGGCATCGTCCACGACATGGACGACGACGGCTTCGCCCAGGTGGGTCGCAGCGGCCCCGTCGGCTTCCGCTGGCGGCCGGGCGTCGCCCAGAACGGGGGCTTCGACGAGATCCCGCCGCCTGCGGGCTTCGACGCGACGGACGCCCTGGGCGTCAGCAAGGAAGGCGACATCGTGGTCGGCAAGGCCACCGGGCCCGGGGGCAGCGCGGCGATCGTCTGGGATCCCACCAACGGCACGCGCCTGCTGACCGACGTGCTCACCGAGCTGGGCGTTCCCTTCGACGGCTGGAGCCTCGAGGAGGCCACCGCCGTCGACGATGCGGGCATCACCGTGGTCGGAAACGGCATCAATCCCGATGGCTACCACGAGGCCTGGATCGCCCGCCTCGACGCCATCCAGGGCAGCCGCATCGCCGCCGGCGCCCTCCACACCTGCACGATCGTCGGGGGCCTGCGCTGCTGGGGCGACATCGAGGACCCCCCGGAGGACCAGGCCACCTCGGTGACGGCCGCCGACGGCTTCGCCTTCGCCACCCGGGCCAACGGCTCGGTCTTCGGCTGGGGCGAGACCGGAGCCATCGGGGACGACCCCTTCGGCTCCGCCTTCTCCGCCACCCAGATCGGCGCGGGCTCGGGCTTCCTGTGCGCCACCGATGCGGAATTCGTCCTACGCTGCGAGGGCGACGTCCCCGAGGGCGTGGAGGCCCTGGCCTCGCGGGAGGTCGAGACCTTCGGCGTCGGCAGCCGCCACGTCTGCATCGTCGAAAAGGAGACCGGCAAGGTCTACTGCGAGGGCGAGGAGGCGAATCCGGAGAGTCCCAGCGGCAAGCTCGACCCGGACCCGGAGCTGGTCGCGACCCGCGTCTTCGCCGGCGAGAATCACAGCTGCGCCCTGGAGGCGGATGGCGGGACCCTCGAGTGCTTTGGTGACAACGCCTTCGGCCAGGCGCCCACCAACGCCGACGGCAGCTTCAGCCGGGGCTCGGCGGGCCCGAATCACACCTGCTTGATCGAGACGGCGCCGGAGGAGGAGTCGGCCTTCCTGCTGCAGTGCCGCGGCAGCAACGCCAACGGCGAGTCCATGCCCCCGCGGGAGACGCCGAGCGGGCTGCGCGTGTACCAGGAGGTCGCGGCGGGCGGCGGCGCCCAGGCCTCCCACACCTGCGCCATCGACGCCAACGGCGACATCTTCTGCCGGGGTCCCTTCGACCAGGAGGACCCGGCCGACACGACGCCGGCCAGCCCCTTCGCCTTCGACCAGTCCTGTGGCGGCGGGCGCGGCGACGATCCGGACTGCGACGGCATTCCGAACACCGCCTACGAGGAGACCACCGACAACTGCCCGGCCGACTTAAACCCCCAGCAGATCGACACGGACGGGGACGGCCGGGGCGACGCCTGCGACCCCTGTGCCGACACGCCGGACAACGGGGTGGACAGCGACGAGCCGCCCGACGGCATTCCGGATGCCTGCGACCCGCCCGAGGAGCCCAGCACCACGCTCTGCCTCACCGACGACGGCACCTGCAACCCGGCGGGTGGCCTCTTCGTGCAGCTCGACGAGACCCTGCCGGGCGGTGGCGCCTCGCTGGAGCTGCGCATCGCCTGCGTGGCCACGAGCGTGCTCAAGGCGGCCGGCGTCTTCGTCGTCGACGCCGACACGACGACGGTGACCGTGGCACCGGTCTCGGACAGCACGGGCGGCAGCCTGGGTTGCGACCTCGGCGGCTGTCCGGCCGGGGCCAAGACGGCCGGCACCCTGGGGACGAACGTCCAGGAGACGAACGTCGAGACCTTCGTGATCGGCCTGGACGCATCCTCCTCCGAGCGGGGCACGCTTCCGCCGCAGGGAATCGGCTTCAGCTTCGCGACGAACGATGCCAACAATCCGCTCTGCGATCCGTCGGGCAACCCGGATGCGCTGCTGGCGGTGGTCGAGATCGACAACTTCGACCCGGACGACCTGCCCGTCTTCACGACGGCCGGTCAGGACACGGTCACCGACGACACGCTGGTTCGCACCACCGATGGCGCCGCGGACGAGAGCGAGATCGAGTTCCGGTCGGGCGCCATCGGCTCGCTGAACGAGATCCTGATCCGGCCTGCAGTCTTCGACAACCCGGACGGCACCAAGTTCGAGGTCTTGCTCGAGGCGCCCTCGCCCATCGCCTCGGCGGCCTTCTCCTTCGAGACCGAGGGCCCGCTGCGCTTCATCGGCTGCCAGCTCAATCCGGAGATGAACTTCTGCTCTCCGGACCTCGCCGGCTTCACGCGCTGGGACTGCGGCTCGGAGGGCATGGTGGGGAGCATCGATCCCACGGCGAACGGCGGCAGCTACGTGGTGTGCCCGGTGGTGAACACTGCCTCCGGTCCCTTCTGCGACGGGGAGATCCACATCAGCCTGCTGGGCACCGAGAGCTTCGCCGACGGTCTCGATCTCCTGCCCAGCCTGAACGGGGACGTCTTCACGACCCCCGGGCCGGCCCTGCTGGGGATCCTAGAGACCGAGACTCCGACGGCCCCGCGTCTCAAGTTCGACCAGCTCGCCACCACGGTGGGCCGCGACAACCCCACCTGCATGCCGACGGCGGTCAGTGCCCTGGTGCCGAGCTTGGGCGGCTCCATCTCGGGCGGCGAGATCGACAAGGTCTCGCGCTTCGTGCCTGGGATCGACCCGGACTTCGACGGCATCGCCACGGGTCCCGACAACTGCCGCAACAAGGCCAATGGCAACCAGCTCGACCTGCGCGGCCGCCAGACCAGCCTGGATCCGCCCCCGGGCCTCTCGCCCTCCGAGCTGCAGCAGTTCCAGCAGGATCCGGGCTCCTTCACCGGAGCCAACAACATCGGCCTGGATTGCGAGTGCGGTGACCTCGACGGGGATGGAGATGCGGACGCGGTGGACCGGGACCTCCTGGTTCAGCTGCTGCTCGGAGCCGAACCGGCGAACGTGGATCCGGATCTGGGCAGCACCGAGGGGCCCCCGAGCCTGGACGCGGGCGACGTGGCCGCCTTCGACAACACCCTGAACGGCAGGCCGTCGGGGAACGAGGGCCTGTGCAGGCCCGCCCTCGGGCTCTGATCCGGTGAGCCCCCCCCACCGCGTCGCCGGGGCGCTCGTCGCCCTCGCCTGGCTGGCCTCGGGCCCGGCCGGGGCGCAGCCCGCGGCGACGCAGATCTCGCGCGACCCGAGCCTGGTCGACCCGATGGATGCCGGTCCGATCCTGCCGGAGGCGGACGGCGTCACCTTCATCATCGACGAGAAGCCGGGCGAGCGCTCCCAGGACGGCGAGGGCACCAGCCTCTTCCACAGCTTCGAGCACTTCGACCTGGACACGCCGGACACGGCCCTCTTCACGGCCGACCCGAGCAAGACGACGAACGTCGTCTACAACCGCGTCACCGGCGGCTCGCCCACGAACCTGTTCGGAACCATCGCCTCGGGAGAGGAGCTGGCCAACGCCAGGTTCTACTTCTTCAATTCCAGGGGCCTGATCCTCGGTCCCGACTTCTCGCTCGACGTGACGGCCAGCTTCTCGCCCTTCTCCTCCTTCACCGGGAGCACCGCGAACGTCCTCGAGTTCAGCGACGGCGTGCGCTGGCCGACGGACCGGGCCGAAGCGGGAAACTTCTCGGACGCGTCGCCCGCCCTGGTCGAGTTCACGACCGACAGCCCGGCCGCGATCACCGTCGACCGGGAGGGCGCCTCCCAGTCCCTGGCCTTCGGCACGCGCGACGTGTCGCTGATCGGAGGCGACATCGAGCTCCGGGGATCGGGCTCGCGGCTCGGGACCCTCGGCACCCAGGGGGTCGTAGAGCTCGCCAGCGTCGCCGGTCCGGCGCAGGTGCCCCTCGACCTGAGCGGGTTCGACCCGGCGGGCCTGGGGCCGGGGGGCACGATCCTGCTGACGAACGCTGCCCGCGTGGAGGCCCGCGAGGGCGCCCAGAGCACGGCCGAGGTCTCGCCCGCGCGGGTCGTGATCCGCGGGGGACGCCTGGTGGTCGAGCAGGGCAGCACCGTCACGGCCCAGGTCGAGAACCGGGCGGCACTCGACGCCGAAGGGGAGCCGCTGCCGCTGATCGACGTCGGCCTGAGCGACCAGCTGCAGCTCTCGGGCGGCTCCATCATCCAGGCGAACACCGCGAACGGAACCGCCGAGGGCGGCGACCTGGTCGTGAGGGCGCGCAGCGTGCTGCTGGAGTCCGACGGCCCGCTCACCGCCCTGGGGACCCAGACCAGCAACAGCAGCGGAGCGGCCGGCGACATCGACATCCAGGCCGAGCGCGTGGAGCTGCGCGGCCAGGACGCCAGCCGAGACTTCGCCACGGAGATCCGGACCAACACCCGCCGTGCCGTCGGTGAGGACGCCGCGGGCGGCGCCATCCGCATCGCCGCCGACGAGGTCGAGATCCTCGGCGAGACGGCGGTCCGCGCCCTCAGCGAGCAGCCCGGACCGGGCAACGCGCCCGGTGGGGGCGACGGCGGGGACATCGAGCTTCGCGGCACCGACCTGGTGCGCATCGCCGACGGCGCCTCGGTCTTCACCCAGACCGACAGCCCGGACGGCGCGGCCGGCCGCATCGCGATCCGGGACTCGGCCGAGATCCGGATCGAGGGCGGGGGCGAGGTCTCCACCCGCATCCAGGGGCTGGGAGGCTCGGGCGAGGACGCCCCGCAGGGCGAGATCCTGATCCAGAACGCCGACCGGGTCCGGGTCGCGGGCGAGGGCGGCGTCGGCGGTCTGATCACCTTTACCGAGGGCGGGGCAGATGCCGGTTCCGTGCGACTGCTCGACATCTCGGAGCTGAGCATCGTCGATGGCGGCGTCGTCTCCTCGATCGCGGCCGGAGACGCGGCCGGCGGCAGCGTGGAGATCCTGGCCGACCAGGTGGACGTGGCGAACGGCGGCGGCATCGTGACGCAGACCCTGGGCGACCAGCCCTCGGGCGACATCTCGATCCTGGCCGGGCGGCTCACGATCGACGGTTCGCTCTCGCGGGTGGACGCCTCCAGCGGCGACATCGCCTTCGGCCGTACCGGTGCGGGCGGCTCCATCGACATCGACGTCGGCCAGCTCGAGCTGCTCGGCGGCGGGGTGGTGCGCGTCACGGCGCAGGGTCCGGGAGGGGCCGGCGACATCGACGTGGAGGCCGACTCGATCCGCATCTCCGGGAGCGAGGGCCTCAACCGCTCGCGCATCGTCTCGGAGTCGCTGACCCAGGCCGGCGTGCCCGAGCCCGGCGCCGGTGGCAGCATCACGATCCGGGCCGACGAGCTGGAGCTCAGCGACGACGGTCAGATCAGCGTCGAGTCCTTCAGCCTGGACAGCGGTCCGCCCGGGAGCATCCTGGTCCTCGCCGACCAGATCCGCATCGAGAACAGCCTGGGGGCCCTCAACGCCACCTCCGAGTCCGACTTCGACGCGGGCGACATCGACGTCCGCGGCAGGGGCAGGCTGCTGGTGGTGGACGGCTCCATCACCACGTCCTCCGCGCTCTCCTCCGGAGGCAACGTCACGATCGAGATGGACAGCCACGTGCTGCTGCGCGGGAGCTCTCCCGATCCGGACCAGGTCGAGGCCGTGAGTGCCCGGGCCCTGGGGGCGACCGAGATGACGCAGGGCGGCAACATCACCATCCGCTCGGACACCGTGAATCTCGACCAGGCCAAGCTGGTGGCCGACGCTCCGGATGGCGCGGGCGGCGACATCGTGATCGAGGCCGAGGGCTTCTTCGTACCGGGCGGGCAGCTGCGCCAGGATCCCGATCAGGCGGGATTGCTGGTGGCGCGGGAAGCGGGCGGCACCACCTCGATCGTCGACGTCAGCGGCATGCAGCCGGGCGACTTCGAGGCCCCCACCCCGGACGCGGCCGTGGTGAGCCAGCTGGCCTCCCTCGAGCAGGACTTCCTCGACGTGAGCGAGCTGGCGCGCGACTTCTGTGCCGCGCGCGAGCAGCCCGCCGGGAGCCTGGTGCTTCAGAGTCGGGAGCGGGCCCCGGCCGCTCCGCGGGACCGCCTCCCGACCCGCTACTTCGGCAACCCCTGAGTCGCGAGACCGAGAGAAGGGAAAGCGCCATGTGGAGAAGATTCGTCGTCCTGGGAGCTGGGGCTCTTTGGCTGTGGGCCGGCTCGGCCCGAGCCGGCGATCCGCCGGTCTTCCTGCTCTATCTGAGTTCGGACCCCACCTGCGCGGTGCCCTCAGAGATCCAGGCGGCCATCGACGCCTTCGACGGGAACCGTCCGGTGATCGCCCCGACGAGCGTGATGGCGGGGGGCACGCTGTCGGCGCACCTGTGCTTCGTCAACGGCAATCCCAGCCCGGCCGCGCCCAGCGATCCGGCCACCGTCTGCACCAAGGACCTGGCCGTCCCGGGCGACGAGTCCTGCACCGAGCTGCTCTCGCTGGAGGCGAACGGGGGCCTCACGATCGACGAGTTCGTCCCGGATACCGCCACCGGCTGCGAGTCCTTCCCCGACTTCTCCGCGGACCCCACCGCCTTCCCGACCGACTCGGTGAACGTGCTCTGCTCGGACAACAGCGGGCGCGTCTCGGGCCGCATCGCCCAGGTGGTGCTCTCGGCCACCGCCGATGACGGCATCTTCGAGCTCCAGACGGGCGAGCAGCGCGAAGCCGACCTGCTGCGCGAGTTCCTGCCGAACGTGCTGCTGGCGGCCGCCGACAGCGACTGCGGCAACGGCAGCCTGACGGCGCCGGAGCAGTGCGACGACGGCAACCGCGTGAGCGGCGACGGCTGCTCCAACATCTGCATGCTGGAGAGCTTCGTCTCCGCCACCGGAACGCCGAACGGCTCGAACGTGAACCTGGGCATCGACAACGTGCCGCTGACCGCCTCCACCAACGGCCTCGGCACGACCCAGGAGGCGATCGGCGGCCTCAGCATCGTCATCCAGGAAGAGCCTCTGCTGCCGAACGCGGATGCCACCTTCGTCCCGCCGGACAGGGTGACCTTCGTCGGGCAGATCACGACGCAGCCGAGCGGCGGCGGCCTCAGCTTCAGCTCCGGGCAGGCCTGCGTCGAGGGCGCCTCCTGCGACCCGGGCCGCCCCCAGGTGTGCGCGACGGGCCGGGCCACCTGCGATCCAACGGACCCCTTCAGCGTGGTCTGCGAGTGCATCTGCGTCGGCGACGTCGACGGGGATGGCGTGACCGGAGCTCCGGACTTCGTCATTCTCCAGGGGAACTTCGGCTCTCCCGGGGGTCCGACCGAGGGCGACCTCACCGGCGACGGCATCGTGGGAGCCGGCGACTTCGGGATCCTGAGCGGCGACTTCGGCTGTACCCCCCTGCCCTAGCGCGGCCGGCGGCCCGGCGGCGTCGAAACGCGGGCGCCAGAGCGGCATCCGAATGAGCAGTCTCGGGAGGATGCCATGATCGTGCTTCGCTGGACGGCCCTCGTCCTGGGCCTGCTGCTCTTCGGGAACGCCGCGGCTCGCGGCGCGCCCCTGGACGAGGCGCTCTACTCGGAGCTGCTGGCCAGGCACACCGTCGCCGTGCAGGAGACCGTGGGCACCCGCGTCGACTACCGGGCGCTCCGCGACTCGGCCGACTGGCAGCGGCTGATCGCGAACCTGGCCCAGGTCGACCCGGATGCGCTGGCGAGCCGCGACGAGAAGCTGGCCTTCTGGATCAACGCCTACAACATCCTCGCCATCGACGTGGTGCGGAAGGGCTACCCGGTGGGGAGCATCCGCGACCTGGGCTCCCTCTTCTCCCCGATCTGGGACCGCGAGGCGGGCCGCATCGGCGGCCAGACCTATACGCTGGGGCAGATCGAGCACGAGATCCTGCGGCCCCTGGGCGATCCGCGCATCCACGTGGCGATCGTCTGCGCCTCGACCTCCTGTCCCTCCCTGCGGCGCGAGGCCTTCAGCGCCACCCGCCTCGACGAGCAGCTAGACGACAGCTTCCGCGACTTCCTGGCGAACCGCGAGAAGGGCCTGGCGGTACGGGCGAAGGGCTCCGTGCGCCTCAGCAAGATCTTCGACTGGTTCGAGGAGGACTTCGAGGAGCAGGGCGGCGTACTGGCGGTGGTGCGGCGCTACGCGCCGGAGGAGCTGCAGCCGAAGCTCAGCGGCTCGCCCCGGATCAGCTACTTCCCCTACGACTGGAGCCTCAACGAGGCCACCGGCAGCTGAGCCCACCCGCCCGCCTATACTGGCGCCTCTCGAGCGGCGGAGGGGCGCGGTGGCCTGGGAGAGCCTCCGGGGAGAGTCGGTGGTGGTCACCGGGGCGGCGTCGGGCATCGGACGGGCCGCGGCGCTGCGCTTCGCCGCCTGCGGCGCGCGGGTGTGGGTGGCGGATCTCGACGAGGTCGGCGGCCGGGAGACCTGCCGCCGGATCGAGGAGCTGGGCGTCGAGAGCCGCTGGGTGGGCTTCGATCTCACGCGGGAAGCGTCGATCGAGGCCGCCGCCGAGGCCATCCAGGCCCACTGGGGCGCCCCCGACGTCCTGGTGAACGCCGCGGGCTGGGACGAGCTGATCCCCTTCGTGGAGAGCGAGCTCGACTTCATCGAGCGCGTGGTCGCCCTCAACCTGATCGGCCCCCTCAAGCTCACGCGCGCTCTGCTGCCGGGCACTTCGCGAGCCTCCCCGAGAAGATGCGCGGCTCCCTGACCCACGCGATCCCCTTCGGACGCCCGGCCCGGCCCGAGGAGGTGGCCGAGGCGATCCTGCTCTTCGCCAGCGACGCCTCGGCCTTCGTGACGGGGCAGGTGCTCTCGGTGAGCGGCCGCCTCACCATGGCCGATTGAAGGAGCCAATGCCCATGGACTACACCGACATCCGATACGAGCGCGAGGCGCCCAACGCGATCATCACCATCGATCGCCCGGAGCGCCTGAACGCCTTCCGCGGCCGCACCGTGGAGGAGTAGATCCCCGCCTTCTGGCGGGCCTGGAGCGATCGCGAGGTGGCTTGCGTCATCCTCACGGGCGCCGGCGAGCGGGCCTTCTGCGCCGGGGGCGACCAGAAGCAGTACGTCGAGCAGGGCAGCTACGGCACCAGCGCCAACGGCCTCTTCGAGATCGAGACGCTGCAGCAGGTGATCCGCGACTGTCCGAAGCCGGTGATCGCAGCGGTGAACGGCCTGGCCATCGGCGGCGGCCACGTCCTGCACGTGGTCTGCGACGTGACGATCGCCGCCGAGCACGCCCGCTTCGGCCAGGCGGGGCCGCGGGTGGGCTCCTTCGACGCGGGCTACGGCACCGCCTACCTGGCCCGTGTGATCGGCGAGAAGCGGGCGCGGGAGATCTGGCTCTTCTGTCGCCAGTACGACGCCGAGCAGGCCCTGGCCTGGGGCCTGGTCAACAAGATCGTGCCAGCCGCGGAGCTGCTCGACGAGGCGCGGGCCTGGGGTCGCGAGGCGGCCGCCCTCTCGCCGACCGCCCTCAAGTTCGTGAAGGCCTCCTTCAACGTGGACAGCGCCATGCACGGAGGCATGGGACGCCTGGCCTTCGCCGGCCTGGAGGCCTTCGGCAAGCAGCCCGAGGCCATCGAAGGCCGGAGCGCCTTCGCCGACAAGCGCCCGCCGGACTTTTCGAAGTTCCGCTGATCCTCACCGGCGGGGCCGACCGCCGCATCCGGAGCCGCGCCGCGCGCCGGCGGCGCGGGCTCAGAGGTAGATCTTCAACTCGGGCCAGATCTCGTCGAGCGGGCGCCGCGGTCGTCGCCCCAGGTAGACCGAGTGCCGCAGCAGCTCCCCCATGCAGTAGCGGCACTCGAAGTCCGCGACGTGCTCGACCTCTTCGAACCACCAGCCGAGATCCCGGTCGCGGGGCCAGACGACGATCATCAGCTCCCCCGAGGTGTCGCCCGGCCCCCACAGCCAGTAGCTGTTGCGGCCGCCGATCGCCCGCGGGAGACCGGCCTCGCGGCCCCAGAGGTTGATGGCGCCGGCCTGGCTGAAGTCGGTCGTGAAGATACCCACGCGCTCCCGCTCCGCGGGCGAGAGCGACTGGTAGACGCCGAGGATCGCCTCGAAGACCGGCCGCGCCTCCAGGCGCGGCGCGATGTGGGAGGGGATCGGGCCCGTGTCGTCGACGCGCTGCTTCGGCAGCGAGAGCGGCAGCAGGCTCCGGTAGGCGACGTAGCCACTGGGCGGCAGCAGCGGCATCGCGAAGGGAGCGGCGAAGCCGCCGGCGAGCACGAGCCAGGAGGCCGCGGCGGCCGGCAGCCAGCGCCAGCCGCGGGAGGCCGCGAAGGCTTCGAGCGCGTGTGCACCGGCGGCCAGGAGCACCGGGTAGGCGGGAGCCGCGTAGTAGGAGCGCGCTGCACCGCTGGCCATCAGCAGCCCGAGCACCGTGATCCAGATCCAGGCCACGAGCCGATAGGGACGCATCTCGCGTGCCGCCAGCAGGGTGAGCAGGCCGCCCATCCAGAGCGGGGCGAGCGGGGGCGCCAGCGTCATGATCTGGCCCCACGCGAAGGAGAGCGGCGTCGTCTGCACGTGCTTGTGCTCCACCGCGTTGCGCAGGAACTCGAGCGTCGGCCAGCCGTGCTGCACCTGCCAGGCCAGATGGGGGGAGAAGATCGCCAGGGCGACCGCGCCCGCCAGCCACGGCCACGGCGTCGCCAGCCAGCGTCGCTCGGGCGTCGCCAGCAGCCCGACCCCCAGGCCCGCCCCGAGCCAGAGCGGGGACCACTTGCCGAGCAGCGCCACTCCGAGCACCGCGCCCAGCGCGAGCCAGGTGACGGGGCGGGCACCGTTCTGGATCCGCAGCAGGAGGAAGACGGCCAGCGCCCAGAAGGCCAGATCGAAGGCGGCGATCTGATAGGCGCTGTGCTGGCTCAGGAAGACCGGGGCCACCAGCGCCGAGAGCGCGGCCAGCCCCTGGGCGACCCGCCCTCCGCCCAGCTCGCGCGCCATGGCGCCGGTCAGCAGCACGAGGACCCCGCCGAGCGCGGCCGGCACGATGCGGATGGAGAAGAGCGAGTCGCCGAAGGTCGCCGTCCAGCCCGCGAGGACCGCCACCGGCAGCGGCGGATGATCGACGTATCCCCAGGCCAGCCGGTCGATGCTGTCGAGAAAGTAGAGCTCATCGTTCATGTAGCCGTAGGAGAGCAGCCCGTTGGCCAGCAGGTGCAGCGCGAGCTTCGCCAGGGCCACGCCGCCGAGCAGATCCCAGGCGACCGCCGCGGGGGCGCGCGACTCCGCGCCCACAGTGCCCGGCGCCTGCGCAGCCGGGAGCGGCCAACGGCCCCGCGCGGCCTGCGTCCGCGCGGGCAGGCGGCCCCTGGGGCGGCGTTGCAACGAGCTGGGCTGATCGGCCTCGAGGCCCTGCGTGTGAACTCTGACGCGGATACCGCTTCCCCGGGGAGGGAGGGAATCTATGGACCCGCTCCGAGCCCCGCAAGGCCGCAGCGCTCCTGGCCCCCGCGGGGCCGCGGCGGCAGCTCGACGTCGTTCGCCCTCTGCCCCGACGGGCGACCGACCAACACGTTCGAGCGTCGCGCATGGAGGCAGGGGTGCGCGAGGACTCGCAAGCGCCCTGGCTCACCGCGAGGGCGGGTCCCGGACATGGGCCAGGCGGGCACCGTGGCGCATGCGGAAGAGGGCCAGGGGGAGAGCGCGGCCGTAGCGCTGCGGCGCGAGATCCTGCCCGAGGTAGGCCGCGCCGGGTCGGGCGAAGAGTCCGACCCCTCCCTGACGGGCGCGCTCCTCGAAGCCTTCGGGCGGCTGGAGGCGGCGGGCAATGCACCAATCCACCTCGCCCGTGGCCTCCGTGCGGGCGTAGGGCAGCAGGCTGTGGTGCGTCACGCCGTAGCGGTCGAAGGGCAAGACCTCGTAGAGCATCGGCGCGACGGCGACCCGCTCGCGGTAGCTTCGACCCTCCACGGCGATGCGCGCGCCGACCCGCTGGGCAGTGCGATCCACGGGAATCGCCAGCGGCGTGATCAGCGCCCCCGCGGCGGCTACCGCCGCCAGGTGCCCCAGCCGCCAGCGCCGGGGGTGCCGGCTCCAGGCCAGGCCGCGCACGAAGCCGGGAAGCAGCAGCACGCTCAGAGCCAGGGTGTAGTGCGGGTGACTGCGCGGCGCGAGCAGCACGAGCAGCGTGTAGAGACCCGCCACGGCCATCAGCAGGCGTTGGTCGCGATCGAAACCGCCGAAGCGCAAGGATCCGATCGGCCAGACCGCGCCCGTCGACAGGGCGATCCAGGCCAGCTTGTCCGGGAGCAGGCCGCCGTACCCTCCTTCGAGCCAGCCAGCGGCCAGCTGCCCCGCCCGGTACTGGTGTGCGCCGGCGTCGGGCGTGGCGAGTTGCAGCAGGCCCCAGGGCCCCAGGGCGGCTGCGGCGAAGACAGCCGACGTGCGCAGCAGGCGAAGGCGATCGGGCCCCTGTAGGAATGCTGCCGCGGCGGCCAGCCCGACGAGAACGACGCCGTTCACGTGGCTCCAGCTCGCCAGCAGGCCGCACAGCACGAACTCTCCCATGCGCCGCTGCAGCAGTGCGTACAGCGCGGCCAGGCCGAAGAAGATCACCACCAGATCGCAGCCGGTCGGCTCGGCCAGGTCGGCGAAGAAGGGATGCCAGGTGGAGTAGAGCCCGTGGAAGAGCCACAGCAGGGCCAGAGCCGCGGCGATGAGGAGGGGCGCCCAGCCGTCGGGCCCCGGGCTGCGCAGCACCGCCAGCCGGCCCAGCAGCAGGGCCGTGGCGACCGTGAAGACCAGCGCGGGCAGCCGCACCGCCGCCTCCACCGGCCCCACACAGAGGAGGGTCAGGAGCGAGGGGTAGGCGAAGAAGAAGAAGCTGGGATAGGTGCCCCAGCGGCCGTTCTCCAGGTCCCAGGTCGGGAGCAGATGGGTCGTCAGAGAGCGGGCAAACTCGAAGTGCTCGACGCCGTCCCCGGTGAAGCTCTCGAGGAAGATCTTGTCCCGGAAGAAGAGGCCGAGCAGCAGGCCCAGGCCCAGCGCCGCCGCGAGCATGCCCGGCAGGCGCGGGTCGGCCGCGGGCGGCGGCCGCGCGGCGCGCGCCCAGGCGGGCGCCAGACACAGCGCGACGCAGGCCAGCCAGCTGCTGCGCCCGAGCTCGAGCCCTCCGAGCTTGAGGAGCGAGAGCAGCAGCGCCTGTATCAGCAGGCTGGCCACGAAGCAGCGGAGCAGCCAATCGCAGCGGGACTCCCCGCCGCGCAGCCAGGCCGCGCCGGGCAGCAGGAAGGCCAGCGGCAGGCCGAGGGCCAGCGCCACCCCGACCAGGGCGCGACGCCCGGGCGAGCCGGTCGGCACCAGCTCGATCTCGTCGAAGCCCGCTCCGTCGAGGCCGGCGAGCCCCAGGACGGCCAGCGCGTAGCCGAGCCAGGCCGCGGCCGGGGCCCAGCGCACTGGCCGGCTAGGCCTTCTCGCGCATCGTCACGAACTCCTCGGCCGAGGTCGGGTGGATGGCCATGGTGGCGTCGAGCTGCGCCTTGGTGGCACCGCCCTTCATGGCTGCGGCGAAGCCCTGGATGATCTCGGCGGCCTCGGGGCCGAGCATGTGGCAGCCGAGCACCCGGTCGCTCTCCGCGTCGACCACCAGCTTCAGCACGGCCCGCTCCTGGCGGCCGCTCAGCGTGTGGAGGAGCGGTCGGAAGCTCGAGCGGTAGATGTCCACCGCGTGGCCCGCCTCCCGCGCCTCGGCCTCGCTGAGGCCCACGGTCGCGATCGGTGGCTGGCTGAAGACCGCCGAGGCCACGTTCTCGTGATCGACGGGAGTGGGCTCGTCGCGGAACAGGGTGCGGGCCAGGCACATGCCCTCGTGGATGGCCACCGGAGTCAGCTGCACGCGGTCGGTCACGTCGCCGATGGCCCAGATGTGGGGCACCGAGCTGCACGAGAAGCGATCCACCCGGATCTCGCCGCCCTCGCCGAGCTCCACGCCCGCCTCTTCGAGGCCCAGGCCCCGGCTGAGGGGCTGCCGCCCGGTCGCAAAGAGCACCAGGTCCGCCTCGAAGCGGTTGCCGTTGCGGCAGCGCACGGCGATCCCCGAGGCGCTGCGATCCAGGCGCTCCACGTCGGCATCGAACTCGAGCCGGATGCCGCGGCCGCGCATCTCCTCGGCCAGCCCCTGGCGCAGGTCGTCGTCGAAGCCGCGCAGGAAGAGGGGGCCGCGATAGAGCTGGGTCACCTGCACGCCCAGGCCGTGCAGGATGCCGGCGAACTCGACGCCGATGTAGCCGCCGCCGATCACGACGGCCCGCTCCGGAAGCTGCTCCAGCTGGAACATCTCGTTGGAGCTGAGGCCCAGCTCGGCACCGGGCACGTCGGGGATCCGGGGCCAGCTGCCAGTGGCCACCAGGATCGACTCGGCGCTGTAGCGCTTGCCGTCGACCTCGATGCTGTGCGGGCCCACCAGGCGCGCCCGGCCCTCGTAGAGGGTGACCCCGGCCTCGTCGAGCAGGCGCCGGTAGACGCCGTTGAGCCGAGCGATCTCCCGGTTCTTGGCCTGCAGCAGGCGCTGCCAGTCGAAGCGCCGCTCCCCGACGCTCCAGCCGTAGCCCTCGGCGTCTTCGAAGGCGTCGCCGAAGTGCGAGGCGTAGACGAAGAGCTTCTTGGGGATGCAGCCCACGTTCAGGCAGGTGCCGCCGAGGGGCCGGTCCTCTGCGATGGCCACCCGGGCGCCGTAGCTGGCCGAGACGCGGCTGGCCCGGACACCCCCGGAGCCCGCCCCGATGACGAAGAGATCGTAGTCGTAGCCGGACATAGGTCCTCCCGGGCCGGAGCGTACCCCGAGCGTGGTAGGGTGGGCCCATGGCCGGGCCCGGGCTGGAAATTCGCCCCTACCGCGCCTCGGACCGCCGCCGGGTCCGGGAGATCTGCCACCTCACCGGCTACATGGGCGAGCCCGCCGACTGGCTCTGGCGCGACCGCGAGAGCTTCGCAGACGTCTTCAGCGGCTACTACACCGATCGCGAGCCGGGCTCGGCTCTGGTGGCGGCCGACGAGCGCCGGGCCTTCGGCTTCCTGCTCGGCTGCCGCGACTCGTCGCGGGTGACACCGCCGGGCGAGATCATGAAGCGGGCGGTGCTGCGGCGCGCCCTGCCCCTCCGGCCCGGGACCGCCGGCTTCTTCTGGCGCTCCCTGGCGGACCTGCTGCGCGAGCGCGACGTGCCCGACGGCGAGCTCGACGACCCGCGCTGGCCGGCCCACCTGCACATCGACCTGCTCCCCGAGGCGCGGGGCTGCGGCCTGGGCGGCGCGCTGATGCGCCGCTGGCTCGAGCGCCTCCGCAGCGAGGGCTGCCCCGGCTGTCACCTGGGCACCTTCCACGAGAACACGCGAGCCATCGGCTTCTTCGAGCGCATGGGCTTCCGGCGGCACGGAACACCGCGCCGCGTTCCGGGCTTCCGGCTGCGCGAGGGCGGCCGCATGCACGTCCAGTGGATGGTGCAGTCCCTGGAGCCAGGGGCCGACGCGCCGCGCTGAGCGCCGGCGTTACCCTGCGGCGATGGGCGGGGCGCGGCGAGGCAGGTGGCGAGCCCTGGGCCTCGGCCTCTTCGCCCTGAGCCTGGGCGCCGCGTCCGCCGAGGCTCCGGCGCTCCGGCCGCTGTCCTGGGAAGAGCTGGGGGGCTTCCCGTACCCCGCGCCCAGCTCGGAGGAGCTCGCGACGCCCGAGGCCCTGCGTGCGCGCCAGCAGCGGATGCTGCCCGAGCGGGTGCGCGCGCTCGACGGAGCCCGGGTCGAAATCACCGGCTTCCTGGTGCCCGCCGAGCTCGCCGCCGACGGTCGCATCACCCGCATCATCCTGATGGCGAGCCGCGACGCCGAGTGCTGCTTCGGCGCCGGCATCGGCATCCAGCAGTGGATCGAGGTCGAGGTGTTGGAGCCGGGAGGCATCCAGGCCGAGGCCTTCCAGCCGCTGCGGGTGCGCGGCCCGCTCTCGGTGGGAGAGCAGGTGAAGGCCGGCGTGGTCACCAGCCTCTACCGGCTCCGGGCGGAGTCCTGCGAGGCACCCGAGTGAGCCTGGCGCGGCTCGAGCAGTTGTGATCGGACAGAACGGGGCTAGCGTCCCGTGGCTTCGAGGAGGATCATGAGACCGGCTCGCCGACAGCGCGCCTCTCGCGGGGGGACGCTATCGAGCGCCCCCTGCTGGCTGGCCGCTCTTGTCCTGCTGGCGCTGCCCCTGACGCACGGCGCGCTCGTCCATGCCCACCCCGCCGGAGACGCGCAGCAGCTCGAGGCCGCCTCGCTCCCTGGCCCCTCCCACGGTGCCGCCGAGGCCTGCCCGCTGTGCCTGGCCTCGGGCCAGTCGCGTGCCCTGGTCGCCGCGAGTGCCGACCGGAGCCACGCGGGCCCTGCACCGATGGCATTCCGCGCGCTGCTCCCGGACGATCCGCGGCCCCGCGCGGCCGTCGACCTGAGCCGTGCGCCGCGCGCCCCACCCGCCGGCGGCTGATCCGCGGCCCCCGCGCCGCCCGAATCCACACGTCGCCATCAGACCTTGGAACGCGCCGCGTCCGCGGCGAGCCGTCGCGCGCTGCGAGAGGAAGTCGAGCCATGCGCAGACTGCGCTGCCCCTGTACGCCCGCCATCGCGGGTGGAGTGATCCTGTTGTGTGCCGCCCAGACCTGGGCGGAGGAGAACCGGCTCACGGAGACCGAGGCCGCGGGGGTCGAGGTCTCGGAGGAGGAGGCGGTCGCGGAGGCCGAGGAGGTCGAGGCGGCCGAGACCGAGGCCCGCGAGCCCGAGACCGCGGCCGGAGAGACGGCGGCCGGGGGCGCGCCGGCCCGCGACCGCGGAGAGGCCGGCGCCTCGGCAGCCGACGATCCCGCGGACGGGTCCGCGAGCCGGCCGGCCGACGATGCCCACCACGACGACGACGGCGCCACCCATGACCCCGAGCGCATCGTCGTGACCGGCGCGCCGATCGAGCACGACCGCGACGAGCTGGCCCTGACGGTCGACCGCATCGACCGCGAGGAGATCCTGGAGCGAGCCGGTGCGACGGTCGGCGAAACCCTGGTCTACCGCCCCGGCATCGCCACCACCGGCTTCACGGGGGGTGCCAGCCGGCCGGTGATCCGCGGCCAGGACGCCTTCCGCACCGAGGTCCTCGAAGACGGCCTCCCGACCCAGGACGTTTCCCGCGAGAGCCCGGACCACGCCGTGCCCACGAGCCCGCTCAGCGCCCGGCGCATCGAGGTCGTGCGCGGCCCGGGGACGCTGCGCTACGGCGGCGGCGCCACCGGCGGCGTCGTCAACTCGATCACGAACCGGGTGCCCGACAGCCTCCTCGACGAGAGGATCCGCGGCGAGCTCTACGGCGCCGTCGACACGGTCGCCGACCGCCGCGAGTTCGGCGCCGACCTCGACGGCAGCCTCGGAGACTTCAGCTGGCATCTGGACGGCTTCGTGCGCGACAGCGAAGATTACAGGATCCCAGATGGAACCCGCCAGAACGGCACCTTCGCCGACGGCTTCGGCGCCAGCGGCGGCGGCTCCTACTTCTTCGGGGACAAGGCCCGCATCGGCGCCTCCTACAGCCGCTTCGAGGCCGAGTACGGCATCCCGGAGGAGGACGAGGAGGCCTTCATCGACCTGCGGACCAACCGGGTGCGCTTCGAGGGAGACGTCTTCGATCCCTTCCGGGGCGTCCGCGAGCTGCGGGTGCGCGGGGTCTGGTCCGGCTACGAGCACGACGAGATCGCCGTCGAGATGGGCGTCCCGGAGATCGGCCAGACCTACATCAACAGCCAGTTCGACGGGCGCCTGGAGCTGCTGCACGACCCGCTGCTGGGCTTCGTCGGGGCCGCAGGCCTCACGGGCCGCACCCGGGGCTTCGAGGCGGGCGGCGAGGCCGAGGAGTTCCTGGCGCCGACCGACACCACCCAGGTGGCCTTCTACCTCTTCGAGGAGCGCCCCTTCCATCCCACCCTGGTGGGCGAGTTCGGCATGCGCATCGAGGGCTCGATCCTGGAGGGGACTCCCTTCGGAGCCACCGAGCGCACGAGCCGGGGCTTCGTCCCGGTGAGCGGCTCCGGCGGCCTGGTCTTCACGCCGACCGAGGAGCTCTCCTTCGGCCTGGTGGGGGCCATCTCGCAGCGCGCCCCGGACGTGGTCGAGCTCTTCGCCCGGGGGCCCCACGAGGCGACGGGCACCTTCGAGATCGGAGATGCCGATGCCGTGCTGGGGATCGGCAGCATGCAGCCGCTGGGCATCGAGACCTCCTACAAGACCACGCTGCGCGCCACCTACCAGCGCGAGCGACTGCGCGCGGAGATCGCGGGCTTCTTCACCTTCTACCAGGACTACATCTTCGCCAACCTGACCGGCAACCTGGTCGACGAGATGGGGATGCCCGGCGGCGACCTGGAGGAGCTCTTCTACCAGTCGCGCGACGCCCTTTTCGGAGGCGTCGCGCTTGCGGGCCAGGCCGCCGTCCTCGACGCGCAGTGGGGGACCTTCTCGCTGGACGGGCGCTTCGACTGGGTGCGCGCCGCCTTCACCGCGGGGGGCAACGTGCCGCGCATCCCGCCGATCCGCTGGGGCGGAGGCGGCTCCTACCGCTGCGACTTCCTGCGAATCCGCGTCGGCTTCTCGCGCAGCGAGCGCCAGGGCGACATCGCGCTGACCGGGGAGACAGCCACCCCCGCCTACACCTTCCTGGAGACCCTGCTGCAGATCCGACTGTCGCCCCTGGACGGGCGGATCCCGGTGACGCTCAACGTGGCCGGCCAGAACCTCACCAACGAGGTGGCCCGCAACCACGTCTCCTTCAACGCCGACGAGCTGGTGCTTCCCGGCCAGAACGTGCGCGTCTGGGTGACGGCCAACTTCTAGGGGAAGCGTCCCGGAGGAGCGGCTAGACGGCCTCGCAGTAGACCCGGAAGACGTGGGTTCCCTTGTCCAGGAAGGAGCCCGTGACGCCGGCCAGGTAGATCTGCCAGGCGCGAAAGGTGGGCTCGCCCAGGCTCTCCCGCATGCGCTCGGCCTGGCCCATCATGCGCTCGTACCAGGAGGCGGTCGTCTTGGCGTAGTGCGGGGAGAGGTTGCGCGCGCCCAGCACCTGGAAGCCGTTCCTCTCGAGGGCGCGGACGTGCTGGCCGAAGGTGAACCAGTGGAAGCCCGGCCAGACGTAGCGCTTGTTGAAGGCGATCCCGACCTGCAGGTCGAAGGGCTCCGGGTACCAGGCGCGCATCAGCGCGTGGTGCAGGTAGCGCCCGCCCCTGCGAATGCGCCGGCGCACCTGGCGCACGTAGGGCACCAGGCCGCGCGGGCCCACGTGGCTCACCATGCCGGTGGAGGTGACGTGGTCGTAGACGCCACGGTCTTCCCGGTAGTCCCCTTCCAGGATGGACCAGCGCTCCGGATCGAAGCGAGCCAGCATCTCGCGGCCGCGGCGGACCTGGTTCGCCGAGTGGGTCCAGCCGACGTAGCGCCGGAACTTGTGGCTCTCGAGGGCCACGCGCAGCTGCCCCCCATAGCCGCAGCCGACGTCGAGGATCGTGTCCCCGCTGTCGGGCTGGACGAAGTCGATGGCGTCCTGGAACTTGCGCCACTGGGCCTTCTCGAGCGAGTCGAAGTCGTCGCCCCGTCCCTGGCCGATGCGCAGCATCTCGTCCCGATCGAGATCCTCCGGCTGCTCGAAGATCCCGCAGGAGTAGGACAGGTAGCTCCGGTCCAGGTAGACGTCGAGGCACTCCTGGGGGATGTCGTAGTGACTCTTCACGTTGACGGCGGCGCGGCGCCGGTTCTGGAAGAGCAGGTGGCGGAGGAGGAGCGGCACCCCACGCAGCAGCGGGATGTCGAAGTGGGCGTGGATGCGCACGTCGGCCAGCAGGTAGAGGTTGCCGCGCAGCTCCACCTCGCCCTCGAGGAACTTGTCGAGGAAGCCCAGGGGGTCGTAGGCCAGCATGCGCTCGGCCGCAGCGCGGCTGTACAGCTCGATCTCGAGCGGCCCGCCGCCCCAGTGCGCCTCGCCGCGACCCACCTGCCAGACGCGCTCGGCGGCCCGGAAGTGGATGGCCCAGGGAAAGTCGCTCAGCACGCGCTCGGTCAGCGCCTGGACGGCGGCGAAGGGGTCTTCGGATCGAGGGGAGAGGCGCATCGGGGTGTCTCCTCGGCGGTGGCCCGGGGAGCATGCCTCGCTTTCCGGGCCCTTGCAGCCGCCCTTGCCGCAGAGCTGCCGGCCGCAGCCCTGGTCGCGGGCGGCGGCCGGCTCGCGTGCCCCGGGGCTCGCGCCCCGCCTGCGGTGCCCGCTGCGGCAGCCGCTCGCCGCCCTGCGCCGCGGCGGGGCGGGTGGTAGAGTCGAAGCGCCAGGAGGAGGAAGGCGAGTGTCGAAGACCCGGGTCCCGGCCGTCGAGGGGTGGTTCACGATGGACGAGGCGGAGCCCCATCTGCTGGGCCTGCGGGGCCGGGAATCGGGCAGCTACTTCTTCCCTCCCACGGCGGCGGTGGCCTCGAACCCCGCGGCCCCCTTCGAAGAGCGCGAGACCGTGGAGCTCTCGCGCACCGGCCGCGTCTGGTCCTGGACCACCGGCAACTACCCGCCGCCCCCGCCCTACCCGTCCGGGGATGGCTTCGAGCCCTACACGATCGTGGCGGTGGAGCTGGAGCGGGAGAAGATGGTGGTGCTGGGACAGCTCGCCGAGGGCTTCCAGGCCTCGGAGCTGCGGCTGGGCCAGACGGTGGAGCTCGTGCTGGCCACCCTGGAGGAGGACGACGAGCAGGAGCTCGTCGTCTGGAAGTGGCGCCCGACCGACTGAGGCCGGCTAGCCGCGGCGCTGCCGCACGGCCTCGGCCAGCTCCTCGAAGAGGGGCTCGCTCTGCTCCCAGCTCATGCACTTGTCGGTGATGCTGCGCCCGTAGACCAGCGGTGCACCGCCCTCGTGGTTCTGGCTGCCCTCTTCGAGGAAGCTCTCGAGCATCACGCCGAAGATCGCCTGACTGCCGCCGCCCACCTGGGCGGCGACGTCGCGCACCACCTCCGGCTGACGCCGGTGGTCCTTGCCGCTGTTCGAGTGGCTGCAGTCGACCATCAGCCGCTGGGGCAGGCCCGCGCTCTCAAGGTCGGCCACGACGCGCTTCACGTCGGCCGCGCTGTAGTTCGGCCCGCTGTTGCCGCCGCGCAGGATCACGTGGCACTCCGGGTTGCCCTTGGTGGCGACGATCGCGGCCACGCTCTGCTTGGTGACCGAGAGGAAGTGGTGGGCGTGCTGGGCCGAGCGAATGCCGTCGATGGCCACCTGCACCGAGCCGTCGGTGCCGTTCTTGAAGCCCACGGGCATGGAGAGACCCGAGGCCAGCTCACGGTGGACCTGGCTCTCCGAGGTGCGCGCCCCGATGGCGCCCCAGGAGACGAGGTCGGCGATGAACTGCGGCGAGATCGGGTCCAGGAACTCGGTGCCAGCCGGCAGCCCCAGGTGCAGCACCGCGAGCAGCAGCTTGCGGGCCCGCCGCAGCCCCTCGTTGATGGCGAAGCTGCCGTCGAGGTGCGGATCGTTGATCAGGCCCTTCCAGCCGACCGTCGTCCGCGGCTTCTCGAAGTAGACGCGCATCACGATCAGCAGCTCGCCGCGAAAGCGCGAGGCCAGCGCCGCCAGCCGCTGCGCGTAGTCCAGGGCGGCCTCCGGATCGTGGACCGAGCAGGGCCCGACCACCACGAGCAGCCGGTCGTCCCGGCCCGCCAGGATGCGGCCGACTTCGCTGCGGCTCTGCCAGACGCGCTCGGTGGCCTCTTCGTCGGCCGGCAGCTCCTCCATCAGGATCGCCGGAGGAATGAGCGGCTTGAGGCCCTCGATGCGCAGGTCGTCGATGCGGTGGATCATCGGCTCCTCGTGCCGTTCCAGAGTACCGCCGATGGCCCCACCGGCCACGCGCCGCCGAGCCTAGCCGCGCAGCAGCTCCGGCGAGGCCGGCTCGAGGTCCAGGGCGGCCGCCAGCAGGGCCCGGGTGTAGGCCTCCTCGGGGGCCTCGCAGATCCGCTCGGCCGCGCCCTGCTCGACGACCCGGCCGTCGCGCATCACCAGCATCTGGTGGCTCATGGCCCGCACGACGCGCAGGTCGTGGCTGATGAAGAGGTAGGCGAGCTGCCGGCGCGCCTGGAGCTCGCGGAGCAGCTCCACGATCTGGGCCTGGACGGAGACGTCGAGGGCCGAGGTCGGCTCGTCGAGGACCACCAGGCGCGGCTCCAGCACCATGGCCCGGGCGATCGCGATGCGCTGGCGTTGGCCCCCGGAGAACTC
>CAZYOL010000055.1:0-22959 GCA_964649065.1 uncultured Spirochaetales bacterium
GGGCGAGTGCCTACTTCTTCATGCGGTGGCGGCCCAGAAGCGCCAGGCCGACGACGCCCGAGCCGAGCAGCAGCAGCATGCCCGGCTCCGGCACGAAGTGGAGCTTCAGAGAGCCGAAGAGCGAGAGGACCTCGTTCGAACCGGTCGTCAGGTTCGTGCTCACCTGCAGAGGCGTCACGAACTTGACCACGCCCGAGGGCAGCGCCGTGGACGAGGTCAGCGACCCCGGGCCGTGGGCGAAGCCGGTCGAGAAGAGGGTCACGAAGGCGAAGTTGGCAGTCTGGTCGACCGCGCTCGCCTGACCGAGGGTCCACGGGTTGGCGATGATCGAGATGCGGATCGCGCCGGCACCGCCGATCGTCAGCAGGCCGCCGACACCGAGGCCGCCGTCGAAGGAGCCGGCGGTGTGGAAGGTCAGGTCGAGGGGCAGGAAGCCGCCCGGGTTGCAGGCCGGGTCGAAGAGGCAGACGCGCGCCACGCCGGGGATCGGCAGGGTGTCCGGCGTGATCGGGCCACCGCCCGAGATGGCCCCGAAGGTGCCGGTGCCGAGGGTCGCCGTCACCTGGATCTCGACGATGCCGTCCGCGAGGGTGTCGGGGTCGGTGATCGGAACCGAGGTGGCGCCGGTGATGCCACCGGCCACGCGCACGGTGCTCAGGTGGCCGAAGCCGCTCGAGCCGTTCACGGTCGCCACGCCGTTGCCGTTGAAGAAGACGGTCGGCAGCGTGCCGAGCTCGAGCTTCAGGGTGCCTTCCCACTTCAGCGGGGCGGCGTTGGCCACGCCGGCCACCGCCACGGCGAGGAAGGCCGCAACTCCAAGGCTTAACAACTTGCGCATCTGGAACTCCTTTGTTCGCTCTTCTCATTCGGCAGACCGCGGACGAGGTGAAGGCCCTCGATGCGAGCCGAACGAAACCTGAGATCTGTGTGTGCAACAGGGGTGCCAACCCTTCCAGAGCGGAGCGAGTCGCACAAGTATCCGACACATCTGAGGTTTCGGTGAGGCCTCCAGGCCGGGACCCGCCCCCTCACGAGAAAAAGGGAAAAGATCTTCCCTCACGGAGGAAATCTTGTTCCCTGTGGCCCCCCAGGGGCTTCCATGCCGGCTTCCAGGGCATCCGCAGCCCGGAGGGCGGCCCTCGCCTCCTCGCGGCGACCCTGTTCCTCGAGGGCCCGGCCCAGCAGCCTGTGGAGATCCGGGCGCCGAACCTCGACGGCCAGGGCCCTCCGCGCCGCCTGCTCCGCGGCCTCGGGCCGGGCGGCGGCGAGGGCCGCGGCGGCGCGCAGGGCCTCCACGCCCACTCCGCGTGCCTCGAGCCCGGCCAGCCGTTCGAAGGCCGCCTGCGGCTCGCCGCGGGTCAGCAGCGTCTCGGCCTCGGCCAGCCCTCTCAGCACCTGCATGTGGTCCTTGGGATCCGGCCCCCCGACCTCTCCCAGCACGCGGCCGGGCGCGGGCGCCATCCCCCCCAGGTAGCCGAGGGTGCGCAGGGCCTCGCGCTCCTCCCCGCTCATGCGGACCAGCGCCCCGGCCCGGCTCGAAGCCAGGCGCGCGCCGAGCTGCGCCTCGAGACGCTCGGCGACCTCGGGATAGGCCTCGAGCCGGCTCTCCCGCTCACCCGGATCCGCCTCCAGATCGAAGAGCTCCGGACGCGGCGCGCGCAGGTACTTCCAGCGCGCGGTCCTCAGCCCGAGCAGCGGACTCCAGTCGAGGTCGAGCTGGGGGGCCAGCGTCTCGACGTAGGCGGCGGGCCACGGCTCGGCCTGCCCGTCCCCTTCCCAGAGAGGCCGCAGGCTCCGGCCCTCGACGCCCTCGAGGGGCGGGGCGCCCACCAGCTCGAGCAGGGTCGGCGCCAGGTCCGCCAGCCGGACCGGAGTGTCGACGACCACCCCGGGCGGAAGGCCCGGACCCGCCAGCAGCAAGGGCACGCGCTGGGTGGCGTCGTAGAGGCTGAAGCCGTGGGTGAGCTCGTCGTGCTCTCCCAGGCTCTCCCCGTGATCGCTGGTGAGGGCGATCAGGGTCCCTTCCGCCTCGAAGCGCTCGTGCAGCCCGGCCAGCAGCCGTCCGATCTGGGTGTCGACGAAGGCGATCTCCCCGGCGTAGGGCCGGCTCGCGAAGGCGCTGGCAAAGCCCCGGGGAGGAGCGTAGGCCGTGTGGGGATCGTAGTAGTGCACCCAGAGCAGGAAGCGGCTCGGCGCCGTCTCGATCCAGCCCAGGGCCGCCTCGGTGACGCGGTCTGCGCGGCGCTCCGCGTAGCCCACCAGCCCCGAGCGCCGTTCGCCCATCGCGTCGTCGTAGACCTCGAAGCCGCGATCCAGCCCGAAGCGGGCGTCGAGCACCAGCGCCCCGACGAAGGCCGCCGTGGCGAAGCCCGCCTGGCGCAGGCGCTGCGCCAGCGTCGTGACGCCGTCGGGGAGCCGGTGCACCCCGTTGTGCCGCACGCCGTGCCGGGGGGGGTCGAGCCCGGTCAGGAGCGTCGCGTGGGCGGGCAGCGTGAGGGGGGCGGGGGAGATCGCGTGGAGGAAGCGAACCCCTCGGGCCGCCACGGTGTCCATGTGTGTCGTATGGGCCCGTTCCGCTCCGTAGCAGCCCAGGTGGTCGGCCCGCAGGGTGTCGACGCTGATCAGCAGCACGCGCTGGGGCTCGACCGGATGCGGGCGGTGGCAGGCCGCCAGCGCGAGGGGCCAGGTCGCCGAGGCGAACAGCAGGATGCCGGCGAAGGTGCACGCGCCCGAGGCGGCGGCGCGCCCTCCGGCGCGACTCCTGAAGCCGGTCCGGGGCCACTCCCCTCGCGTAGACGCCCCTCGCGCGACGCGTATACTGCGCCTCGCTCGCCGGATTCGGAGGTCCTCCCCCCTCATGAAGACATCGAAGACCCCGACACGAGCGACGCAGGCGTCGCTTCGTTCATCGCTGTCGCCACGCGGGGCCCTGCTCCTCGGGCCGGTGCTCCTGGGGCTGCTGACGCTGGGCATCGGCTGCGGGGGCGACATCGAGGCGCGCATGGCCGAGGTTCGTGCGCTCCAGGACGTCGGCCAGTTTAGTGCATCGATCGAGGAGCTCCGCGAGATCCTCGCCATCGCACCCGACAATCCCGAGGCCGCCTACCGGCTGGGCGTCGCCCTGGTGCAGACCGGCGAGTCGAGCCGCGCCGTCTGGGCTCTGCAGAAGGCGGCCGAGTCTCCGGACTACGGAGCCGTGGCCGGCCTGCTGCTGGCCTCCGCGCACCTCAACAACCAGAACTACGAGGAGGTCGTCCGCGCCTCGGATCGCGTGCTGGAGGCGGATCCCGACCGCCAGCTCGCGCTGCAGCTCCGGGCCAAGGGATACCTGGGCGCCGGCCTGCACGAATCTGCGATCGAGGACACCCGCCGCCTGATCGAGCTGTACCCCGAGGACTACTCGGTGCGCGTGCTGCATGCGACGGTCGTGACCGAGCTGGGCGATCTGGACCAGGCCGAGCAGGAGCACCTGCTGATCAAGAAGCTCGGAGCCGAGAGCGGCGATCCGGCCATCGAGCCGCGCTCCTGCCTGGCCCCGGCCATCTTCATGGCCGACAGCCGCCGCGACCTGGTCGCGGCGGAGCCCTACTTCGAGGAGTGCCTCGAGACCCATCCCACCGACGCCTTCGTGATCAACCACTCGATGGACTTCTTCGATTCGGCCGGCAAGCCGGAGCGCGCCAACGAGATCGCTCGGGCGGCCGTCGACCAGGCCCCGGAGAACCTGCAGCTGCGCTCCGGCCTGGCCGCGCGCCTGCAGGGCCAGGGCGACCTCGAGGGAGCCGAGCAGGTGCTGCGCGAGGCGGCCGAGAGCTTCGACTCCGCGGCGGCCTGGAACCTGCTGGCGGGCTTCTACCGGCGCGTCGACCGTCCCGAGAAGGCCCTGGAGGCCATCGAGAAGGTCATCGAGCTCTCCGGCGGAGGCAGCGACCAGCTGCGCTTCACCCATGCGGACGTGCTGATCGACCTGGGCGAGATCGAGCGGGCCGAGGCCGTCGTGGCCGAGCTCTCGGAGCCGACCTACGAGACGCTGATTCGCGGGCGCATCCTGCTCGAGCAGGGCAGTCCGGCCGAGGCGCTGGCGGCCTTCGAGAAGGGCATCCGCAACTGGCCGAACAACGCGGGGGCCCGCTACCTGGCCGGCGTCGCCGCGCGCCAGCTCGGCGACTACGACCGGGCCATCTCGGAGCTGCGCGAGGCCGTGCGGGCCGACAACGCGGCGACGGATGCCGCGCTGCTGCTGGCGCGCATCCACTTCGAGCGCGGCGAGTACCAGCAGGCGGCCAGCTTCGCGAACGAGGCCCTGCAGGGGCCCAAGGGGACGCTGGAGACACACGCCTACGTCATCGCGAGCCGCTCCTTCACGGCGCTGGGCCGCTACGACCGGGCGCGCCGGGCCGTCGATTCCCTCGGAGCCATCGAGGGCCAGGAAATCTCGGCGACGGTCGAGCGCGCCCACGTGGAGCGCCGCGCGCTGGGCCCGGACGCCGCCCTGGCGGTCATCCGCGCCAGCCGCATCGATCCGCGGGCGCCCGGCCATCTGATGGTGCTGCGCAGCCTCGCCGACAACCTCGTCGCCCTGGGGCGCCAGGACGAGGCGCTGACCGAGGTCGACGGGGCCCTGCTGCGCGATTCCGAGAGCCCGGATCTCTACGAGCTGCGGGGCTCGGTCCTGCGCCTGCTGGGGCGGACCGACGACGCCCGCGAGGCCTACGACAAGGCCGTGGCGCTGAGCGACGACACGAATGCAGCCGCCTACGCGGGCCTCGCGATGCTCGCTCGAGATGCGGGCGACGCAGCCCGCTCCATCGAGCTCTTCGATCGCGCCGCGGAGCTGGCGCCGGACGAGCCCGAGTACGCCTACCGGGCCGCCAGCATCGCGCTGGCGGCGGGAGCCCCCGACGCCCGGGCGCGGCTCGAGAAGATCGTCTCGCGCGCCGCGGGCAACGCGGGCGCGCGCAACGATCTCGCCTGGCTGCTGGCCGAGGAAGGCAGCGATCTGGATCGGGCCCTCGAGCTCGCCCAGCAGGCGCGGCGCATCGAGGCCCGGCCCGAGATCCTGGACACCCTGGGCTGGGTGCACCTCAAGCGCGGCGAGGCCCGCGACGCGGTGAAGGCCTTCGAGGAGGCGCTGGCCGCCGACCCCGACTCCCCGAGCCTGCTGTACCGCCTGGCCATGGCCCTCGAGCAGGCCGGCGAGCCCGACCGGGCCCGCGTCACCCTGGAGAGGGCACTGGCCATCGAGCCTCCGGGCGACTTTCCGGAGGCCGAAGAGGCCCGGCGCCGCCTCGCCCAGATCGGCCGCCCCTGAGGTCGCGGATGCAGCGAGGCAGGTGGCGACGACTGGGCTCCGTGCTCGTGCTGGGCGTCGCGCTCGCGTGCAGCTCTGCCGAGGAGCGCTTCGCGACGCACGTCCAGCGCGGCGAGGAATACGAGGCCGCCGGAGAGACGGCCAAGGCCCTGCTCGAGTACAACAGCGCACTCAAGATCGACCCGGAGGCCGCGGAGATCAACGAGCGGGTGGGCGACATCCTCCAGGCCCAGCGCTCGGGCCAGGACGCCGCCTACTACTACCGCGAGGCCTATCGACTCGACGCGAGCCGCGTCGAGGCCGCCGTGAAGGAGGCGCGCATCATCCTCCGCGACGACCCGCGGCGGGCCCGGGTCCTGCTCGACGAGGTGCTGGAGCGCGATCCGGACAACGCCTTCGCCCATCGGATCCGCGCCGAGCTGCTTCTGACCCGGGGCAACACCGAGCGGGCGCTGGAGTACGCCCGGCGCACGACCGAGCTGGCGCCCGAGGATCCGGCCAGCTGGATGGAGCTCGGGAAGATTCGCCAGGGGCAGATCCGGGCCGCCCAGGTCGCGAAGCGGGAGCCCGACGAGGCCCGCTTCCGCGAGGCCCTGGAGGCCTTCCAACGGGCCGACGAGGTAGCGGGGGGCTACGTCAATGCGCGGCTCGAGCAGGCGCGCACCTATGGGGCCTGGCGCGGTCACGGAGACGATGCGAGGCGCACCTACCGGGAGGCCGTCGAGCTGGCCCTGCGGCAGGACGACCCGCGCATGAAGGTGGTCGCCGGCGAGGCGGCCGCGGAGTTCGCGTCCCTGCGCGGCGAACCCGAGCTGGAGGCCTGGGCCCTGCGCCGGGTGGTCGAGGTCGCCCCGGGCCGGCTCTCCGCCTGGCGGCGCCTGGCCGACCTCGCCGAGGCGGAGGAGGGAGGCGCTCGCAGCGTCTACCGCGAGATGCTGGCGATGCGGCCCTCGGACCCGCTCGCCCAGATCACCTACGCCAACTACCTGATCGCGAGCGGCAACAGCGCCGGCGCCATCGCCCACCTGGAGCACGCCCTGGAGGACGGGGTCGAGGCTCCCCTGATGTGGGAGCAGCTGATGCTGCTCAGGCTCCGGGCCCGCCAGCTCGCCGAGGCCCGCGCGGCTTTCGTGCAGATGGCGGACGCCTTCCCGGACGCGCCGATCACGCGGCGCGCCGAGGCCCGCCTGGCGCTGGTCACCGGTCGGATCCAGGAGGCCACCCAGCTGCTGCGGGCGCTGGTCAGCGAAGACGAGAGCCTGGAATCCCTCAACCTGCTCGCGCAAGCCGAGTTCCAGCTGGGCGACATGGTGCGCGCCGCTGCCGCGGTCGATCGCGCCATCGCGCTGTCCTCCGGCTTCCCGCGCGAGCTGATGAACCTCAAGGCCAAGATCCACGCCCGGGCCAAGGAGTGGCGGGCGGTGCTCGGCGTCTATCGCGAGATCGTGGCACGCAAGCTCCCGCTGTCTCCCCGCGATCGGGTGACCCGGGCCGTCGCCCTCTACGAGACGGGCCGCAGCGCCGCGGGCCGCAACGAGCTGATGCGCGCTCTCGCAGAGCCGGAGCCGCTGGTCTCCGCGGCGATCGAGTTCGCCAGGCGGGAGGGCGAGAGCCAGCCGGAGGCCGCGCGGGCGCATCTCGAGACGGCCTTCCAGCGGCACCCCAGCCACGCCGGCGTGCTGGAGGAGCTCACCAACTGGGACCTGCGGCGCGGCGACAGCGAGGCCGCGCTGGCGCGCGTCGACGAGGTGGTGAAGAGCCAGCGGGTCAAGCCGGGCGTGCTGATGCTCCGCGCGGAGCTGCTGGCGCAGCAGGCAGCCTGGGAGGCCGCCGAGGCCGACGCCCTGCGCGCCTTCGAGGCGCAGCCCCAGTCGAGCGAGGCCCTCGATCTCCTGTACCGGATCTACGTCGCCCAGGGGAAGGCCGAGGAGGCCCGCGCCTCCTTCGAAGAGGCCGACGAGGCGGGCGTTCTCCACACGGGCGCTCGGGTCCTGCTGGGTCGCCTGGCCCTCTACCAGGGCGACCGCGCCAAGGCGCGCGAGACGCTCGAGCAGGTGCTGGCCGAGGAGCCGGACCTGCCCCTGGCCGAGAGCAGCCTGGCCTACGTGCTGGCCCAGGAGGAGACGGATCTGGACCGCGCGATCGAGCTGGCCCGCAGTGCGCGACGCGTGCTCGACGAAGACCCGGGAGCCGCTCACCGACTCGGATACGTGTACCTGAAGAGCGGGCGCAACGAGGCGGCACTCGCCGAGCTGAGCCGGGCGGCCGAGCTCTCCGGCCCGCGCCGCGATCCGTCCCTGGTCTCGCCGATCTACTACCACATGGGCCTGGCCCTGAAGCAGCTCGATCGCAGCCAGGAGGCCCAGGAGGCCTTCGAGAAGGCGCTCGCCCTGGACGAGAGCTTCCCCGAGGCCGAGGATGCCCGGCGCCAGCTCGACGGGATCCGCCGGGCGCGCTCCTAGCTCAGAGCCGGCCCCCCTGGGCCAGCGCCGCCAGCTCCCGACGGATCGCCTGCTCGTGGGGCCCCCCGACCGCCAGAGCCTCGCGCAGGGCGGCCTCGGCCTGCGGGATCTCCTCGCGCACCACGTGGGCGTGGGCCACGCTGCGGAGCTCGCTCTGGGTGAGACGCGCCTTGGCGCGGCTCTTGGCGATCCAGCCCGCGGCCAGCTCGCGCAGGATCGCGTCGAAGGCCGGGTGATGGCGGATCGGGGCGAAGGCCGGGTCGGCGAGCAGCCGGTCGAAGCGGTTGTAGCCGCGCCGCACCGCCGCTCGGATGGCGGCCGCTGCCGCGGGGGCGTCCCCCAGCGCCACGTGCTGCTTGGCGCGGCCGAGCTGCGCCGAGACCCCGTCGGGATAGTGGCGGGCCGCGTCGGCGACGATCTTGGCCGGTGAGCTCCAGATCTCCGCGCGCTGGTGGCTGCGCACGGCGAGGGAGAGCAGCCCGGGGAGCGCCAGGGCCAGGGCGATCCAGCCGACGACGCCGCGTCGGGGCTCGGGGAGCCTCGGCCACAGCGCGTTGCCCGCCAGCAGCGTGCCGCCGATCAGACCCGGCAGGATGAAGTAGAGGTAGCGGTCGGCGAGCGGATACAGAAAGGGGAAGATCTGGGAGACCGGGGCGTAGGAGACGACGGCCCAGGCCCAGTAGGCGCACTCGGGCTGCCGGCCGCGAGCCGAGGCCAGGCTGCGCGCGGCCAGCGCTCCCAGCAGGGGCAGCGAGACCAGCCACCAGGGATCCAGCCAGGAGTAGGCGGGCGAAGGCTCGTGGAAGGTCGAGACCCCGAGCCCGGTGGCCGCCATCCAGAGGTAGCGAGCGGCGAGGGCCGCCATGGTGCGCAGCAGCACGAGCGGCGTCTCGTAGAGGACGGCCTCGGCCGCCCCGGAGCGCTGGTGCACCGTGAGCTCCACCAGAGCGTAGGCGGCGAAGAGGACCGCACAGACGGCATAGGCGCGCCAGGGCAGGGGCTCGCGTGCGGACCAGGCGAGCAGCACGGCCACCGGCAGCACGAAGGCCGCCGTCGCCTTGGCCAGCAGCGCCAGCGCGAAGAGCACGACCCCCAAGGCAGAGCGACGCGACGCGAAGGCCAGGAGCGACCCCAGCGAGAGCACCATGCAGGACGTGGTCTTCAGCTGGGAGATCCAGGCCACCGCCTCCACGTTGGCCGGGTGCAGCAGGAAGAAGGCACCCCCGCAGATCGCCGCGGCGCGGGGCACGCCGGTGCGCAGCAACAGCAACACCAGCAGGAAGGAGGCCAGCGCGTGGAGCAGCACGTTCACGGCGTGGTGCCCCTGCACGCGATCGCCGAAGACCTCCCAGGCAGCCGCGTGGATCAGCAGCTGGACCGGCGAGTAGTTGACCACGGCGAGCGTGACGTCGCCGGTGGGCTGGAGGATGGCCCAGACGTTCTCCGCCGAGAGGCCGTGGACGTAGGCGTTGCGGGCGACGTAGTGCAGATCGTCGGAGACGAAGGGACCGTCGAGCGCCGGCTCGTAGATCCACCAGGCCACGCCGAGGAAGCTGACGAGCAGGGCCGCCGCGAGGCCGGGCGCCAGCCGCTCGGCCCGTGCCGCGCGGGCGTCTTCAGGGTCGGGGCGGGGAATCGGCCGGTCCTCCGTCTCGGCGCTCGAGCTGGGCCCGGACCCGCCGGAGCTCCCCGCGCAGCAGCTCGTCGAGCGAGCCTCCGGCGGCCAGTGCGGCCTCCAGGGCCTGCGCCGCGAGGGCGTACTCTTCGCGCACCAGATGGGCCTGCGCCACCGCGCGCAGCTCGGGCTGGGTCCGGTAGTCGCGCTGGGCGGCGGTCTCCAGCCAGCGGCCCGCCATCTCCTGGATCAGCGCCTCGAAGCGGGGGTCGCCCCGCAGCGGAGCCAGCCCCGGATCGCTGCGGACGGCCAGATAGGTGTCCAGGCCGCGGTCGGCCGCCCGGCGCAGCGAGTCGACGGCTCCCTGCGCGTCTCCGCGCTGCGCCGCCGCGCGCGCCCGCATGAAGTGGGCGGTGCCCCCGTTCGGATAGTGCAGCGCCGCGTCGTGCAGCAGCAGCGTCTCGCTCTGCCACAGGCGGGCGCGGTCGGCGGCGCGCACCCCGAAAGCCAGGGCCAGCGCCAGCCCGGCCGCCGCGGCCAGCCGGGGCAGGGGGGAGGGCCAGGGCCTCGAGGCCAGGGCCAGCAGGGTCCCGCCGATCAGGCCGGGAAGGATCGTGTAGAGGTAGCGATCGGCGATCGGGTTGAGGAAGGGAAAGATCTGCGAGATGGGAGCGAAGGCGGCGGCCGCGCCGATCCACCAGGCGGCCTCCTCCTGGCGGCGCCGCAGCGTGAACAGGGTGCGACCCGCCAGCAGCAGGCCCGCGGGCCAGGCCGCCAGCCACCACGGATCCAGCCAGGAGAGGGCCGGCTCGGGCTCGGCGAAGGCGGAGACGCCGAGAGAGGTCGCCGCCATCCACAGGTAGCGGGCGCCGATCGCGGCGACGGTCCGCAGCTGCACCCAGGGGTCCTCGAAGGCCGCCACCTCGACACCGCCGGTGCGACCGATCGCCGAGACCTGGGGGATCGCGTAGAGGGCCAGCAGCAGCAGCCAGAGGCCCAGCCAGGCCCAGTCGCGGCGTCCGGCGCGGCGGGCCCAGAGCAGCCCGGCGGCCATGGGCAACGCGAAGGCCGCGGAGGCCTTGGTCAAGAGACCGAGGGCGAAGAGCGAGGCCGCCCAGCCCGGGCGCGAGCCCAGGGCCAGCAGGGCGGCCAGCGCGAAGGCCAGCGCGCCGCAGGTCTTGAGCTGAGAGATCCAGGCCACCGCCTCCACGTTGGCCGGGTGCAGCGCAAAGCCCAGGCCGCCGAGGCCGGCGGCCACCGACCCCACACCGGAGCGCAGCAGCAGGGCCACCAGCAGCGTCGCGCACAGGGCGTGGATGCCCAGGTTCACCAGGTGGTAGCCGGCGACGGCGTCGGCGAAGATGTGGCGCTCGAGCGCGTGCACCAGCAGGTGGACGGGCGCGTAGTTCGCCGTGAAGAGGCGGGCCTCACCCGCCGGATCCAGGATCGCCCACAGGTTCGCGCCCGAGAGCGACGCGGTGTAGGGATTGCTGGTGATGTATCCGTGGTCGTCGGAGAGGAAGGGACCGCCGAGCGCCTCGTGGTAGACGATCCGCACCAGCGCCGCGAAGACTCCGAAGGCGAGGAGCGGCCAGGCGCGAGCCCGTCCCGGCATGGGGGGCCAGTGTATCCCCTTCCCGCGAGGCCCTGCGCGGGGATCGCCCTCGCCTGCCTCTGGCTGCTGGCGGCCTGCGGCGAGCCGGCGACCGAGGGAGTGTCCTCGGCCGCCGCCGCGGGTCTGGTGCTGGTGCGCTTCGGCGACGGGGCCGGCGACCTGCATCGCGTGCGCATCGCCGACGGCGCCGAGCAGCGGATCACGAGGACCCCCGGGCGCGACGAACGCTGGCCCTACTGGTCCGACGCGGCGGGGCGCCTGCTCTTCCAGGCCACGACCGCCGGCCGCCGCAACGATCTGTTCCTGTGGGATCCGGTGACGGGAGAGGAGTCGCAGCTGGTCGCCACCCCGCAGCGCGACGAGCGCTGGCAACGCTGGTCGCCGGACGGCGCCCGGGTCGCCTACGCCTTCCGGGACGCCGGGCTGGCGGCGGGCATCGAGACGGTGGAGCTCGCGACCGGGGAGCGCAGCCTGGTGGCCGCCTCCTCGGGCCAGGACTACTTCCTGCGCCCGCGCTTCCTGACCGACGGCCAGCGCCTCGTCGCCCAGCGCCGCGGCCTGGACGGCCGCGGCTCCTGGCTGTGGCGGCTGCACCGCTCCGCTCCGCCCGAGCGTCTCACCGAGCCCTCGGACTGGTTCGAGATGAAGGCCGAGCCGACGCGCGACGGCTCGCATCTCGTCTACACGCGGCGGCGCCGGGGCTCGCAGGCGCACGAGATCGCGCGGATTCCGGTCGCGGGGGGCAGGCCTCGCAGCCTGCTCGGCTCGGGCCCCGACGATGCCCACTCGGCCAGCCCCTCGCCGACCCGCGACGAGATCGCCTTCGTCTGGAACCGCGACGGGAGCTACGACCTCTTCCTCGCCGACCTGACCGGAGCCGATCTGCGCCCTCTGACCCGAAGCCCAGAACGCAGCGAGCTGGCTCCGCGCTGGTCTCCGGACGGCGAGCTCATCCTGGCGACGGTCACGCCGGCGGGCGCGGGCAGACCCCGGCTGGGGGACGCGGAGGCGCTGGCCCGGACCCGCGTCATCGTGCTGGACCGCTCCGGCCGCCTGCTTCTGGAGACACCGGGGGCCATGGCCGACTGGATGCCGGCGTGGCCCTGAGCCGCTGGGCCTGGTCGCTGGGCCTGGCGCTGCTGGCGGTCGGCCTCTACCTGCCCAGCCTCGACTTCGGCTGGCTCAACTACGACGACGACGTCTACGTCACGGCCAGCCCGCCGATCCGCCTGGGCCTGTCCGCCGAGGGCCTGCGCTGGGCGCTGAGTAGCTTCCAGGGCGCGAACTGGTTCCCTCTGACCCGCATCTCCTGGATGCTGGACTACGAGCTCTTCGGCCTCTCGGCGCGCGCCTTCCACCGCAGCAGCTTCCTGCTGCACGCGGTCGCCACCGTGCTGCTCTTCCACGGCCTGTGCCGTCTCACCGGCGCCGTCGGTCGCAGCGCCTTCGTGGCGGCGCTCTTCGCCAGCCACCCCTTCCACGTCGAGTCGGTGGCCTGGATCGCGGCCCGCAAGGATCCCCTCTCCGCCGTGTTCTTCTTCCTGGCCATCGCGGTCTACGCCCGCGACGCCCGCGAGCCCCCCGGCCGGGGGACGCGGGGGGCCGTGCTCGCCTGCCTGGCCCTCGGGCTGGCCGCCAAGCCGATCGTGGTGTCGCTGCCGGCCGTGCTGCTGCTGCTCGACCTGTGGCCGCGCGGGCGACTGGCCGCGCCGGGCGCCACCGCCCCCATCGACCCGGAGCGCCTGCGCCGGGTGCTGCTGGAGAAGCTCCCGCTCTTCGCCCTCGCCCTGGTCGGCGTAGCCGTGGCCTTCGCGGCCCAGCGCGCCGGCGGAGCGGTGGCTCCCCTGGAGAGCCTGCCCATCGGCGCCCGGCTGGGGAACGCGGCGGTCGCCTACCTCGGCTACCTCTGGAAGAGCCTGGTGCCGACCGGCTTCGCCGTCTACTACCCGCACCCGGGAGCGGCCCTGCCGCTGTGGCGGAGTCTGGGCGCGGGCCTGCTGCTGGCGCTGCTGACCGGGCTGGCGCTGAGCGCGCTGCGCCGGCGCCCCTGGCTGACGGTCGGCTGGCTGTGGTTCCTGGTGACGCTGCTACCGGCGATCGGCCTGCTGCAGGTGGGATCCCAGGCCATGGCGAATCGCTACATGTACCTGCCGCTGGTCGGCCTGGGCCTGATCGCCGCCTGGGAGGTCCCGGAGGGTCTGGCCCGGCTGAGGGTCCCGGCCCGCTGGGTGGGCCCGCTGTCGGCCCTGGCCGGCGCGCTCGCGATCGCGGCTCTGTCGCTGGCGACCGCCCGCGAGCTAGAGCACTGGCGCAGCAGCGAGGCGCTCTTCACGCGGACCCTGGAGGTGGCGCGCGAGAGCTCGGTGGCCCACGCCCACCTGGGATCGGCGCTGCTCGAGCGGGGCGACGCGCGCGGAGCCATCGCCCACCTGCGCCGGGCCCTGGTGCTGGAGCCCGGTTTCGTGCGCGCTCTCAACAATCTGGCCTGGCTGCTGGCGACGCTCCCGGATCCGGAGCTGCGGGACGGGGAGGCGGCGCTGGACCTGGCGCGACGGGCCGTGCGGGCCACGGAGCGAAGCGATCCGGCGGTGCTCGACACGTTGGCGGCCGCCCATGCGAGCCTGGGTCACTTCGCGCGGGCCACCGAGCTGGCGGAGCGCGCGGCGCGGCTCGCCGACTCCCAGGGAAGGACCGGGCTGGCGCAGGGAGTCCGGGCACGGCGCGACCTGTACCGGGAGGAGCGTCCCTACCTGGAGCCGCTCTCGGCCCCGCCGCCCCCCGCCGAACGGCGCGCCACCAGGTGAACCGTGGCCCCCTGGCGCAGCACGGTCTCCAGCGCCGTGAGGGCCAGGCCGAGTGGGAGCAGGGCCAGCAGCCAGAGCCAGAGCCTGCGCCGGGTGCTCGCGTCGAAGGGCCGCGCGTCGGCGGCGTGGCGCCGGTGCAGCAGCACGTAGAGGCCGTTGCGCGGCAGCGCCGTCCAGCGGTTCGCGAGGCTCTGGATCCACCCGAAGGGGCTCTGGCGCAGGGAGAAGTGGTGCTCCGAATCGACCTGGAAGCCGGTCGCCTCGAGCAGCCGCCGCAGCGCCGGCAGCGGGAAGTGATAGAGGTGACGCGGCAGGTCCAGGTGGAACCAGGCGGCACCGGTCCAACGCGCCTGGAGACTGGAGAAGTTGGGCACGGCCACCACCAGACGGCCACCCGGTCGCAGCACGCGGTGGATCTCCTCGAGCGTGCCGCGCGGGTCGTCGAGGTGCTCGAGCACGTGCCAGATCACCACCTGGTCGAAGAACTGCTCCGGGTAGCCCGCCTGGGAGAGCCGCTCGGCGATGCGAATCCGGGCGCGGGGATCGGCGCCCTGGGTGGCCTCCTCCGAGAGCTCGACGCCGTGGGCCTCGTAGCCGCGATCGGCCAGCGGCCCGAGGATGACACCGCGGCCACAGCCCACGTCCAGCACCCGGGCGCCGGCGCGCAGCCCCCGCGACAGGAAGCCGATGTGACGCTCGCCGACCCAGCGCACCAGCCCCTCGATCGAGGGCTGGAACTTGGCGCCGGGCTCGCCGTAGTATTCGTCCGGATAGAAGCTCCGGATCTCCTCGGGCGAGGGCATCGGCTGGAGTCGCCCGAGGCCGCAGTCGCCGCAGCGCATCACCCGATTCGGAAGCCCTTCGATCTCGAAGACCGGATGCCCCTCCACCGCTCGACACACCGGACACGGCGGCGTGCCTTCCGACCGGGCCGAACCCGCGGGCGCCCGGACGTCGAGCTCGTAGAGCAGAGCCGGCCCGCCGGGCCGAGCGTGGGCGCACATGGGAGCACCGGATCGTGCGCTCCGCCCCGCCACGCGTCAAGGGAATCCCGAGCCCGGTGAGCCGCACGCGCCTCGCCCCGATCGCGCTGGTCGCGGTCGCCACGCTGCTCTCGCTGGCCATGGGCCTGCGGCGCCTGGACCTGCCGGGTCTGTACTACGACGAGGCCATCCAGGCGCTGCCCGCCGTGGTCTTCCTGGAGGGCGGCACGCCGGAGCGGATTCCCGGGACGACCGAGGTGCGCTGGCTCGGGCGCTGGCTACCCGTCATGACGCAGCCCTACATGGGCGCGCTCAAGAGCCAGCTCCTGGTGCCGAGCTTCGCCCTGCTGGGGGCCAGCCCGGCCAGCCTGCGCGGGACGACCTTCGCCTGGACCCTGCTGGGCATCGCCCTGTCGGCGCTCTTGGCCCGGGAGCTGCTGGGTCGCGGAGGGGCCGCCCTGTGCGGTGCGCTGATGCTGGTCGACCCCAGCCTGCTCTTCGTCGGGCGTCACGACTGGGGCTCCTTCGCCCTGGGGCTGGTCTGTCGCTCGGCCGCCCTCTACTGCCTGCTGAGCGGCGCCCGCCTCGATTCGGCACTGCGGCTGGGCCTGGGCGGGCTCTTCGTGGGCCTCGGCCTCTACAACAAGATCGACTTCGCGGTCACCGCCCTGGCCGCCTCGACCGCGCTGCTGCTGGCCTCTCCGTCTTCTCTCTGGAGCGCGCTGCGCCGTGCGCGGCTGCGCCTCGCCTGGCCGGCCCTGGGGCTGCTGCTCGGCGCCGCCCCGATGCTCGCCGCGCTGCCCCGGACCCTCGCCGTCGGCCGGAGCTTCGCGGAGCGGTCGAGCGGCCCCGGGAGCTGGCCGGAGAAGCTCGACGCCTTCGCCTTCACCCTCGACGGCTCGTACTTCCAGCGGCTGATCCTCAGCGGGGGGAGCTTCCCCGATCTGCGCGACGTAGAGGGCGCCAGCGGGGGACCGGGCCTGCTGCTGCTGTGCCTCGCGGCCCTGGCCCTGGGCCTGCGCCTGGTGGCCGCGCCCGCGCGCGACGGACGCGACCCCGCCCGCCGTTTCGTGCTGTGGACCACGCTGCTGGCGGCGCTCGGCCTGCTGGCCACGCCCAAGGCCGAGCGGATCCACCACGTCCTCAACCTGGTGCCCTTTCCCCAGCTGCTGGTGGCCGGCGCGCTGGCGGACCTGTGGCGCCTCTCGCCGCGACCGCTCCGCGCCCTGTCGGCACTGCTGGCCGCGGTCGCGCTGGCGGGGAGCCTGTGGATCGATCTGCAGACCTGGCGCGCCATCGAGCGCACGGGCGGCAGGGGCCGCTGGTCCAGTGCGCTCGGCGAGCTGGCCAGCGAGCTGGCCGAGCGCCCCGGGAGCACGGTCGTCACCCTCGACTGGGGCCTGTCGCTGCCGATCCGCTTCCTCGAGCCCGAGCTCCCCGTGATTGAGACCGTCTGGGGACCGCGCGGGGGTCCACACCGGCACTGGGCCCTGCCGGGTGGAGCGGAGCAGGTCTACCTCCTCTACCCCGAGCGCCTCTCCGTCTTCCCGGTGGGCCTGGAGCTGCTGGACGCCCTCGAAGCGCTGCCCGAGGGAACCGCCGAGCTGCGCAGCCACCGCGATGGCACGGGCGAGCTCGCCTTTCTCTCGGTGCGCATCGCCGAACCGCACCGCCTCGACTACCGTGGGGCGCTCGAGGTGAGGCTGCGTTGAAGGCTCTCGACGTCTGCGGGATCGACCACGTGGTGCTGCGGGTGCGCGATCTCTCGGCATCGCTCGCCTTCTACCGGGACGCCCTGGGCTGTTCCGTGGAGCGCCGCGTCGAGGCGCTGGGGCTCGTTCAGCTGCGCGCCGGCAGCGCCTTGATCGACCTGGTCCCCGTCGACTCGGCCCTCGGCGCCGCCGGGGGCCCGCCCCCGGGCGCCGGAGGCCGCAACGTCGACCACGTGGCGCTGCGGCTTCGCGCCTTCGACCCTGCGAACCTGCGCGCGCACCTCGAGGCCCACGGCATCGAGCCCGGAGACGTCGAGAGCCGCTACGGCGCCGAGGGCCAGGGCCCCTCGATGTACATCCGCGACCCCGACGGCAACGTGGTCGAGCTGAAGGGTCCGCCCGGGGAGCTTCGGCCCTGAGACGCCTGCTCCCCGCCATCGCGACCTTGTGTGCACTGTCGGCCTGTGGGGGAGACCAGGACCACGGCCGCATCGCCGGTCCGCGCCGCCCGGCCGAGGTGGTCGCGCTGCGCCAGGCCAGCCAGGACGAGGCCCGCCGCGGCGCCGAGCTGCTCTCGGAGCGCCGCTTCGCCAAGCGCATCCTCTTCGGCGACCTGCACGTCCACACGACCTACTCGATCGACGCCTTCGTCTACGGGCTGTCCTTCTTCGGGGGCGGGGGCGGCTCGCGGCCGCCGGCCGATGCCTGTGACTTCGCCCGCTACTGCTCCCAGATCGACTTCTTCTCGCTGAACGACCACGCCGAGGGCCTGCTGCCCGACCGTTGGCGGCGCAGCATCGAGAGCGTCCGGCAGTGCAACGCCCTGGCCGGAGATCCCGAGGATCCGGACCTGGTGGCCTACATGGGCTTCGAATGGACCCAACGGGGCACCACTCCGCAGGATCACTTCGGGCACAAGAACGTGATCTTCCCGGGCCTCGGCGACGAGGAGCTGCCGACGCGTCCGATCACGGCGCTGCCCCACGACACCATGGGCCAGGCCCCGCCGGGCTGGGGCCTGCTGCTGGGCCGCGGCGCGGCGCGGCTGGTGGGCCGCTCCTACGCGGACTTCCTGTGGTGGATCCAGCAGCTCGCCGAGCTGCCCGATTGCGAGAGCGGCGTCGACGTGCGCGAGCTCCCCGCGCGCTGCCGCGAGAACGCCCCCACGCCCGAGGAGCTCTTCGAGAAGCTCGACCAGTGGGGCTTCGAGCGGCTGGTGATCCCGCACGGCCTGGCCTGGGGGGTGCACGCGCCGCCGGGGACGGGCCTCGAGCTGCAGCTCCGCGGGAGCCGGCACGCGCCGGAGGTGCAGCGGCTGGTGGAGGTCTACTCCGGGCACGGGGCCGGCGAGGTCTACCGCGACCTGCCGGAGCACGAGACCGACGAGCGCGGCGCGCGCGTCTGCCCGGAGCCCAGCGCCGACTACCTGCCCTGCTGCTGGCGCGCCGGAGAGATCGCACGCGAGCGCTGCGGCGAGCTCCCCGAGGCGGAGTGCCAGGCGCGGGTGGAGGAGGCGCAGCAGCGCGCCCTGGCGGCCAGCGTCGACCCGCATCTGGTCTTCGCCGACACCCGGCCGGAAGACTGGCTCGACTGCGACCAGTGTCGCGACTGCTTCAAGCCCGCGCACAACTACCGCCCGGGCATGAGCGCCCAGTACGCCCTGGCCCTCGCCAACCCGGAGGAGCGCGACGCGGAGGGGCGCCCGCTGCGCTTCCGCTGGGGCTTCATCGGCTCGAGCGACGACCACAAGGCGCAGCCCGGGACCGGCTACAAGCAGCTCGCGCGCAAGCGCTTCACCGACGCGCGCGGCGTGGCCGGCCCGCAGCTGGACGCCTGGAGTCGCGAGTGGATCTTCGGCGAGCAGCAGGATCCAGGCCGCGCCCGCCGGATCGAGGCCAACCCCCGCAGCTTCCGCGACCTCTTCGACGTCGAGCGGGTCTCGAGCTTCTACTATCCGGGCGGCCTGGTCGCGGTCCACGCCGGCGGCCGCGACCGCCGTTCGATCTGGGAAGCCCTGGAGCGGCGCGAGGTCTACGGAACCAGCGGTCCCCGGCTGCTGCTCTGGTTCGACCTGCTGAACGGACCCGAGGGCCCGGTGCCGATGGGAGGCGAGGTCGAGCTGGACCGGAACCCGCGCTTCGAGGTGCGCGCAGTCGGCTCCTTCCAGCAGCAGCCCGGCTGCCCGGATCACGCCCAGCGCGGGCTCTCGCCGGAGCGCCTCGAGGCCCTGTGCCTGGGCGAGTGCTACCACCCCGGCGATCGACGCCACGCCATCGCGGCGGTGGAGATCGTGCGCATCCGCCCGCAGCGCAGCCCCGACGAGCCGGTGGCGTCCCTGGTCGAGGATCCCTGGCTGCGCCACGACTGCGAGCCGGGTCCGACCTGCGTCTTCGGCTTCGAGGATGCGGAGTTCAGCGGCTCCGGCCGCGACGCGCTCTACTACGCGCGGGTCCTCCAGGAGGAGACCCCGGCGGTGAACGGCGCCCAGCTGCGCACCGAGTTCGACGCGCAGGGCCGGGCCGTCTCGGTCTCGCCCTGCCACGGCAGCTACCGCACCGACCCGGACGACGACTGCCTCGCCCCCGTCCAGGAGCGCGCCTGGTCGTCCCCGATCTTCGTCGACCAGCGACGCTAGGCGCGCCTAGCCCGGCTCGAGGTTCGCGTAGCGCAGCACCAGGGTCTTGGGCCCCGCGCGCTCGAAGCGAACGTCGACCTTGGCCGCGGGCCCCTGGCCGCGGACGGCGGTGACGGTGCCGGTGCCGAAGACCCCGTGTCGCACCCGCAGGCCCGGCTGCAGCGCGGTCCCGGCTTCCGCTTCCTGACCGTAGCTGTAGTCGAGGCGCGACTGGCCGGGCGACGCGATGCCCGCCCGCTCGTAGCGGTTGCGGCGCCGCCCACCCTGCTCCTCGACGAGCTCTCCCGGAATCTCCCGCAGGAAGCGCGAGGGCACGCCGAAGCTGCGCGAGCCGAAGCGAAGGCGCTCCGCGGCACAGGTGAGGGTCAGGCTCTCCATGGCCCGCGTCATGCCGACGTAGCAGAGGCGGCGCTCCTCCTCGAGGCCGCGCTCGTCGTGGATCGAGGCCGAGTGCGGGAAGACGCCCTCCTCCATGCCGACCAGGAAGACCACCGGGTACTCGAGGCCCTTGGCGGTGTGCGCCGTCATCAGCGAGACCGTGTCCTCGCGCCCCTCGTAGCCGTCGAGGTCCGAGACCAGAGCGACCTGGTCGAGGAAGATCTCCAGCGCCGAGCGATCGTCGGCCGGATCCGCGCCCCCGGCGCGCTCGAAGTCCTCGGCGGCGGAGAGCAGCTCGCGCAGGTTCTCGAGCCGCGACTCGGCCTCCGGGCTGCCCTCCTTCTGCAGCGCGGCGAGATAGCCGCTGCGATCGAGCACCCGCGCCAGCGCGTCGGCGGGCGAGGCGCGCCGGACCAGCGGCTCGAGCTCGCCGAGCAGCTCGAGGAAGGCGCGCACGCGCGCATTGGGCCGGGCGCCCGCCTCCCCGGCGGCGACGGCGCGCAGGCCCTCCAGCAGGCCCTGGCCGCGCTCGGCGCCCCAGGCGGCGGCGCGCTCGAGGGTGCTCTTGCCGATGCCCCGCGCCGGCCTGTTCACGATGCGCCGCAGCGAGATCGCATCCGCCGGATTGACCAGGACCTTCACGAAGGCCAGGGCGTCCTTGACCTCGGCCCGGTCGTAGAAGCGCACCCCGCCCACCACGACGTAGGGGACTTCGTATTTCAGCAGCTCCTCCTCGAAGAGTCGCGACTGCGCATTGGTGCGGTAGAAGATCGCGAAGTCGCCGTAGGGCCGGGCGCCGTCCCGGGCCTCGGCCAGCAGGCGGCCCACGACGTACTGGGCCTCCTCACGATCGTCCTCGGCCCGGTAGACGCGGATCGGCTCCCCGCCCTCGCGTTCGGTGAAGAGCCGCTTGCCCTTGCGCTCCAGGTTGTTGGCGACCACGCCGCTGGCCCCGGAGAGGATCGGCTGGGTGGAGCGGTAGTTGCGCTCGAGCTTGATGACCCGGGCGTCCGGATGGTCGCGCTCGAAGTCCAGGATGTTGCGGATGTCGGCACCCCGCCAGGCGTAGACGCTCTGGTCCTCGTCACCGACCACGCAGAGGTTGCGGTGCTCCCCGGCGAGCTGCTGGATCAGCTCGTACTGCACGCGGTTGGTGTCCTGGTATTCGTCGACCATCAGGTACTGCCAGCGGCGCCGGTAGTGGGCGAGAACCTCGGGAAAGCGCTCGAAGAGCTCGGTGCTCCGCAGCAGCAGGTCGTTGAAGTCCAGGGCATTGGCGTCGACCAGCAGCCGCTGATAGCCGGCGTAGATCTCGGCCAGCTGCTGGGCGTCCGAGTCGAGGGCCCGCTCGGCGGCCTGGGCCGGGGAGAGGGCCTGGTTCTTCCACTGGTCGATCTGCCAGTGCACGCGCTTGGCATCGGCGGCCTTCGGGTCGAGGCCGCGGCGCTGCAGCTCCTGCTTGACCAGGGCGAGGCCGTCGGAGTGGTCGTAGATGGCGAAGCCGCGCGAGAAGCCCAGGTGGCCGATGTCGCGCCGGAGGATGCGCACGCAGGTGGAGTGGAAGGTGGATACCCAGGGCTGGCCGGCCTCCGGGCCGAGCAGCTTCTCCACCCGCTCGCGCATCTCGCCGGCGGCCTTGTTCGTGAAGGTCACCGCCAGGATCTGCTCGGCCGGGATCCCGCAGGCGCCGATCAGGTAGGCGATGCGGTGCGTGAGCACGCGGGTCTTGCCGCTGCCCGCCCCGGCGAGGATCAGCAGCGGGCCCTCGGTGGTCTCGACGGCGAGGCGCTGCTCGGGATTCAAGCCGGCGAGAAGGGCGGCGGCGTCCACGCGAAGGACCTCCGGAGGTCTTGTGTGTCGAAGGCGGGGGAGGAATCCGGAGGGTAGTCGAGGCCGCGCGAGGGCTCAATCGGCGCGTCGACTCGGCTCCGAGCGGCTGGCGCCCGCTACTCGACGGTCACGCTCTTGGCCAGGTTGCGCGGCTGGTCGACGTCGGTCCCCTTGAGAACCGCGACGTGGTAGGCGAGGAGCTGCAGCGGAACCGTGGCCAGGATCGCCGTCAGCGAGTCGCCGAGATCCGGAATCCGGATCACCTCGTCCGCCTTGTCGGCGATCTCCTCGTCGTCCTCGCTGGCGATGGCGATCACGATGCCGTCGCGAGACCTCACCTGCTCGAGATTCGAGACGACCTTGTCGTAGACCGGGCTGCGATTCGCGATCACGACCACCGGCATGCTCTCGTCGATCAGGGCGATGGGGCCGTGCTTCATCTCCCCCGCGGCGTAGCCCTCGGCGTGGATGTAGGAGATCTCCTTGAGCTTGAGGGCGCCTTCCATGGCGATCGGGTACATGATCCCGCGTCCCAGGTAGAGGAAGTCGGTGGCGTGGAAGAAGCGCTGCGCCACCGCGCGGATCTCCGGGTCGAGATCGAGGACCTGCTCGACCATCCGCGGCAGCCGCAGCAGATCGTGCAGCCGCTCCCGCATCGGCTCCCCGGCGAGCCGCCCGCGGGCCGCCCCGAGCTTCAGCGCCAGCAGGTAGAGCGCCACGATCTGCGTGGTGAAGGCCTTGGTCGAGGCCACGCCGATCTCGGGCCCGGCGTGGGTGTAGAGCACGTCGTCGCTCTCCCGCGCGATGCTGGAATCGCGAACGTTGCAGATCGAGAGCACCCGAGCGCCGAGCTCGCGCCCCTGACGCAGGGCCGCGAGGGTGTCCGCGGTCTCCCCCGATTGCGAGACCGGAACCACCAGGCAGGAGGCGTCGAGGATCGGCTGGCGATAGCGGAACTCGCTGGCCAGGTCGACGTCGGTCGGGATGCCGGCGATCTGCTCGATCAGGTACTTGCCGACCATGCAGGCGTAGTGCGCGGTGCCGCAGGCGACCAGCGAGAGCCGCTGGATGGCGCCGGCCCGCCGCGGCGAGAGGTCGATGCCGTCGAGATCGACGGCGGCCTCCTCCTCGAGCACCCGCGTCCCCAGCGTGTCGACGATGGCGCGCGGCTGCTCGAAGATCTCCTTCTGCATGAAGCGGTCGTAGCCGCCCTTCTCGGCCGAGACCGGGTCCCACTGGATCGGCCGTGGGGCACGCTCGAAGGGCTCGCCCCGGCCGTCGTGGAGCTGCACCCCGTCGCGCCCGAGCACGGCGAACTCCCCGTCCTCGAGGAAGAGGATCTGGCGCGTGTAGGGCAGGATCGCGGGGATGTCGCTGGCGAGGAACTGCTCCTTCTCGCCCAGCCCCAGGATGATGGGGCTGCCGCCGTTCTTGGCGGCGATCAGGGTCTCCGGAGCCGAGAGGGCCAGGGCGCCGAAGGCGTAGGAGCCCTGCAACCTCGCACAGGCGCGGATCACGGCGCCCAGCAGCTCGCCGCCGCGCTCGAGCTCCTGCTCGATCAGGTGCGCGATCAGCTCCGTGTCGGTCTCGGAGTCGCCCTGGCAGCCCGCACCC
>CAZYOL010000056.1:0-22524 GCA_964649065.1 uncultured Spirochaetales bacterium
TGGCAGCGCGGCAGCGGCCGCCTCCGCCCCCGCCCCGCCCGCGGCGGCGGCGCCGCCCCCGGGCGAGGAGGCGCGGCGGGCGCCCGAGGCGCCGCGCGATCGCGACCTCCCCCTGACGATCTTCGACTCGGCCCGCGTGAGCATCTCCCCGGGCACCTGGGGCAACGACGCGGAGCTCGAGGTCGTCCGCCGCAGCCTCGACGTCGACGCCGACGGCAGCCCCGAGCAGATCCGCTACCTCGACCCGGCCACGGGGGGCCTGCTCCGCAAGGAGCAGGACAGCGACTACGACGGCCGCGTCGACATCTGGACCACCTACCGGAACGGCGAGATCGCCGAGCGCGTCCTGGACACGGGCGGCGACGGGCGGGTGGACGCCTGGGAGCGGTACTCGGGCGGGCGCATGACGGGGCGCGAGCTGGACCGCGATGCCGACGGAGTCCGGGACGCCTTCTACCGCTACGAGGGGGAGGCCCTCGCGGAGGAGCGCCACGACGCCGACAACGACGGCAAGATCGACCGGGTCGTCACCTACCGCGGCTTCTACCGGGACCGGGCGGAAGAGGATCGCGATCGCGACGGCCGCATGGACACCTGGACCACCTACCAGGTCGTCGAGGGCCGCGACTACCTCGCGACCATCGAGCACGACAGCCAGGGCGACGGCACGGCGGACGTGGTCGAGAGCTACGAGGTGGAGGACGGCAAGGCGAGCCTGGCGCGCCGGGAAGAGGACGTCGACGGCGACGGCCGTCCGGACGTGGTCTCGATCTACGAGGGCGGCAAGCTCACCGCCCGCGAGATCCAGGACCCGAGTCTCGCCCCGCTGTAGGCCGGAGGGTGCTGGGGGAGCTCGGCCTCGAGACCATCCGCGCCGCGGCCACGCGCATCCGGCCCTACGTCCTGCGCACCCCGGTGCTGCGCTACCGGCTGCGCGACGACTGCGAGCTGCTGATGAAGGCCGAGTCTCTGCAGCCCACCGGAGCCTTCAAGCTGCGCGGCGCCTTCAGCCTGATGAGCACCCTGCCCCGCGACGTTCCGGGCGTCGTGGCGCACTCGTCCGGGAATCACGCCCAGGCCGTGGCGCGCGCGGCTCGCGTGCTCGGGCTGCGAGCCGTGGTGGTGATGCCCGAGACCGCACCCGAGACCAAGCGCGCGCGCAGTGCCGAGGACGGGGCGGAGATCGTGACCGTGGGGCCGGACAGCGAGGAGCGAGCCCGCGTCGCCGAGGAGATCGCCCGAGAGCGGCGGCTGGCTCCGGTCCCCCCCTTCGACCACCTCCTGGTGGCCGCGGGCCAGGGCAGCGCCGCGCTGGAGCTGCACGAGGACGCGGGGCCGCTCGACCGCTTCTACGCGCCCGTCTCCGGCGGCGGCCTGATGGCCGGCTGCGCGGTCGCCCTGCACGCCCTCCAGCCCGCCGTGGAGATCATCGGCGTCGAGCCACGCGACGCCGACGACACGCGCCGCAGCCTGGAGGCCGGACGCCGCTGCCGGATCGCGCCGCCGCGCGGCCTCGCCGACGGCCTCGCCGTGCGCACGCCCGGCCGGGAGACCTGGCCGGTGCTGCGCGCGCACGTCGCCCGGATCGAGCTGACCGAGGACGAGGAGCTGCTGCGAGCCATGGCCTTCGCCCTGCGCGAGCTGCGGCTGGTGCTGGAGCCCTCGGGAGCGGCCTCGCTGGCGGTGGCCCTGCGCGAGGGCCGCGGGCGCTGCGGCGTGCTGCTCTCCGGCGGCAATGTCGAGCCGCAGCTGCTGGCCCGGGCCCTGGCGACCGGGCCCTAGCCCTCCCCCTCCAATGCCTGCTTCCGCTCGCGCCAGCCCTTCAGCATGTCGGCGAAGTGCTGGGGGTTGTAGATGTCCTCCTCGTAGGACCACAGACCGTCCCCGGCGTACTTCAGCAGGGTGAAGTTGTAGGCCTGGTGCAGGCTGCCGTCGCCCGGATCGGCCATCCGGTTCCAGACCTGGAAGACGATCCAGCCCCGCTCCTCGTCGATCACGTACCACTCCACGGGGAAGTAGGGCATCTGGCTGCCCGGGTACTCCGACATGGTCCTGGTGATCCAGCGCCGAATCGCCTCGCGGCCGCCGAAGCTCCCGTAGAGATGTTCGACGTAGGTGGCGTCTTCGGTGAACTGGTCGGCCCAGCCGTTCCAGTCGCCGCTCTTGCCGGCCTCGAGGCCCCGTCTCTGATAGGCGGCGAACTCCCTCTCGAGCTCGTCGCGGCTGAAGCGTCCCATGCGTCCCCCTCCGGAGCGCCGACTCTACCGAATCGAGCCCAGGAGCCGGCCCCCCGCGCTAGTCTCGTCGGGTCCACCGATGCCCGACAGGGGGGAGCATGTACCGAGGGGTCCAGCGGAGGATCGAACGAGGCCGCCAACGCTGGCCGTGGACCGGGCTCGCGGCCCTGCTCCTGGGAGTCGCAGCGGCCTGCTCGGGCACCCTGCCCTGGGTCGACAAGCCGGTGGTGCGGCAGCAGCAGAAGCTCTCCGCCTCTCACGAGGCGCTGCGCAAGATCGCCGTGATGCCCTTCTACCCGGCCGAGAGCCTGGGCGATTCGGCGGCGCCCCGATCGGCCGTACCGGTGCCGGGCCAGCCGGGTGCCACCATCGAGGCCTCCGGCGCCGGCCAGGAGAAGGTCCTCTCCCGCTGGGAGGTGGCGGCCCACGTGAGCAACTTCATGGCCTCGGCCCTGGCCGAGCGGGGAATCTCGGTGGTGACACCCAACGACGTGGAGCTGGCCTTCACCGGGGCCGGGCGGCCCGTCCCGAGGCTGGATCCGCGTCTGGCGGCAGAGCTCTCCAGCACGAGCTTCGATGCCAGCGGCGTGCTGCTGGGCCGGGCTCTGCGCTACCGCGAGCGGGGGGGAGGCGCGGGGGGAGCGACCAGCCCGGCCAGCGTGGCCTTCACCGTCAGCCTGCACGACGTGCCCTCGGGGCGACGGCTCTGGAGCGGCCGCTTCGACGAGACCCAGAAGTCGCTCACGGCCGACGTCTTCCGGGCCCGCCAGTACCCCGGCGGCGGGACGCGCTGGCTCTCCGCCTCGGAGTTCGCGCGCTGGGGCGCTTCACAGGTGGCGACCTCGCTGGTCGGCCCCTGAGAGCGCCTCTAGGCCGAGAACATGTGGCGCGTCAGGCGCAGGCTGGAGGGGTCGCCGCGGCGGCAGACCTCCTCGTAGACGCGCCGATAGCCGGTCGAGCAGAGCTTCCAGACCCCGTCCTGCTTGACGTACTCGTCGCGGTAGAAGGCCGTGCCGCGCAGCTCGGTGCCGTGCTCCGTGTCGATCACCAGGTCGTTCAGGTACCAGATGCCGGTGGCGCGGTCCGGCCCCTCGAGCTGGATCTCGGGGTGGTGTCCATGGTGCGTGGTGATCACGCTGGCCCGCCCCAGGGCCCCGCGCAGGAAGTCGACGATCTTCTCGCGTCCCTCGAAGGCGTACTTGCCTTCGTCGTAGTCCGAGGTGGCGTCCTCGGTGAAGCAGCCCGCGATTTCCTCCCACTGCTTGGTGTCGAGGAAGCGGAAGTAGCGGTACTTCAGCTGCTTGATCGCCTCGATCTCTGCCAGCTCGCTCACCGCGCTCCTCCGCGCCTCAGGCGGGCCGCCGCTCCGACAGGGCCAGCGCGTTGTCGCGCATCACCAGGCGGATCTCGGCCTGCGAGAAGTCCTTCAGCTCGTAGACGTAGTCCGTCGGCACGGCCAGGCCCTCGGCGTGGGGATAGTCCGAGCCCATCAGCAGCCGCGCCGCGCCGAGCAGGTCGCGGAGCAGCGGCACGTCGTCCTCGTGGAAGGGGGAGACCCAGATGTGACGGCGGAAGGTCTCGATCGGGCTCTCCGCAAAGTCGCGGGGATTCTGGCCGTAGACGCGCCGGAAGGTCTGGAAGAGCCACGGAAGCCAGTTCGAGCCCATCTCCACGCTGGCGATGCGCAGATTCGGGAAGCGCCGGAACAGGCCGTGGCAGACCAGCGCGGCCATGGTGTCGTAGGGCGCCCGATTCCCGAGCATCACGGACTTGAGCGGCGAGCCGCGGAAGGACTCCAGCGACCCGCCCTCGCCCCAATCGGCCATGTAGCGGCCGTAGCCGTAGTCGCCGCCGTGCATGGCCACCGTCACGCCGGCCTCGTTCGCCAGGGCCCAGAAGGGGTCGAAGTAGGGATCCGCCGGCGAGCGGCGACCCTCGGCGGTGAGGATCGGACCGGCGACGCGGCAGACGACCCGCGCGTCGCGCTCCAGCGCCCAGCGCAGCTCCCGCACCGCCTCCTCCACATCCGAGAGGCACAGGTAGGGCGCCCCGAAGAGGCGCTCCCGATGGGCGAAGCCCCAGTCCTCCTCGAGCCAGCGATTGAAGGCGCGGAAGGCGGCGCGCTGGGCCGGCAGATCCTCACAGAGGGCCTCCTCCATGCCGACGCCCAGCGTGGGGAAGAGGAAGGCCTTCTCGATGCCCTGCTCGTCCATGAGTCGCAGGCGGGACTCGCGCTCGCGGTACTCGGGGCGGATCGGCTCCAGCTCCCCGAAGAGGCTGCGCACGTCCGCAGCCTCGGGGTTCTTGCCGCGAAAGTACTCGTCCAGGCAGCCTGGCTTGGCGACCGGGTCGAAGCTGGGATTCGGGATGAATCGTGACAGCCGGCCTCCGACGAGCAGCCTCTTGCGGCCGCCCATCTCGACCCACTGCATGCAGCGCTTCTCCATGCCCCGCTCCAGATGCCGCGTGAAGGCGTCCTCGGCCTCGTAGTAGTGGTTGTCCGCGTCGAAGACGCGGAAGTCGAGCTGTGCCATGAGCCTCCTCCGCCGGCCTGCCGAACGGCGCTGGACTGTACCCCAGGGGGCCCCGAGTGACGAGAAAGCGCCCCAGGCGCGCGTCCCCGAGCCCGGCTCGATTCTCCAGCGGGACCCGGCGCCCGCCGATGAGCCGAGCGTGGTGCGCTCCGCCAAGCGACTCCAGCAGGCCTCGATCGTCATCGGCACGCGCGACGAGGCCGAGCGCGCCGCCGCGGTCGAGACGCTCGGCCGCCGGGGCTTCCAGCTCGTCTTCGCCGAGAGCGACCGCGAAGTGGTCTCGCGCGCCAACGAGACGGCGCCCAGCCTGATCCTGCTCACCTTCCCCGGCATGCAGGACGACGACTTCGCGCTGTGCCGGGCCCTGGCCCGGCGGCGCGACGGCGAGTCCCGCGCGGTGCTGGTCGGCGCCGCGCCGGAGCCGCGGGTCATCGACCGGGCCTACTCCGCCGGCGCCACCGACTTCCTGCCCCTGCCCCTGCACTGGCCGCTGCTCGGCCACCGGGTGCGCCAGCTGCTGCGCGCCAGCTACGCCATCGCCGAGCTGGGGCGGGCCCGCAGCTCCCTGGAGACCCTGCAGCGGGTGGCGGGCCTGGGAACCTTCACCTGGCAGCGGGCATCCGGGGCCATGCGCTGGTCGGAGAAGATCTACGAGATCCTCGGCCTCTCGGCCGGCTCGGCCGACACCGGCTTCGAGGCCTTCTGCCTGTGCATGCACCCGGAGGACCGCGCCTTCAGCGTCCAGGTCATCGAGAGGGCCTTGCGCGGCGGACGCAGCTTCGACCTGCCGGTCCGGATCGTGCAGCCCAGCGGTGCCGTCCGCCACGTGCAGCTCCGCGGCGAGGCCCTGGCGGGATCGCGTGTCACTGGAACCATGCAGGACGTCACCGAGGAGCGCCGGGCGCAGGAGAAGATCCACTACCTGGCCCACTACGACAGCCTGACGGGTCTCGCGAACCGGCGCCGCTTCATGGAGCAGATCGAGCGGGCCAAGCAGCGCGCCGAGCAGGCCGACCACCGGATGGCCCTGCTCTACATGGACCTGGACCAGTTCAAGCGCGTGAACGACACCCTCGGGCACGGGGCTGGCGACCACCTGCTGCGGGGCGTGGCCGAGCTGCTCTTCGACCAGGTGCGCAGCACGGACGTGGTCGGACGCACCGCGGCGGACCCCGAGTCCGAGATCTCGCGCCTCGGCGGAGACGAGTTCGCCATCCTGCTCACGGAGATCGGCGATCGCGAAGACGCGGAGATCGTCGCCAAGCGCATCCTGGCCGCCATCCCCACGCCGATCCCGCTGGAGAGCCAGGAGATCTCGGCCACCGCCAGCATCGGCATCGCCGTCTATCCCGACGACGGCGAAGACGTCGAGACCCTCGTCAAGCACGCCGACCGGGCCATGTACTCGGCCAAGGAGCGCGGCCGCAACCAGTACGCCTTCTTCTCGGAGAGCATGAGCCACGGATCCATGCGGCGTCTCCACATGGAGTCGCAGCTGCGCAGCGCCGTCGAGAGCGAGGCCCTCTACGTGCTCTACCAGCCCCGGCTGCGCCTCGACAGCAACAGCATCGAGGGCGCCGAGGCCCTGCTGCGCTGGAACGACCCGGAGCTCGGCGCGATCATGCCGAAGGAGTTCATCCCGCTGGCCGAGGAGACCGGCCTGATCCTCCCTCTCGGCCGCTGGGTCCTCGGTCAGGCCTGCGCCCAGGTCCGACGCTGGCGCGCCAGCGGCAAGCCACCGGTGCGGATGTCGGTCAACGTCTCCACGCGTCAGATCGCGGGTGGCGACCTGCCCGCCATGGTCGCCGAATCGCTGCGGGCCGCCGAGCTCCACCCCGGCGACCTGGAGCTGGAGATCACCGAGAGCGCCATGCTGCAGGAGGACGGCCAGACCACCGCCAGCCTGCGCGCCATCCGGGACATGGGCGTGCGCATCGCCCTCGACGACTTCGGCACCGGCTACTCCTCGCTGTCCTACCTCGAGCGCTTCCCCCTCGACACGCTGAAGCTCGACCGCTCGCTGGTGCGCGACGTCGCCACCAGCCACAGCGCGCAGGGCATCGTGCAGGCGGTCATCAACATGGCCCACGCCCTGGGCCTCGAGGTGGTGGCCGAGGGCGTCGACCGCGAGGACCAGCGCGAGCTGCTGCGCGACCTCGGCTGCGACGAGCTGCAGGGCTTCCTGATCTCCGAGGCCATCGAGGCCAAGCGCTTCGCGGAGCTGCTGGACGAGAGCGACGATCAGGATCTGCCGGGCCTCGCGCTTCGCGAGGGCTAGAGGCTCGGGCGCGTACCGATCACCCCCTCGGACTCCAGGCGGTCGATCTCCTCCGAGCCCAGGCCCAGCCACTCGCCCAGGATCTCGCGTCCGTGCTGCCCCAGGGTGGGTGCCGGACTGCGCAGCCAGCGCTCCACGCCCGCGTAGCGGAAGGGCAGCCCGGGCGTCGGCAGCGCGCCCGCCACCGGATGGCGGAGGGTCTCGTGGAAGCCGCGGGCGACCATCTGGGGATGGGAGCTCAGCAGGCGCGGGTCGCGCAGCGGCGCCGCCGGTACCCCCGCGGCCACCAGCGCCTCGACCCGGGCGTCGCGGTCGCCGGCCTCCGCCCACGCGCAGAGCTCCCGGTCGATCGCGTCATGGGCCGCGCGGCGGCCCGCGAGGCTCGCCAGCGAGGGCTCCCGGGCCCAGCCCGGCTCCCCCAGCAGGCGCACCAGCGCCTGCCACTGCGCATCGCTCGCCACCGAGAGCGCCAGCCACCGCGGCGTCGCGTGGCCGTGGCCGCGACAGCGGTAGAGCCCCTGGGGCGCCGCCCAGGGAGCGCGGTTGCCCTGGCGCTCCAGGCGGTGCCCGTAGGCGCTCCACTCGACCAGCAGCTCGGCGGCCGCGTTGAGCGCGCCTTCGACCATGGTGCACTCGACGTGGACGCCCTCGCCCTTGGCCTCGCGCTCGCCGAGGGCCAGCAGGAAGGCGAAGGCGGCGTGCATGCCGGCCAGCGGGTCGCAGGGCCCGCGCTGGATGCGCGGCTGGTCGTCGGGGTGCCCGGTCAGCCAGGCCAGGCCCGTCACCTGCTCCATGGTCTGCGCGAAGCCCACGTGGTCGCGCCAGGGGCCGGAGAGGCCGAAGGCGGGCATGCGGAGCAGGATTGCCGAGGGATTCAAGCGCCGGAAGGACTCTCCGTCGAGGCCGAAGTGCTCGAGAACGCGCGGGCTGAAGTTGTCCACCACGGCGTCGACCTGCCGTACCAGACGGCGCATCAGCTCGAGGCCGCGCGGATCCTGCAGGTCGAGGGCCAGACCGCGCTTGTTGGCGTTGGCCGCCAGGAAGAAGTGGCTGCACTCCCACCACTCGTCGCGGCGCCCCGCCAGCATGCCTCCGACCATGCGCATGCCGTCGGGCCGCTTGGGGGACTCGACGTGGACGACCTCCGCCCCGAGCGAGGCGAGCATGTGGGTCGCCGCGGGACCCGCCCACCAGGCCGTGAGATCGAGGATGCGCAGGCCCTCGAGGGGCAGCCCCGGCGCCCCCTCTCCGGGGCCCGCCGCCACGCGCTGGCGCTCCTCGATGCGCCCCGTGTGCTCGCCCTGCCGAGGTGCCGGACCGCGGGCCGGGGGCTCCTGGCCGTCGATCTGGTAGGGCGGTCGGGGGTAGCGGAAGCGGCCACCGGGAGCGCGCCGGAAGACGCCGCGGGCCACCAGCTGCTCGTGGGCGAAGACGGCCGGAGCGTCGTTCACGGGAGCCACGGGAATGCGCAGCGCGGCCGCCCGCTCGACGATCTCCGCCGTCGAGTGGCGACGCGTGAAGGCGTGTACGATGCGGCTCCACTCCTGCAGCCGGGCCATGCGCCCGGCGACCGTGATCAGCGAGGCGTCGTCGCGCAGGTCGGGCCTCTCGATCAGCAGCAGGAAGTCCGAGAGCTGCTGGCGCGAATTGGTGCAGAAGCCCACGTAGCCGTCGGCCGTGGGCTCGATGGAGGGCGTCTCGATGGACTGGGGCAGCGCAGCGGGCTCGGGCGCCTCCAGCAGGCGGTGGATCAGCTCCATGTAATTGGTCCCCGCCACGCTCATCAGCTCGAAGAGCGAGAAGTCCACGTCGCCGGTCTGGCCGCTCGCCCGGGCCCGGCGCAGGGCCGCGAGCGCCGCCACGGCAGCGTAGGTGCCGGCCACCCACTCCGGGGTGCGGCCGCCGCACTGGAAGGGCTCCCGGCCTGGCAGGCCGCGCGTCGCAATCGAGCCGCAGTCCGCCTGGATCGTGAACTCGGTGGCGGGCCGGCCGGCGTAGGGCCCGCGCCGTCCGTAGGGCGTGATCGAGAGCCGCACCTGGCCCGCCGCGGGGCCCCGGGCCCCGGGCTCGGCGTCGACGAATCCATCCACCAGCAGGTCCGCCGAGTCGCGCAGGGCCTCTAGGGCGGGCTCGCCGGGCTCTCCGACCACCGAGCGCTTGCCGTGGTGGAGGAAGCGGAAGAGCGCCCCGTCCTCCTCGCCGAGCTGCGCCCCGCCGGCGCTGAAGCGACGCAGCGGATGGCCGGAGGCCGGCTCCACCAGGATCACGTCGGCACCGGCATCGGCCAACAGTCGGGTGCAGTAGGCCCCTGCGATGTCCCGGCTGAGGTCGACGACGCGTAGGTCGCGCAGGCCCTGCACGGGGCACGCTCAGGCGGCGGGAAGACCCAGCGTCTTCGTCTGCAGGTACTCCTCGAAGCCCTCCAGGCCGTGCTCGCGCCCGATGCCGCTCTGCTTGTAGCCCCCGAAGGGCGAATCGGGCCCGAACCACATGCCCCCGTTCACGGTCAGCGTGCCGGTGCGAATGCGCTTCGCGACGCCGATGGCGCGCTCCAGCGAGGCGCTGGTCACCGCACCCGAGAGGCCGTAGCGGGAGTTGTTGGCGATGCGGACCGCATCGTCGTCGTCCTCGAAGGGAATCACCGCGAGCACCGGCCCGAAGATCTCCTCCTGGGCGATGGTGGAGTCCGGATCCACGTCGACGAAGAGGGTGGGCTCGACGAAGTAGCCCTTCTCCAGGTGCGCGGGCCGTCCGCCGCCCACCAGCAGCCGGGCGCCCTCCGCCCGGCCCTTCTCGATCAGGCCGAGGACCCGGTCGCGCTGCCTGGCGCTGACCAGCGGCCCCATGATGTGGGCCGGGTCGGTCGGGTCTCCGTAGGGGACGTTCTGGAAGGCCGCCTCGAGAATGGGGAGGGCCTCCTCGTAGCGGGAGCGCGGGACCAAGAGCCGCGTCGTGATGGCGCAGCCCTGCCCCGCGTGCATGCAGACCATCGCCCCCGCGGCCACGCTGCCGATGTCCGCATCGTCGAGGATGATGCTGGCCGACTTGCCGCCGAGCTCCAGGAAGATGCGCTTCAGCGTCTCGGCACAGCGCGCCATGATGTGCTTGCCCACGGCCGTGGAGCCCGTGAAGCTCACCAGGTCGACCCGCGGATCCCCGGTCAGGACCTCACCGATCTCGGCCGGGTCGCTGGCGGTGAGGACGTTCAGGACGCCGGGCGGCAGCTCCGTCTCCTCGGCGATCAGCCGGCCGATGAAGCTGGCGCTGAAGGGTGTGTCCGGGGCGGCCTTCAGCACCGCCGTATTCCCCGCCATCAGGGCCGGCACCAGCTTCGAGAGGTTCAGCATGAAGGGGAAGTTCCAGGGCGTGATCAGCGCCGCGACTCCCATGGGCTCGCGCAGCACGAGACGGCGGCTCTTCATGCCGAAGAACTCGTGCACCGGCAGCTCTCGCTCCCACTCGTAGCGCTCGGCCACCTCGATGTCCCAGAGCATGTCCTGGATGCAGCTGTCCTGCTGGACGGCGTAGGTCAGCTGGATCGGCGCCCCGGCCTCGGCCACGATCTGGGGCCGCAGCTCCTCCTTGTGCTTCTCCAGCGCCGCGTGGAGCTGCCGCAGGCAGCGGCTGCGGAGCTCGAGATCGGTGGACCAGGAGCTCTCGTCGAAGGCCCGTCGGGCGGCGGCGATGGCGTCCTGCGCATCGGCCACCCCCGCGTCCGCCGCGACCCCGATCGTCTCCTCGGTCGCCGGATTCACGTTCGGGTAGCTGCGGCCTCCGCGGGCCTCGACCCGCTTGCCGTCGATCAGCAGGCGCGACTCCCCCTGCAGCTCGGCCATGCTCGCCTCCTCCGCGCGAAGATCGGCCTAGAGGGCCTCGAGGATCTTCTCGGCGCTGCTCACCTCGAAGGCCATGGGCTTCTCGACCGCCAGCTTCTTGACCACGCCGTCCTCGGCGACCAGCGCGTAGCGCTGCGAGCGGATGCCGAAGCCGACGCCGCTGCCGTCGAAGTCCAGCCCGAGGGCCTTGGCCAGGTCGCCGTTGCCGTCGGCGACCATCCAGACGTCCTCGCCGGCGCCGTGCTGCTTGCCCCAGGCGTCCATCACGAAGGCATCGTTCACCGAGGTGCAGACGATCCGGTCGACGCCCTTGGCCCGGATCGCCGCGGCCTGCTGCACGAAGCCGGGCAGGTGACGCTCCGAGCAGGTCGGTGTGAAGGCCCCGGGCACGGCGAAGAGCACCACCTTCTTGCCCGAGAAGATCTCGCCCGTGCCGAGGTCCTGCATCTTGCCGTCCCGCATGATCTTGAGCTTCACGTCGGGAATCCTCTCGCCTTCCTGGATCGCCATGCCTTCTCCTTGCTGTACTGGGCCTGCCCGCTCCGACGGGCCGGGCCGCGATTCTACCCGAGACGGGCCCAGGGCCAAGCAGGCTCCCGCTCAGGCGCCCGTCGCGCCGGGGCAGAGACGCCTCACCACGTCCCGTTCACTGTCGTAGCTCAGCCGCTCGCAGGCCCGCGCGGGGGCCAGCCAGATGCGCTCCTGGACCTCGTGGAGGTCACCGACCGGCCCCTCGGACTCGCAGCGCATGGGAAAGAAGTGGACTCGCTTCTCGGCTCCCCCGATCGGGTAGCGGATCTCGACCGGCGGCCCCTCGATCCGCGCCCGGCAGCCGGTCTCCTCCTCCACCTCCCGCAGCGCGGCCTGCTCCGGCGACTCGCCCGGATCCAGGTGGCCCTTGGGAAGCACCCAGTCGCCGGGGCTCCCGTCGCGGTCGCGGTAGCGCCGGCGCCGCAGCACGGCGATCTGCAGGCCCTGCTCGCTCTCCCGCATCACGACGCCGCCGGCCGCGCGCGGGCTGCTGCGCTCGCCCCCCCTCAACCCTCGATCTGCAGGGCGGCCATCTGGCGCTCGAGGTAGGTGAGCCAGCTCTCGGCCATCTTCTCGGTCTTCTCCTCGGCCAGGGCGCGCTGGAAGTGGCCGCGCGCGCTCGTGTACTGCTTCTTGTTGAAGCGGGCGATGCCGAGCAGCACCTGGGCATGGCCTTCGGTATTCGGCCCCTTGGTGAGGCCCTTCTCCTGGGCGTTGCGGATGGCGTCGATCGCCTGGTCCCACTCCTCGCGTTGCACGTGGACCTGGCCCAGCCGCAGCCACAGCTCGCCGTCTTCGGAGAGCGCGGCCGCCTGGCGGAGCGGCTCCATGGCGCGCTCCGATTCGCGCGCGGCCAGCCAGCTGTTGCCCAGCATCTGGAAGGCCTCCTGGTCGGCCTCGATCTGCTCCTGGGCCAGGCCCCGCTCCATCAGCCGGGCGGCCCGGTAGGGCAGATCGTTGAAGAGGTACATCTGCGCCAGCCGCGTCAGCTCGCGATCGTTTTCGAGAAGGCCCTGGGCGTAGGCCAGCTGCTGCACGGCCATCGAGTCCTCCTCACGGCCCTCCTGCATGTACATGGCCGCGAGCTGGATCCAGTAGTTCTTCTTCGGAAAGCGCGACACCAGCTGCTCGACGATGGGGATTGCATCGGCGTAGCGGTCCTGCTGCAGGTAGAGGGCGTAGAGGAGCTGGAGCCAGTTCTCGCGCGGCTCCTCCGAGAGCTCGACCGCCTTCTGCGCCGGGGCGAGGGCCTCCTCCTCCCGACCGCCCTGGTAGTAGGCCGAAGCCAGCGTGTAGTAGGCCGAGGAGGTCGGGCTCTCCACCGAGGAGAACCAGGTCTCGAAGGTGGCGATCGCGTCGTCCCACTGCTCGAGCATCATGTAGATCTGCCCCAGGTTGAAGCGCAGGCTGACCTGAGCCTCGGGGGGCAGGCCGTCGGCGTCCAGGCAGGCCTGGAAGGCTCCGGCGGCCTCCTCGAAGCGATCCTGGTTGGCCTCGATGAAGCCCATCATCTGGTAGTAGAGCGCGACCTCGTAGGGGGAGGCCTTGTCGGTGCGGAAGCCCTCCAGGGTCTGGCGCGCCGGCTCCCACTGCTCTGCCTGCAGCTCCTCCTGGGCCGCCAGGAAGCGCTTCTGGGTGCGCTGGTCCGTGATGACGTACTGCTTCTTCTGCGCGAGGGCGGGCAGTGCCCAGGCCACTGCGAAGCTCGTCAGGACCAGGATCGCCGTCGTGCGTCTCATCGCGATTTCACTTCGCCAGCTGGAAGGCCAGGCGCACGGTGACTCCGGATCGCTCCACGGCCTTCCCATTCTCCACCTTGGGATTGTACTTCCAGCGCTGGATCGCGCGCAGCGCCTCCCTGTTGAAGATCTGGCTCGGGTAGTAGGCGATCACGCGAGGCTGCTTCACCGCCCCCGTCTTGCTGATGGTGAACTCGACCTCGACCCAGCCCTCGATGCCGCGCTGCGCGGCGCGCAGAGGGTACTGGGGCGCCACCCGCACCAGCGGCACCACGTCCTGGTCCGCGGAGCCCACGCCCAGGCCCCCCGCGCCGCTCAATTCGACCCCCGAGTCGAAGGCGGGGGCGAAGCCGTCGGCGCCGAGCTCGGGCGAGAGATTCTGCGCCAGGTTCAGGTCGGGGGGCGGCGGCTCCTTGTCGGGCTTCTTCTTGTCCGGGAGCTCGCGCTTCTTCTCCTCGACCTGGGTCTCGCGCTTCAGCCGCACGAAATCCATGGAGGGCGCCTTGCCGCCCTCCTCCAGCTCCCCCTCCACGCCGATCAGGGCCTGCATGATCCAGAACAGGCCGAAGGTGACCAGGCTGGCGACCGCGAAGGTGCCCAGGTAGCGGAGGAGGAGCATCGGACTAGTCGACCACCTCGGCCGCCAGCGAGACGTTCTCCACTCCCGCCAGCTTGGCCGCGTCCATGGCCTGGACCAGCCACTTGTTCTTCGAGTTCTCGTCGGCCTGGATGACGACCGCGCCCTGGGGGTTCTCCGCGTGCAGTCGCTCGATGTTGGCACGCAGCGCACGCGGGTCGATCGGGCGCTTGTCGACCCAGAACTGGCCGGTGTCGGTGATCGCGATCAGGATGTTGCCGCGCTCCTTCTTGGTGGCAGTCTGCGAGTCGGGTCGGTTCACGTCGACGCCCGACTCCTTCACGAAGGAGGCCGTCACGATGAAGAAGATCAGCATGATGAAGACCACGTCGAGCATGGGAGTGAGGTTGACCTCGCTCTCCTCTTCGCTCCGGGCGCGTCGCTTGCGCACTGCCTAGCCCTCCTCCATCACCAAGAGGTCGTTCACGTGGGCACCTTCCTGCTGCGCGAAGCGCTCGAGCTGCACGCTGAGGAAGAGGCCCGAGATGGCCGCCACCATGCCCGCCATGGTGGGAATCGTGGCCTTGGAGACGCCGCCGGCCATGGCCCGGGCATTGCCGCTGCCCGCGACCGCCATCACGTCGAAGACCTCGATCATCCCGGTCACGGTCCCCAGCAGACCCAGCATCGGGCACAGGGCCACCAGGGTCTTCACCATGGTGATCCCCGACTCGAGCTTCACCTGGAGGTCCGAGACCAGCAGGCGACGGATCTTGTCCGCCCGCCAGCTCGAGCGGTCCTCGCGGCCCTCCCAGCGCTCGATCACCGCCTGGCGTTGCCGCGGATGGACCCACCAGTAGTACCAGACGCGCTCCAGCATCAGCGTCCACATGGCGAGGGTCACGAAGGCGATGACCAGCAGCACGTTCCCGCCCGTCTCCAGGAAGGTCCGCACCTGCCAGAGGGCCTCCACGTCAGGCATTCGTCTCCTCCATGCGGCGGGCGATGAGGCCGGCGCTCTGCTCCTCCAGCACGTCGTTGATGCGCTTCGTGCTGCTGGTGAGCAGCGCGTGGAGCAGGACCAGCGGGATCGCCGTGACCAGGCCGAGCATGGTGGTGACCAGGGCCTCGGAGATGCCGCCGGCCATCATCTTCGGGTCGCCCGCGCCGAAGAGCGTGATCGACTGGAAGGTCCGGATCATGCCGGTCACCGTGCCCAGCAGCCCGCCCAGCGGAGCCAGCACCGAGATCACCTTCACGAACCAGATGAAGCGCTCCAGCCGGGAGCTCTCGCGCAGCACCGCCTCGTCGAGGCGAACCTCCAGGGTTTCGGGCTCCGCCTCGCGGTTCTCCTCGTAGACCTGGAGCACCCGGCCCAGGGGGTTGCCGGTACTGACCTTCTTGCTCTTCTCCTGGGCCGCGACCTTGCGGTCGACGACGAAGATCACGAGCAGGCGCAGGATCCCGAAGAAGGCCGTGGCGGCGCCGACGAAGAGGATCGTGTAGCCGATCCAGCCGCCCTGGGGGACGCGGTCGACGAGGCTCTGGGTCTGCAGCAGCAGCCCGAGCAGCGTGCCCCGGCTCGGGTCGACGGCCAGGGGGGCCAGCCCGCTCTGCGCGGACTCGAAGCCGGGCACCGTGCTCTGGTACTGCGCCGGGGGCTGCTTGGGCAGCTCCTTGAGCTTCTGGATCGCCTCGTCCCAGTGCAGGTACTCGCCGTCGGCGACCACGGTGAAGACGCCGGCCCGCACCACCGGCTTCGTGACCTCCTCGCCGCTTCGGGTCAGCACGTTGGCGTCGAAGCGCACCACCCGCCCCTGCTCGGTCATCTCGCGCTGCAGCTCGCACCACAGGGCCTCCAGCTCCTCGATGTCGGGCAGCTCCTTGCTCTTGCCGAGCTCGAGGAGGAACTCCTGGCGCGCGGGACCGAGCTGGGCGCTGGTGAGCGAGCCGGGCGCGGAGGAGGCCGCGTCGCCGGAGACCTGACGGACGACGCCAAAGAGCTCGCCCAGGGTGCCGAGGCGCTGGGTGAGGGTCTCCTCCATCTCGGCCAGGCGGCCCTCGTTCTCGGTGAAGCGGGCCTCGAGGCGCTGGCTGCGCTCCTCCTCGCGGGCCAGGCGCGCCTGGGCGTCGGCGAGAAGCTTCTCCTGCTCCGCCTTCTCGCGCCGGAAGCGCTGGATGCGGGCCGCATCCTCCTCCCGCTCCTCCCGGAAGCCCTTGCGCACCAGCTCGAGCAGCTCGTCCAAGCTCCGGGCCTTGGGCGGCTCGGCGAGGGCGGCGACCTGGGTCTCCCCGGCCTCCTCGCCAGCCGCTCCGGCCTCCGGCTCCTGGGCGAAGGAGGTCTGGGCGATGGCCAGCGTCCCCAGCAGCATCGTTGCGAGCAGCAGACGGCGCATCAGCTCTCTCCTCCCGCCGGGACCGGCGCTGCAATCGGGAGTCGGATCATGTCCGGGGCCGCCTGCTTGCGGGCGATGCGCAGGCCCTGCTCGATTCCGGAGCGATAGCTCGCCGGCAGCACCTCCCAGCGCCGCTCCTGCTGGTTCCAGGCCCCGGCCTCGCCCCCGTCGGGCGTCAGGTAGACCAGGGCGATGCGCCCGACGCGCAGGAAGTCCACCTGGCGGCCGTCCACGTCGAGGATGCCGGAGTAGGCCTCGATGGTGCGGCCGAACTCGTTCTCGATCTGGTAGGCCTCGGTGATGCGGCGGTACTTCTCGGACTCGGACACGTCGGAGCGATCCATCAGCTCGCGCAGCTCGGCGACCCGCTTGCTCCGCTCGCCCATCAGGAAGGGAACGTCGAGCGAGACGAACTGCTCGAGGGAATCGATCATCCGGAACATGAGGGGAGTCACGCCGCGCCCGACCAGCTCGATCTTGTCGATCTGATCCTGGAGGGAGAGCATCTCCTCCTCCTGCGCGGCGATCAGCTCGCTCATCTGCGCGTTGTAGACCTGCGTCGACTCGATCTGCCGCAGGGCACTGCGGTAGTTCGAGAGCAGGGCCTCGGTGTCGTCGGCCAGCTCGTCCACCTGCCGCTGGGCCGCGGTGCCCTCCTCGTTGGCCGCTTCGCGCTCCTCGACGGCCTGGGCCAGCAGCTCGCCCGGCGCGGTACCGCCGGCGAGCAGCAGGCCGAGCAGCGTGACCCAGAACAGGCCCGTAGGCCGTTGGTGTCGCATGGCGTGGTACTCCCTCGCTTTCCCGTGTCCCCTGGAGGGACGGAAGACGTCTTGTATCACACACGGCGATTGCCGGCGTGCTCTGATTGGGGCGCTGCGCGCCCGCTGCCGCCCGCTTCGGAGCGGGGCAGCGCCTCGGGCGGGCGAGCGGGAAGAGCCGTGCGGTTCGGGCTCCGACAGGCCTGCGACGGTTCGCGGTCGTCACTCTGGTGTGGGCGCTGCCGACCCCCGGCACCCGACTCCGGTGTACTTCGCTTCAGCAGCGTGCAACCGACCGCGAGGCACCGGACCGAGAGGCGACACGGAGGCCCTGCCCTCCTTCCCCCGACCCGTTCGACTACCTTATCACAATGGCCGCTGCGTCTCGGAGCCGGCGGCGCGCCGGGAGCGGGACCTGGCGGCAGCGCCTGGGCTGGGCGCTGGGACCCGCCCTGCTGCTGGTCATCCTGGCGGGCGTGGACCGGAGCCAGCTGCTCGCCGCTCTGCGGCAAGCCGAGCCGCTGCCGCTGATCGCCGCCTACCTCGTGCCCCTGCCCGCGATCCTGCTGCGCGTCGCGCGCTGGCGGATCCTGCTCGGCGAGGAAGGCCGCCACCTGGGCTTCCGAGAGCTGACGACGCTCTACGCCCAGTCGATCGCCGTCGGGGTGCTCACCCCGGGCCGGGTCGGCGAGCTGGCGAAGGCCGCCGCCGTGACGCGACGCGGCGTGGCGGTGGGATCGGCCACCTGGAGCGCGGTCCTCGACCGCGCCGCCGACCTGGGCTTCCTGGCCGTACTGGCCGGCGTCGCCCTCGGCCTGCCGCTGGCCCGGCGCCTGGAGGGGGGCGTGCCGCTGGCCCTGGCCGCCGCCGGCCTGGCGGGCGGCGCGGCGGCGGCCTGGCTGCTCGGGGCCAGCGGGCGGGGCGCCCGCTGGCGCCGAGCCTGGGTCGAACGCCTGGCCCCCGATCGAAGCGGGGCCCCGGAGCGCCCCCGGGCGCGGGTGGCGGCGCCGAGCGCCGCTGCCGCCTGTGCGCTGCTCACCGCCGCCTCCTGGGCGCTGACCTACGCCGCCAACTTCCTCTACTGCCGCGCCCTGGGTCTCCCGGTCGGCTACCTGGAGATCGCGGCGATCTCGGCGGTCTGCTCCCTGGTGGCCTCGCTGCCGCTGTCGATCGCCGGCATCGGAACCCGCGACGCCGCCCTGCTGGCTCTGCTGGCGCCGCTCGGCGTGAGCCCCGCCCAGGCGGTGGCCCTGGCGGCGCTGATGCTCTCCAACACGCTCTTCGTGGGCGCGGCCTCTGCGCTGGCCTTCTGGGTGCCGCGCCCGGCCGCAGCGGTCGATCCTCAGTAGCGCCACCAGGTCTTGAGCACCGTGCGCGCGAAGGAGAGGCCGTAGCTCCAGTCGCGCCCCTTCTTGCTGAGTCCGCTGGCGCGGCGCCTCACCGTGACCGGGACCTCCGCGATCGCGAAGCCCTTCTTGGCGGCGTCGATGATCAGCTCCGCGGTGTGGAACTGGTCCTGGCGCAGCAGGAGCTGCGCCAGCTCTCGGCTGCGCAGCGCGCGGAAGCCGTTCGAGCAGTCGGTGACGCGTACGGGCGTCAGCAGGCGGATCACCGAGTTGAAGAAGTGGATGCCGAGGCGCCTCACCTCGTTGTCGCTTTCGTGGCGCCCCAGGATGCGGGAGCCGATCACGATCGCCGCCTCGCCGCGCACGATCGGCTCCACCAGGGAGGCGATCTCCTCGGGCAGGTGCTGCCCGTCTGCGTCCAGCGTCACCACGATCTCGGCCCCGTGAGCGATGGCGAGGTCGAAGCCCAGGCGCAGCGCAGCGCCTCCCCCGCGGCGCATCGGGCTGCGCAGCACCAGGGCGCCGTGCCGCTGCGCGACCTCCGCGGTGGCGTCACCGCTGCCGTCGTCGACGACCAGGGCCGCCACGGCGCGCCCCGCCACCTGCTCGGGCATGGCCTCCAGGACCGCGCCGATGTTCTCCGCCTCGTCGAAGGCCGGGATCACCGCCACCACCGGGGGCAGCTCGCTGCGCTCGGGATAGCGGCGACGGAACTCGGCCAGGCCCAGGGCCCGCACCAGGCGGTCGAACTGGTCCGCACGCCGGGCGTCGCTGGCCCGCGTGTAGAGCAGCAGCAGCCACAGGCCGACGTTGGAGACGATCAGCACCGCGATCAGCCGGCTGAACTGCTCGCGCTCGAGCATCAACATGTCGCGCAGCAGGTTGACCGAGGAGGGCAGCAGCGAGACGACGACCAGAGCCGTACCGAAGAGCACGCCCAGGGCGAAGTCGAGACGGCGCGCGCGCCCGCTGCGGAAGCGTAGCCAGGCCAGGACCCCGACCGCGAGGCCGAGCGCGAGCCCCAGCAGCCGGAGGGCCGACACGGCCTAGCCCAGGTACTCGGACCGGCGCCGCGTCCCGTCCCAGCGGATGTCCGGGAACTGCGCCTCGCGGCGCTCCTCGATGCGCTCGCGGTGGACCCTCAGGTCGCCCAGCATCTGGCGGAGCTGGGCGTCCATGTCGGTGGTCGGCTGGTAGCCGAGGTCGAGCAGGTGCTGGTGGTCGGGGTTGTAGTAGTGCTGCTCGGCCTCGAGGCGCGGGTTCTCCATGGGATGGATCTTCACGTCCAGGCCGAGGGCGGTGCCGGCCGCCTGCACGCGCTCGGCCAGCTCGGCCACCCCGTAGACCTCCTCGAACTGGTTGAAGACGCGGTACTCCCCGGCCGCGGGCGGCTTCTCGAGGGCCAAGGTGAGGCACTGCACCGAATCCTGCAGCGGCAGGAAGCCGCGCCGCTGCGTGCCCTTTCCGTAGGGCGTGAGGGGCAGCCCGATCACGGCCTGGGCGCAGAAGCGGTTGATGGCGGTGCCGAAGGCCTGGTCGAAGTCGAATCGCGTGCGCAGGGCCGGGTCGTCCCCCATCTCCGGGATGCGCGTCCCGTAGACCACGCCCTGCATGACGTCGGTCGAGCGCATGCCCCAGAGCCGACAGGCCATCTCGACGTTGTGCGAGTCGTGCACCTTGGACTGGTGGTACCAGCTGCCGGCCCGCCGCGGGAAGAGCATCCTGGAGCTGCGCCCCCGGAACTCGAGGTCGAACCAGCCCTCCGGGATGTCGACCTCCGGCGTCCCGTACTCGCCCATCGTTCCGAGCTTGAGCAGGTGGCAATCGGGCACCGTCTCGCGCATGGCGTAGAGCGTGACCAGGGTGCCCATGATGTTGTTGGTCTGGGTGTAGACGGCGCTCTGCACGTCGATCATCGAGTAGGGAGCCGAGGGCATCTCCCCCAGGTAGACGATCGCCTCCGGACGGAAGGAGCGGTAGGCGTTCAGCACGAAGTGGTAGTCGGTCAGGTCGCCCCTGTAGAAGCGCAGGTTCTGGCCGCAGTGGCGCCGGTAGGCCACCAGCCGCTCGGCCATGGGCGCGATCGGGATGGCCGACTGGGACCCCATCTGGCCGACCCAGAGCCGCCGGGCGTAGTTGTCGATGCCCGCCACCTCGTGGCCGCGCTGGGCCAGCGCGAGGGAGAGGGTCCAGCCCAGGTAGCCATCGACTCCGGTGATCAAGACACGCATCGGCAGCTCTCTCCAATCGGTCCCCGGCGAGGATGGCATGAGGCCCGCGCGACCGCCCGCCTCGCTGGGGTATGCTGCGCCTGCCGCCGTGCGAGCCCACCGCGACGCCCGCCGCGACTCCCGCTGCTGCGGCAGCGACGCCAGGCTGCTCCTCGGGGCCGGGCTCGCCGTGGCGCTGCTGAGCGGGCTCGCCTTCAGCCCCGCCCTTTCCGGAACGCTCCTCAACTGGGACGACCCGCTGGTCCTGAGCGAGAACCCCTGGGTCCGGGGCCTGGAGCGGGAGCGACTGGCGGCGATGTGGACCCGGCACCGGGCCGGCCACTACCACCCGCTCACCTGGATGAGCCTGGCCTGGGACTACCGGCTCTTCGGCCTGGATCCCCCCTCGAGCCCGCGGGCCACGGGCTATCGCGCCACCAACCTGGGCCTCCACGCCGGCTTCGGCGTGGCCTGCTTCGCGCTCGCCCTCGAGCTGCTGCGCCGCGCCCACCCGGGGCGCCCGCCCAGGGCCCCCTTGATCGCTGCGGCCACGGCCGCAGCGCTGCTGCACGCGCTGCACCCGCTGCGCTGCGAGTCGGTGTGCTGGGTGACGGAGCGGCGCGACGTGCTCTCGGGACTGTTCTTCGTGCTGGCCGTGCTCGCCGCGCTGCGCAGCGCCCCGCCCGCCGCGGCGCAGCCCCGGCTGGGCTGGGCCGGCCTGGCCGCGCTGTCGTCGGCAGTCGCGGGAGTGGCGCTGGCCGCGGCGCTGTCCCTGGAAGAGCAACGCATTGCGCTGTCGGGCCCCTCGGCCCCGGCCTGGCTGCTCCTGGCGGGTCTCTGCTGGGCGCTCTCCTGCCGGGCGGCCCTGGGCAGCTTCCCCGATCCGCGCGGACGGGCCCGCGCGCTGTGGACCGTCGCGCTCTACGCGACGCTGCTGGCCTCGCTGCTGGCCAAGGCCTGGGGCATCGTGCTGCCCGCGCTGCTGCTGCTGCTCGACGTCTGGCCCCTGCGGCGCGTCGGGCTGTGGCCGCGTCCGGATCTGCGGCGCGCCGCGGCGCTGGTCGGGGAGAAGGCGCCGCTCCTCCTGCTGGCGCTGCTGTTCACGCGCCTGGCCGCCTGGGCCCAGGCGGCCCAGCGCGGCTCGATGGCGGTCTGGCGAGAGCACGACTGGCTCGAGCGCGGCATCCAGGCGCTCTACGGCCTGTCCTTCTACCCCTGGAAGACGCTCTGGCCCGTCCCGCTGGCGCCGCTCTATCCGCTGCCGCAGGAGATCTCCCTGCTCGAGCCGCGCTTCCTGGTCGGGGCGCTGGTGAGCCTGGGCATCACGGGGGCCCTGCTCGCGCTCGCCCGTCGCTTCCCGGCCGGGCTCGCCTGCTGGGCCGCCTACGCGCTGATCGCGGCACCGGTGCTGGGCTGGAATCAGTCGGGCCCCCAGCTGGTCGCCGATCGCTACAGCTACCTGGCGACCCTCCCCCTCGCGTTGCTGGCCGGGGGTGGCCTGCTGGCGGCGCTCGAGCGCGGCGGAGCCCGCGCGCGCATCGCGCTCGCCATCGCCGCCGCGGCCGCGCTGACCCTGCTCCCCCTGAGCTGGCGCCAGAGCCACGTGTGGCGCAGCTCCGAGAGCCTGTGGACCCACGCCGACCGCCACGGCCCGCCCGCCGCGATCACCCAGCTCAATCTGGGCCTGGTGCGGATGCAGCAGGCGGCCCGGGCCGGAGATCCGCAGCAGCGGCGAGCCCTGGAGGACGAGGCCTTCGAGCGCTTCCGGCGCGGGGCGAGCCTGCGCCCGAGCTATCCGCAGTTTCCCATCAACGAGGCCCTGCTGCTGGCCCAACGAGCGAGCCGGGCCCCACCCGTGCAGCGCGAGGCCCTGCTCGACCGCGCCGACGCGCTGGCGCACCGCGCCGCGGCCATGGCCGAGCAGCGCGGCGCCGGCCTCGCCCGCGTTCTCTGGCTCCACGGTCGCCTGCTCTTCGAGGCCCAGCGCCTGGACGCCGCGGCGGAGCGCCTCGACCGCGCGGTGGCGCGGGATCCGGACCTCGCGCCGGCGCGGCGCGTGCGCGCGGCGGCGCTGCTCGCCCG
>CAZYOL010000057.1:0-22378 GCA_964649065.1 uncultured Spirochaetales bacterium
GACCTGGTGGAGGAGCGTCTTCTCGGGCTCGTGGCGTTCGTACTCGTGCATGCGGTCCCGCACCGGGACCGGCCTTGGGGAGGCGACCGCAGAAGGTACGCCGGAGGCTGCCGACCGTCAGCGGGAGGTGTCTGCGGCGGTGACCATCTGTGACCAGGTCGGGCGGAAACCATCGCTGACGAGTCGCTTCAAGCGACTAAAAGCGAGACGGAAACCAGCATCGACCGAGTCGGGCCGCCGGCGGACCCCCAGGTCGAAAACCTGATGCTCGACGGAAAGCAGAGCGACTTCCTCTCGCTTCCCCGCCGGGTGTGCCTCAGAGGTGCCTCAAACGAAAAAGCAGCCACGTAAGTGGCTGCTTTCGTTGAGTCTTTGGTGGAGGCGGCGGGAATCGAACCCGCGTCCGCATGGCGTCCAGCCGGCGCGTCTACGTGCGTAGGTTCCGCTCGATCTCGGCGTGACCTGTCGCGGGGCCAGGAGAAGTCACGCCCAGGCAGGCTTGGCTCTCGCCCCCGGATGCGGCCTGCCAGCGGCCGGGGGCCAGCCTTCTGATGACGCCCGCGACCCGCTAGAAGGCGTCACGGACGGGCGTCACTGACCTAGGGTTCAGCTAGGCAGCGAGTGCGTAGTTGTCGTCGGCAGTTGTTGCTACCAACTTGCCACCGGATTTGCGAGGAAGGTGACGCCCTCGGCACGCAGCGAAAGCCTTCGACCACCCGTCGAAGCCGATCGCCCCCTGAATCCGGAAAGATAGGGCCGGCAGGGACCGGGTCAAGCGGGCTCGATCCGGGCGATCTGCACGGGAGTGTCACCCCAAAGTGCGTCGCGTGAAGGGCTCCCGGGTGTAGAGTGAAGGGCCAGAGCCCGGGGGAACGGCCCGCAGCGGCGCCCCGCAGGCTCGGGAAGGGGATCCGGTGTGCTGCGGACGCTCGCCCTCGCTCTGCCCACTCTCTGGCTGCTCGCCCCGGGTCCTCCCGCGGGTGGCCCCTGGGGTGCGAACTCGGCCCGGGCCGCCACGGTGGTCGTCGACGCCATCGATTCGGGGAGCTGCATCGGGTCGGGCTGCGCGTTCTGGGACCCCAGCCTCACGGGCTACGGCATCGGCAACGTGGCGAGCGCCGAGGTGCGAAGCTTCCTGGTCTTCGACCTCTCCGGCGTCTCCGGCCCCATCGGCTCGGCGAGCCTGGTCGCCTACAACCCCTCGGCGGCCGCTGGAGACGGGGGCAACGGCTACAGCAGCGCCAACGCCAGCGAGACGCTGGGCGTCTTCGCCATGGCCACGGATCCGGCGAGCAGCGACGGCCCCGCGCCCCCGCCCGGCTTCTTCGAGGATCTCGGCAGCGGCCCGCTCTACGCCTCGCGCGAGGTCTCGGCCGCGGACAACGGCAGCCTGGTCTCGCTGGCCCTGGGCTCCTCGGCCCTGACGGCGCTGAACGATGCAGACGGCCTCTTCGGCCTCGGCCTGGCGCTCACGAGCCCGGCGAGCGGCGATCGCATGATGTTCGCCTTCGGCGGCGTGGACGGCGTCAGCGATACGACCCGCCAGCTGGTGCTGCAGATCGTGCCGGAGCCGGGCTCGGCCGCGCTGCTGGGGCTGGGGCTGCTCGCCGCCAGCCTGGCGCGGGCCGGCCGCGCGCTGGCTCCTCAGGGCAGGCCGGCACGGCGCAGGTTCCGCACCACCTGCTGAGGATCGGCCAGCGGCAACAGCCAGTGCAGGGTCATCTCGGCCGTGAGCTCCGGATTCACGGCCTGCATCTCCGCCACCAGCTGGCGCGCCTCGGCGTGGCGGCCTGGTCTTCCCGGTAGAAGGCCAGGAAGGCCAGGGCCGGCAGGATGTCGGGGTTGGCCGCCCGCACCTGCTCGAGCAGATCCGCGGCGTGCGCCGGTCTCCCAGGGCCGCGTGAACGAAGGCCAGGCTCGACCAGGAGATGCTCGGGCTGCGCGGATTCAGGCGCATGGGCCGCCGCGCCGACTCGACGGCGCCGCCCAGGTCCCCCTCGTTCGAAGGGCAGCACCGCGATGGAGGGAATCGCCGGGAGCGCCGGGGCCTTCGACGGGCCTGCGAGGCCCAAGCTGGCCAGGAAACGTCGCCTCCGAGGCACCCGACCGCTCCTCGGGGGAGCGCGAGCGGCCCGAGCTAGCCGGGCCCGCGCTCCGGGAAGGGCTCGAGGATCTTGCCGACGGCCTTCTGGATCAGCTCCTCGGGGTCGTCGCTCTTGGACAGGCGCTTCGAGGCGGCGCCCACCCAGAGACCCTCGCGGCTGGCGCGGTCGTAGAACTCCAGGGTCAGGGTGCCCTCGTCGTATCTGCGGACGTAGGTGGAGGAGCCCCCGTACCAGGCTCCGTAGCCGTAGCCCGGGTAGTAGGAGTAGGAGCGCCCGGGCGTCTGGCTCACCTGGATCTTCTGCTCCCTGGCCACCCGGTAGGCCACCACCAGGTCCGCGTCCTCCACGCTGTCGCGCCTGGTGTAGCCCTTGGCCGCCAGCGCCTCGTCCACGGCGCTGGTGATGCGCTGCTGGTCGATGGGGCTCAGGTAGCCGCCGTGGGGCGCGCCGCCGGAGGGGGCGATGGGCCGCTCGCGAATCCAGGCGTAGCTGCGGTAGCCGGAGAAGTCGACACCGGGGGCGCTGTCGTACTGGGTCCGGATCGGAAAGGCGCAGGCCACGGCGGCCAAGAGCGCGGCGCCGGCTGCGAGACGGGCGAGGGAGGACAAGTCGTCGGGCTCCTGCTCTCGGGGCTCGCGGCTAGAGCAGCCGCCCCCCGTCGAGGACCAGGGTCTGGCCGGTCACGAAGGACGAGGCGGGGCTCGCGAAGTAGACGACGGCCCCGGCCATCTCCTCCGGGTCGCCGATGCGCTGCAGCGCGGCCGTCTGGACGGCCGCCCTGGAGATGCTCTCGTTCTCCCACAGGGCCCGGGAGAACTCGGTCTTGATCAGGCCGGGGGCGATGCAGTTGACGCGGATGCCGTCGCGGCCCCAGTTCTTGGCGCAGACCTGGGTCATCATGATCATGGCGGCCTTGGAGATCGAGTAGCCGCCGAGCACGTCCGAGGCCTGGATGCCGCCGATCGAGCTGACGTTCACGATGGCGCCGCCGTCGCCGTGCTCGAGCATCGCCTCGCGGGCGTAGACCGAGAGGAAGAAGGCGGACTTCACGTTGGTGCTCATGATCATGTCCCAGGCCCGCTCGTCGATCTCCTGGACGGGCCCGAAGACGGGGTTGGCGCCGGCGTTGTTGACGAGCAGGTCGACCCGGCCGAGCCGGCCACGCGTCTCGTCCACCAGCGCGCGCAGCTCCTCCAGGCGCCGCACGTTGGTGGGAATCGCCTCGGCGCGGCGGCCCGTGGCGCGCACGGCCTCGGCCGCCTCGTCGAGGGCCTCGGGCTTGCGCGCGGCCAGCGCCACGTCGGCGCCGGCCTCCGCCAGCCCGACGGCGATGGCACGGCCGATGCCGCGGCTGCCGCCGGTCACGATCGCCACCTTGCCCTCCAGCGAGAAGCCGGTGTTCGCCATGCCGCTCTCCTGCCTCCTGTCTCCCGTCTCGGCTGGACGCCGGGCGAGCGCTCAGCGCACGGGCGCGGGGAGCCTGCCCGTCTGGTCGTAGAAGGGATCGAGCTGCTCCAGGTGGCCGCGCGCCACCTCGATGCGCTCGAGGGTCTGGCTCTGCAGGAAGATGCGGCGCCGCTCCTCCTGGGCGTCCCGGACCAGGCCCAGCAGGTTCTCGTAGACGGGAAGCGTCTCGTCGTGGCCGCGACCGGCCTCCAGCTCGCTGGCCAGGAAGCGCGTCTCCCGCTCGATGCGCCGCAGCAGGTCGAGCAGCCGGAAGCGCGCCCGCGACTCCCCCGAGACCACCGTCGCCGGCGGCTCCCGACGGAAGGCCTGGCGGATGCCCTGGGTGTCCTCGGCGAGCTGGCGCGCCAGCGCGGCCGCGGCCTCCTGGTCCCAGGCCGGGTGCTCGCCGGGCTCGACCTGCGCCGAGGCAGCTCCGACGAGCAGCGCGAGGATCAGCGGCGAGTGGGCGAGGCTCCCGAGCGGCATGCGGCCCTCCTTCCGGTGGCCAGCATAGTGCGTTCCACGCCGGGGGCTCGGGCCGAGACGCCAGAACGTGGCACGGCACGGGGCCGGCGGGCGGCGCTAGCCGGCGGCGGCGGCGTCGGCCAGGATCTCGGCGCGGCTGGGCGGCACGCGGCCGGCGGGAATCGAGGCGTCCCCGACCCGCAGGCGCGACAGCGCCTCGGCCTTCTCGGCGCCCGTCACCACCCAGAGCAGCGCGCGGGCCCGGCCGAGCGCGGGGAAGGTGAGGGTCATGCGCCGGCGCCCCTGGTAGGCCCCGCCGGTGAGGGCGACGTCGCGGTCGGAGACCGCGAGGACCGGATCGCCCGGCACCAGCGAGGCGGTGTGGCCGTCGCCGCCGAGGCCCAGGTGCACGAGATCCAGGATCGGCGGCTGTCCGGCGCAGGCCGCCAGCTCGGCCGCGTAGGCCGCCGCCCCCGCCTCGAGGTCTTCGGCCTCGACCGGCATCGGGTGGAGCTGGGCTCCGGCCGCCGCGGGCCCGGCCAGCGCCGCGTGCAGGCGCGTCCAGTTGCGGTCCGCGTGGCCCGCGGGCGCCACCCGCTCGTCCACCTGGAAGACGTGCAGCGCGCTCCAGGGCAGCTCGAGCCGGGCCAATAGCTCGAGCATGCGCCAGGGCGTGCGCCCGCCGGAGACCGCCAGGGCGAAGCGCCCGCGCGAGGCGACGGCGTCGTGGGCCTCGGCCGCGATCCGCTCGGCGCCGCGGCGTGCCGCCGCCTCGGCGTCGGCCACCCGCTCGAGCCTCAAGTCGGCTCGTGCCGGGCTTCCGGCTCCGCGGCCAGCGCCGCCGCCTCGGGCGGTCCCCAGGTCTGGGGCTCGTAGGGAAGGTCTCCCGAGGCCCCGAAGAGCACCAGGGCGTCGGCGCGGGGCTGGGTCTGGTACACGCGAGCTCCTCAGCCGGCCTTCTTCTCGTGGTGGCCGCCGAACTGGTAGCGCATGGCCGAGAGCACCTGGTTGGCAAAGTTGGCCTCGCCGCGCGAGGAGAAGCGCTCGTAGAGCGCGGCGGTCAGCACCGGCGCCGGCACACCGGCCTCGACGGCGGCCTGCACGGTCCAGCGCCCCTCGCCGGAGTCCGAGACCCGGCCGGAGAAGCCGGAGAGCTCGGCGTCGTCCACGAAGGCCTGGGCCGTCAGGTCCAGCAGCCAGGAGCCCACCACGCTGCCGCGCCGCCACAGCTCGCAGATCTCGCCGACGTCGAGCGGGTAGCGGAAGAGCTCCGGGTGTTCCAGCGGGCTGGTCTCCGCGTCGCGCTCCCGCTCGCCCGCGCCGGCGTTGGCGTGGCGCAGCAGGTTCAGGCCCTCGGCATAGGCGGCCATCAGGCCGTACTCGATGCCATTGTGCACCATCTTCACGAAGTGGCCGGCCCCGGCCGGCCCGCAGTGCAGCCAGCCGTGGTGGGCGCTGCTGCGGCCCTCGCCGCGCCCCGGCGTGGCGGTCACCGAGTCCGCAGCGGGCGAGAGCGACTCGAAGACCGGCTCCAGGCGCGCCACCGCCTCGGGCTCTCCGCCGATCATCAGGCAGTAGCCGCGTTCCAGGCCGAAGACGCCCCCGGAGACCCCCACGTCGACGTAGTGGAGCCCAGCCGGCTGCAGCTCCCGCGCGCGGCGGATGTCGTTGGGGTAGTGCGTGTTGCCCCCGTCCACCAGGACGTCGCCGGCGCTCAGCAGCGGCCCGATCCGGGCGATGGTCTCGTCGACGAAGGCCACGGGCAGCATCAGCCAGACGACCCGCGGCGGCGCCAGCCGCTCCACGAAGTCCTCCAGGCTCCCGGCCCCGGTGGCGCCCTCTTCGGCCAGGGACTCGACGGCCTCCGGGCTGACGTCGAAGACGACGCAGTCGTGGCCGTCCCGGCGCAGGCGGCGAACCATGTTCGCCCCCATGCGGCCGAGTCCGATCATGCCGATCTGCATGCTGGGCCTCCCGAGACCGCCCTCACGAGGCGGCACGCGCCGCGCGGTAGCGGCGGATCAGCGCGTTGGTGGAAGAGTCGTGGGCGAGCTCCGGCTCCTCGGAGGAGCTGATCTCCTCGGCGATGCGCGTCGCGAGCTGCTTGCCGAGCTCGACGCCCCACTGGTCGAAGGAGTTCACGCCCCAGATCACCCCCTGGACGAAGACCTTGTGCTCGTAGAGGGCGACCAGGGCCCCCAGGGTGGCCGGCGTGAGCGACTCCCCGAGGATCGTGTGGGTGGGGCGGTTGCCCGGGAAGCTGCGATGCGGAACCAGCTCCGGCGCCACGCCCTGGGCCGCGACCTCCTCGGCCGTCTTGCCGAAGGCCAGGGCCTCGGTCTGGGCAAAGAGGTTGGCCATCAGCAGGTCGTGGTGCGGCCCGCCCGGATTGCGGCTGCGCAGGAAGCCGATGAAGTCGCAGGGAACCAGTCGCGTGCCCTGGTGGAGCAGCTGGAAGAAGGCGTGCTGGCCGTTGGTTCCGGGCTCGCCCCACAGGATCGGCCCCGTGTCCCAGCGCACCTCCTCGCCCTCCAGCGTGACGCGCTTGCCGTTGCTCTCCATGTCGAGCTGCTGGAGGTAGGCGGGGAAGCGGGCCAGGTACTGGTCGTAGGGCAGCACCGCATGGCTCTGGGCGCCGAGGAAGTTCGCGTACCAGATGCCGAAGAGGCCCAGCAGCACCGGCATGTTGCGCTCGAAGGGAGCCGTCCGGAAGTGCTCGTCCATGGCCCGGAAGCCGGCCAGCATGGCGCGGAAGTGCTCGGGGCCGATGGCCAGCATCAGCGAGAGGCCGACGGCGGAGTCGTAGGAGTAGCGCCCCCCGACCCAGTCCCAGAACTCGAACATGTGGGCCGTGTCGATGCCGAACCTGGCGACCTCCTCCGCGTTGGTGGAGACCGCCACGAAGTGCTTCGCCACCGCCGCCGGGTCGCCCAGGGCGGCCAGGCACCAGTCGCGGGCCGTGCGCGCGTTGGTGAGCGTCTCCAGGGTGGTGAAGGTCTTCGAGCAGATCACGAAGAGGGTCTCGGCCGGGTCGAGATCGCGGGTCTTCTCGGCGAAGTCGCTGCCGTCCACGTTGGAGACGAAGCGCACGCGGAGGTCGCGCTGCGCGTCGCAGCGCAGCGCCTCGGTGGCCATCAGCGGCCCCAGGTCCGAGCCCCCGATGCCGATGTTCACGATATTGCGCAGGGCGCGGCCGGTGTGGCCGGTGAAGGCGCCGCTGCGCAGCCGCTCGGCGAAGGCCGCCATGCGATCGAGCACCGCGTGCACCTCCGGCACGACATTGCGCCCCTCCACCTCCAGGCTCGTCTCGCGCGGCGCCCGGAGCGCCACGTGCAGCACCGCCCGCCCCTCGGTGCGGTTGATCGGCTCGCCCGCGAACATGGCCTCGATGCGCCCGCGGAGCCCTGCGCTCTCGGCCAGCGCACACAGCAGGCGGACCGTCTCGTCGGTGACCCGACCCTTGGAGTAGTCCAGGAGGAGGCCGGCGGCCTCGAGGCCGAGGCGCTCGCCGCGCTTGGGATCCTCGGCGAAGAGCTCCCGCAGATGCCGCCCGCGCAGCTCCGCGCAGTGCTGCTCCAGGGCCTTCCAGGGGGGCCTCTCGACGAGGGGGCCGGCTTCGGAGCCCGTCATCTCGGCCATCGATGGCGAGTCTATCGGAAGGGTTACACTCTGCCCGCATGTCGAGCGCCCCGGAGCCGCGATTCGATCCCGAGCGCTTCGACGCCGTGCTCTTCGATCTCGATGGCGTCCTCACCGACACCGCCCGGATCCACGCGGCGGCCTGGAAGCAGACCTTCGACGCCTTCCTGGAGCAGCGGGCCGAACGCGAGGGCACGGCCTTCCGCGACTTCGACGCGGACTCGGACTACCTCCGGTACGTGGACGGCAAGCCGCGCTACGACGGGGTGCGCGACGTCCTGCACTCCCGTGGCATCGACCTGCCCGAGGGAGAGCCCAGCGACCCGCCCGAGCGCGAGACGGTCTGCGGGGTGGGCAACCGCAAGGATGCCCTGGTCAACGAGGCCATCCGGACCCTGGGCGTCACGCCCTACCCCGGCTCGGTGGCCTGGATCGAGCAGCTGCGCGGCGCGGGCCTGCGGGCGGCGGTGGTCTCCTCCAGCGCCAACTGCGCGGCCGTGCTCCGGGCCGCCGGCATCGATGGCCTCTTCGAGGTGCGGGTGGACGGCGTGGTGATCGCCGAGACCGGCATCGCCGGCAAGCCGGCGCCGGACTCCTTCCTGGAGGCCGCGCGGCGCATGCAGGTACCGCCGGCGCGGGCCGTGGTGGTCGAGGACGCCATCTCCGGGGTCGAGGCCGGAGCCGCCGGGGACTTCGGCCTGGTGATCGGCGTCTCGCGCAAGGGCGACGCCGAGGCCCTTCTGCGGGCCGGCGCGGACTTCGTCGTGGCCGACCTCGACGAGCTGGTCGCCTAGGCCCTCGGAAGGAGAAGCGTGATCCACCGCGAGCGACCGAGGCCTCCGGCCTACATCTACCCGGCCGACGAGTGGCGGATGCTCGAGACCCGCTACTACCCGCCCTACGTCCCGGCCACCGAGACGATGTTCTCCACCGCCAACGGCTACCTGGGCATCCGGGGCAGCTTCGACGAGGGCCGCCCGGTCTGCCGCAGCGGCACCTTCGTGAACGGCTTCTACGAGTCCTGGCCCATCGTCTACGGAGAGGATGCCTTCGGCTTCGCCAAGACCGGCCAGACCATCGTCCGCGTACCCGACGGCATGGTGATCCACCTCTACGTCGACGACGAGCCCTTCTATCTGCCCACCGCCAAGGTCGTCTCCTACGAGCGCGCCCTGGACATGCGCTTCGCCACGCTGGATCGCCGGGTGATCTGGGAGACCCCGCGCGGCAAGCGCGTCCTGATCGACTCGCATCGCCTGGTCTCGCTGGAACACCGGCACCTGGCCGCCATCCAGTACGAGGTCACCCTGCTCGACGCGGACGCCCCGATGGTGATCTCCTCCCACTTCTACATCCCGGACGGGGACGCCGCCGACAGCGACGATCCGCGCCGCGTCGCGCGCTTCGGAAGCCGGGTGCTCCACCCCCACGTGCACCGGGAGCGGGGCCGGCGCCTGGCCCTGGGCCTCACCACCGAGCGCAGCGACATGCGCCTGGGCTGCGCCACCGACCACGAGGTCGAGACCGACTGCGAGGTGAGCTGGGCCAGCGAGTGCGCCGAGAACGGCGGCAAGGTGGTCTTCTCCCTCGACGGCCGGCGCGGCTGCCCGATCCGCCTGGTCAAGTACCTCACCTACCACAGCTCGGACACCGCCTACCCGCCCGAGCTCTGCGACCGCGCCGAGCGCACCCTCGACCGCGCCGTGCGCGACGGCTTCGACAGCCTGCTGGTCAGCCAGCGGAGCCACATGGACGACTTCTGGGAGCGCAGCGACGTGCAGGTCGAGGGCGAGCCCGAGGTCCAGCAGGCCATCCGCTTCAACCTCTTCCACGTGATGCAGGCCACGGCGCGGGCCGAAGGCGTCGGCGTGCCCGCCAAGGGGCTCACCGGCGACGGCTACGAAGGGCACTACTTCTGGGATACCGAGATCTACGTGCTGCCCTTCCTCGTCTACACCGCGCCGCGCGTGGCGCGCAATCTGCTGATGTTCCGCTACGGCTACCTCGACAAGGCGCGCGAGCGGGCGCGCCAGGTGAACCAGCGGGGCGCCCTCTTCCCCTGGCGGACGATCAGCGGCGAGGAGGCCTCGTCCTACTACGCCGCGGGGACGGCGCAGTACCACATCAACGCCGACATCATGTACGCGCTCAAGAAGTACGTCGACGTCACGGGCGACGTCACCATCCTCGAGGAGGGCGGCGCCGAGATGCTGATCGAGACGGCCCGCCTGTGGTGCGACATCGGCTTCTACTCCGCGCGGCGCGGGGGCCACTTCTGCATCCACTCCGTGACCGGGCCCGACGAGTACAACACGGTCGTGGACAACAACACCTTCACGAACCTGATGGCCCGGGAGAACCTGAGCTACGCGGTGGAGGTGGTCGAGGGCATCCGCCGGGATCGCCCTGCCCTCTTCCAGGAGCTGGTCGACCGGACCCAGCTCGAGGTCTCGGAGCTCGAGCAGTGGCGCCGGGCCGCCGAGGCCATGTACGTGCCCTTCGACGAGACCGAGGGCATCCATCCCCAGGACGACGACTTCCTGTGCAAGAAGCCCTGGGACTTCGAGAACACGCCGCGCGAGAACTACCCGCTCCTGCTCCACTACCACCCGCTGGTCATCTACCGGCACAAGGTCATCAAGCAGGCCGACATCGTGCTGGCCATGTTCCTGCTGGGGAACGAATTCTCGCTCGAGCAGAAGAAGCGGAACTTCGACTACTACGACCCGCTGACCACGGGCGACTCGTCGCTCTCGGCCTGCATCCAGGCCATCGTGGCCGCCGAGGTGGGCTACATCGAGAAGGCGCGCGAGTACGCCCGCTACGCCGCTCTGATGGACCTGGCCGACGTGGCCGGCAACGTGCGCGACGGCTGCCACATCGCCTCGATGGGCGGCACCTGGCTGGCCCTGGCCAGCGGCTTCGCGGGCCTGCGCGACCACGACGGCCGCATCAGCTTCCGGCCCCAGCTGCCGAGCACCATCCGGGGCCTGCGCCTGCCGCTGGCGATCCGCTGCCGGCGCCTGCTGGTGGACGTGCGCCGCGAGGAGACCACCTACACCCTGGTCTCGGGGCCGGACCTCGCAATCTGGCACTGCGACGAAGAGATCTCGCTGACGCCCGAGGCCCCGAGCCGCACCCTCCGGAACCCGCCCCACGGCGAGCTCGCGGCCCTCAGCGCCTAGAGGGCGGAGCGGGCTAGGCGTCGCGCAGCACCCGCAGCTCGAAGCTCGCGGAGGCACTGTCGCCGGGGGCAACCCGCAGCAGGGGCCCGCCCCCCTCGAAGGGGTTGGTGGGCGCCGTCATCGGCTCGAAGCAGACCACGTCGTCGTTCGCGGGCGCGTAGACCACCGCCACCGGGAAGCCCGGCCCGAAGGCCAGCTCCAGGCGGCGACCCGCCCCGCTCAGGGCGAAGACCGGCTGCGGATCGATCTCGGGATACAGCGTGTCGTAGACCCGCTCTGCCAGCGGCCCGCGGGGCTCCTCCACCGGGTCGCTCTCGCCGGTGGGCAGGAAGCGCTCGTCCAGCCGGGCCCGGCGGCGCACCGGCAGCTCCACCTGCCACTCGGCGCGCGGGATCTCGGGGATGCGGAAGTAGGGGTGGTAGCCGAAGGCCACGGGCACCGCGCGCTCACCGGTCGCGCGCAGCCGCGTCTCCACGCGGAGCGCGGGACCGCAGAGCTCGATCTCCATGCGCAGCAGGTGCGGAAAGGGAAAGAGCTCGAGGACGCCCGGCAGCGCTCCCACGTCCACCTCGGCCGCCAGCCGCGCCGAGCCGGCGCCGGCGTCCCGCTCCACGATCCGCCACTCGAAGTGGGCCGGCACGATGCCGTGGATGGGAAGCGAGCCGTCGTCGGCGATCCGCTCCGGGTCGCGGGGCAGCGCGATCTCCTGGCCGTCGAGGGCGTAGCCCCAGCGGGCCAGGCGATTGGCCCAGGGATGGAGCAGCGGAATGCCCATGGTGCTGCCGCGGCTCGCGTAGGCGGCGAGGCCCTGGCGCTGGCCGAGCAGCTCGGCGCCCGCCTCCCGGAGCGAGGCGCAGACCATCCCCGCGCCGGGCACGTAGCAGGCCTCGACCCCGTCCGGTGAAGCCAGGCGCAGGGCTGCGAAGCCCTCGATCTCTGCTTCCTCGATGCGGTGCATGGCCGAGGGGAGGCTATCATGCCCGCGCAGGAGGGGTGAGCCTTGAGCCGTAGAAGCTGCGGAGCCGGCCGGTCCCGGGCGCGACGCATCGCGCTGGGTCTGTCGCTGGTCATCTCGATCCAGTCGCTGGGCTGTGCCAGTGTGGGGCCCAAGGCCCAGACCGGAGCGGCCCTGGGCGCGGCCTCCGGCGGCCTGATTGCCGCCGCCGCGGGCGGCGACGCCGCGGGCATCATCGGCGGCGTCCTGCTGGGCGGGCTGGTCGGTGGGGCGATCGGCGACTACCTGGACCAGCGCGACCGCGAGCTGGCCGCGCAGGCCGCCCAGCAGAGCTTCGAGTACTCGCGGACCGGGACCACCACGCCCTGGCAGAACCCGGACAGCGGCCACTCGGGAAGCTTCACGCCCACGCGAACCTACCAGAACGCCAGCGGTCAGTACTGCCGGGAGTACCAGCAGACGATCGTGGTGGACGGGCAGCAGGAGCGGGCCTACGGAACGGCCTGCCGCCAGCCGGACGGCAGCTGGAAGATCCAGAGCTGAGCCGCAGGGGGAATCGAATGCGTCTCACGAGCACCGTGGCCCACTGCATCCTGGGCCTGGCCCTGGCCGGCTCGGCCGCCGCCGAGAGCTCCGAGCAGGCCTTCGCGGCCGCCGACGCCAACGGCGACGGCGTCGTCGACCGCGGCGAGTACCACCAGCGAATGGTGGAGATCTTCTACCTGGCCGATGCCGACAAGAACGGCGTGCTCGACGCCGCGCAGTTCGCCGAGACCGACATGGGCGATTTCGCCGACGCAGACGCCAACGGCGACGGCGGGGTCACGCTGCGCGAGCTCGAGAACCACGCCTTCGCCACCTGGGACGAGATCGACGCGAACGGCGACGGGGTCCTCAGCCTCGAGGAGGTGCGCGCCTACGACGCGCGCTAGGTCCGGGCGCTACGGCGCCCAGCCGCCGCCCAGGGCCCGGTACAGATTGATCAGGTTCCCGACGACCAGGCCTTCGCTGTCGGCCAGGGCGTCCTCCTGCTGGAAGAGCGTGCGCTCGGTGTCGAGCACGTTCTGGAAGTCGGTCAGCCCGGTGCGGTAGAGGGTCTTCACCAGCTCGACGGCGGCCGCCGAGGCATCGGCCGAGCGCTGCAGCGAGTCGCGCCGCTCCTGCTCCTGGGAGAAGGCCACCAGGAAGTTCTCCACGTCTTCGTAGGCGGCCAGCACGGTCTGCTCGTAGGTCCGCGCCAGGGCCTCGGTGCGCGCCTCCTGCACGTGGATGTTGCTGCGGGCGCGACCTCCGTCGAAGAGGTTCCACTGCACGGCGGGACCGATGCTGAAGGCCGTGGCGTCGCCGCTGAAGAACCGGGCCGCGTCGATGGTCTGGAAGGCGAACTGGCCGAGCAATGAGAACTTCGGATACAGCTCGGCGGTCGCCACGCCGATCTGCGCGTGCTGGGCCGCCAGGTCGCGCTCGGCCCGGCGCACGTCCGGGCGCTGGCGCAGCAGATCGCGGGGCAGTCCCACCAGCACGTCGGCCGGGGGCTCGGGGATGTCGCGCGGGGGCGCCAGCTCGGCGTAGAGCGCGTCGGGGGGCTGCCCGATCAGCACGCCGAGGCGGTGGATGGCCTGGGCCAGGCCGATGCGCAGCGTGGGGATCAGGGCCTCGGTGGTGGCCAGGTTCTGCTCGGCCTGGCGGACGTCGAGATCGCCCACCAGCCCGGCCGCATTGCGGTCGCGCACGAGCTGCAGGGTCTCGCGCTGGTTGGCGGCGTTGCGCTCCGCAAAGGCCACGCGCTGCTGGAAGGTCCGCGCGTCGACGTAGTTGAGGCCCACCTCGGCGAAGATCGACACCAGCACGTCGCGGTAGTCCTCGATGGAGCCCTCGAGGCTCGCCGAGGCCGACTCCACCGAGCGCCGAATGCGCCCGAAGAAGTCGAGCTCCCAGCTGCCGTCCACCCCCAGCGACCCGAAGTTCTGCGGCTCGCCCACCCCCGGCAGCCCGCCGCCCCCGAAGGCCGCCGGCGCCAGCTGTCGGTATTCGTAGCCGGCTCCCGCGAAGATGGAGGGAAACCACTGGCCGCGGGCGATGCCCCGGGCGGCGCGCGCCTCGTCGACGCGGGCCACGGCGGTGCGGATGTCGAGGTTGGCCTCGGCAGCCCGGGCCACGATCGAGGTGAGGATCGGGTCCTCCAGCAGCGTCCACCAGGTCTGCAGCGCCGCCTCCCCGCTGCCGAGTCCGCGCACCAGATCCTGGTGCCAGAGGTCCGGGCCCACGGGCTCGGGCACCTCGTAGTTGGGCCCGACCAGGCAGCCCGCCAGCGAGAGGGCGATGAGCCCGACGGCCAGGAGGCCCGCGGCGCGTCGCGCGGCCCGCCTCACAGGTCTCCCAGCGGCGTTCCGAACAGGCGGCCCGCCGGCTGCGTCAGGCACAGCTCGACCACCTCCGGTCCGGCGCCGAAGGGCCAGGCAAAGAGGTAGGCCGGCAGGAAGGCGGCACTGCCCACCAGCAGCCGCACCATCTCGATCGGCCGCTGGGTGCTGGCGTCGACGCCGGCGCGCGTGGCGTGGTCGATGGCGACTGCGGGCGGCGTGAGGGGGCCGCGGGCCGGCTCGTGGCGCACTCGCTCGGGGCTCACGCCCCCGGGCGCCGGGGCCTCCTCCTCGGCCAGCGCCGGGGCGACGAGGGAGAGCATCGCTGTGGCCAGCGCCAGCGCTAGCGCGGGCCGCCAGCTCCGCGGGCCCGCCTGTCGCCGGCCCGCGTCGATCCCGCCGTCGCTCACGCTCTCGACACCTCCGCCCTGCCCCCGGAACGGGCCGCCGAGGGTAACCCCGGGGCTCGCGGACGTCACCGCGCTGCCTCCCCCGGCCAGATGCGCAGGCTCCGGAGCGAGGCCTCGAACCAGGGCCGATAGGCCTCGCAGGCCGCGGTGGGGCAGTCCGCCAGCACGACCACCACGCGGCCGTCGCCGGTCTCGACGAAGGTGATGAGATCGGCGAAGTCGCCGCTCGGGTCCTCCAGCACGAAGTGCAGCGCGCGCTTGTCGGCGACCTCGGCGGGCCCCACCTCGACGACCCGGCCGCGGTGGAGGTAGTGGGGTCCGTAGCGCTCGAGATAGGCCTCGACCGTCGGGTAGGCGTGGACGATCACCTGGAAGGAGGCCGTGTAGTCCCAGGTGGTGCCGTCCACAGCCACCATCCCGAGCGCCGTCTCGACCTTCAGCCAGCCCGCCGGCAGCCGGATCGAGAAGCCGCGGCGGGCGTCCACGGGGGGCGCGAGCTCGAGCTCGGGCGCGCCCGCCGGCAGCGGCGGGGGCGGCCGCGCCCCGGCGCCCGCCAGCGGGGCCCGGCCGAAGACCGCTCCATTCGGAATCCGGTATAGGGAGACGAAGGAGTTCACGTCCTGCTCCGAGAGCTCGCGGACGATCACCCGGTCGCGCACCACCTCGTACATCAGGTCCGCGGGAATCGGGCTGTGGCCCTTCATCCCGAGGGCGTGGCCGATCTCGTGGAGCGCCACCCACTCCACCTGGTCGGGCACCAGCAGGCCGAAGCGATCCGCCACGTAGAGGCGCACCGGGGGCACCTGAAAGCGCACGCTCACGCGGTCCTCGCCGGGATCGTGCTCGCCGATGCGACAGGCGCTGGCGAGCGAGGTCAGCCCCAGCACCTCGACGTCGGCCTCGGGGACCGGCGCCTGCTCGCCGACCAGGACCAGCGAGAGCAGCGCCTCGCGCTCGTCTTCCACCCGCTCGAAGCGCACCAGGCCCTCCAGCTCCCCCTCCCAGCGCCGCAGGGCCGACTCGACGGCCGCCACGTACTGGGAAGGCTCGCGGCGGGGACCGAACTCCTTCTGCATCGGCTCGGGAATCCGCGGGGGCTCGACGTAGACCCGCAGCGGCATGTCCGACTCCTCCCAGCGGCAGAAGACCAGCAGGTCGCCGACGCGATCGCGCGACGGCTTGCGGTGGACCATGAAGGGCAGGTAGTTGGGATCCAGGATCTCCGGGTGGCCGGCGCGGAAGGCGCCGTAGTCGCGCCGGTCCGGCTGGTAGCGGGCCGGCGCCCCGGGGGCCGGCCCGGAGGCTGCCGCGCAGGCGCAGGCCGCCGCCGCCAGCAGCATGCAGGCCAGACGCCCTCTCACGAGCGCCGCCGCGCCCGTCCGACCCGCGCAAGCTCGCGATCCATCTCGCGCCGCTTGATCGTCTCGCGCTTGTCGTGGCGGCGCTTGCCGCGGGCCAGGGCCAGCTCGACCTTGGCCCGGCCCTTCGAGAAGTAGATCGAGAGCGGCACCAGCGTGAGGCCCCCCTCTCCGATCCTGCCGGCCAGCTTGGCGATCTGCGCCCGGTGCAGCAGCAGCTTGCGCTCGCGGCGCGGCTCGGGATTCTCGCGGCCCGCCTGCTCGTAGGGACTGATGTGGGCGCCGAGGAGGTAGGCCTCCCCCCGTCGCACGACGGCGTAGGCGTCGGTCAGGCTCGCCTTGCCCGCCCGGAGCGACTTGACCTCGGGCCCCGCCAGCACGATCCCGGCCTCGACGGTGTCGAGGATGTCGTACTCGTAGCGGGCCCGGCGATTGCGGGCGACGACCTGGGGCGCGTCCGGCACCCCGACAGGGTACCCGGCGCCAGCGCCTCAGTGGCGCTGACGGTTGTGGGCGTCGACGAAGACGCGGGTGGCCTCCCAGCCGTGGGCCTCGTCCTCCTCCACCTCGACGTAGCTGCAGATGATCACCAGGTTGCCCGGCTTCACCAGGTGAGCCGCGGCGCCGTTCACGCAGATCTCGCCGGAGCCCTCGTCGCCCAGGATCGCGTAGGTCGAGAGGCGGTTGCCGCTGGTGCAGTCGTAGATCTCGACCTTCTCGTAGGGAAGGATGTCGGCCGCCCGCAGCAACACGGGGTCGATGCCGATGCTGCCCTCGTACTCGATGTTGGCCTCGGTGACCGTGGCGCGGTGGATCTTGGACTTGAGCATGGTCCGCCTCATTGCGGGCCCTCCTGGTGGGGTTGCAGTACGCGGTTGTCGATGAGCCGAACGCGCTCGGCGTCTCCGGCTGGAAAGTGCACGGCCAGCGCCAGCAGGACCGGCGCACCGATGCGAGAAGGCGCGAGCTCGAGGGTCTCGGGGTCGCGCAGCTCCAGGTAGTCGATCTCGGCCCGCGGCGCCTTGGCGATCTCGTCCCGGGCCGTCCGGAGGAGCCGCGCCGCGTCGCGCTCACCGGCCGCCAGGGCCTGCTGCGCCGCGTCGAGCGCCCGCGAAAGCGACACCGCCTGGCGTCGCGACTCGGCGTCCAGCAGCGCGTTGCGGCTGGACATCGCCAGGCCGTCGGCCTCCCGCGCGATCGGGGCCCCGAGGATCTCGACGTCCAGCAGCAGGTCCCGGACCATGCGTCGGATCACCAGCAGCTGCTGGAAATCCTTCTCGCCGAAGACCGCCACGTGGGGCTGCGCTGCCAGCAGCAGCTTGGCCACCACGGTGGTCACGCCCCGGAAGTGACCGGCCCGGCTGGCCCCGCACAGGGGCTTCGAGAGCTCGCTCACCTCGACCCAGGTCTGTGCGCCGGGGGGGTAGATCTCGTCGGGCGTGGGCAGGAAGACCGCCTCCACGCCCGCGCGGCGACAGGCGGCCAGGTCGCTCTCGACGGTGCGCGGGTAGCGGGCGAGGTCGCCTCCGTCGTCGAATTGGGTGGGGTTCACGAAGATCGTCACCCAGACCCGGTCGGCCCGGCGGCGCGCCGCCTCGACCAGGCTGAGGTGGCCCGCGTGCAGGGCCCCCATGGTGGGCACCAGCCCGATACGGCGACCGGCGGCCCGCTCGCGGCTCGCGAGGGCCCGCAGCGCCCCGACGCTCTCGACGACCTCCACGACGCGGCTACCGGTACGAGTGCTCGTCGTCCGGGAACTTGCGCGTCCCGACCTCCTCGGCGAAGCGGCGCGCCGCCTGGGAGACCTGCGCTCCCAGGTTGGCGTACTGCTTCACGAAGGAGGGGGTCCAGTCCGAGAGTCCGAGCAGGTCGTGCATCACCAGCACCTGACCGTCGCAGTGGACGCCCGCCCCGATCCCGATCGTGGGAATCTCCAGGGCGGCGCTGATCTCCTGGGCCAGATCGGCGGGCATGCCCTCGAGCACCACGGCGAAGGCGCCGGCCGCCTCCACCGCCAGAGCGTCGGCCACGACGCGGGAGCGGCCTGCGTCGCCCCGGCCCTGCACCCGGTGGCCGCCCATGCGGTGGATCGCCTGCGGCGTCAGCCCGACGTGCCCCATCACCGGGATCTCGCAGGCCACGATGCGCTCGATGGCCGGAGCCACGTGCCGGCCGCCCTCGAGCTTCACCGCGTGGGCCCCGCCGTCCTTCACGCAGCGGATGGCGGAGCGGGCCGCGTCCTCCGGGGAGACCTGGTAGCTGCCGAAGGGCAGATCCGCGACGACCAGGGCCCGGCTCGCAGCTCGGGAGACCAGCCGCGTGTGGTAGACGATCTCGTCCAGGGTGACCGGCAGCGTGGTGTCGCGGCCCTGCACCACGTTGCCGAGCGAGTCGCCCACCAGCAGCACGTCGATGCCGGAGCCATCGAAGATGCGGGCGAAGCTGAAGTCGTAGGCGGTGAGCATGCTGATCGGCTCGCCGCGGAGCTTGCGTCGTCTCAGGGCGGGCACGGTGACCCGCTGCTCGCGGGCGGCGGCGGCGGTGACAGTCGACATGGGCGCGTCTCCGAGCCGTGGCGCCGGACGCCAGGGGAAACAAAAAACGCGCCGTCAGAATCTCTCGAGGAGATCCGGAGGCGCGATTCCGTTCCCGCTGCAGCCCAGCCGGCCGAAGCCGCAACGGGATGCCCGGGAGACCCCTCATTCGCCTCCGTCTCGGTCCGGGGGAGGATCCGAGCGTTAGCTCTGTGGGCGTCGTCTTCTGTCTTCCCGGCGCCGAGCGCTGGGGCAGTGGTTCTGCGCGATCGAGATCGCACCGTGCGAGTCCCGTCACGCAATCTCCAAAATTAGTGCCGACCCGCCGGCCGGTCAAGGGCTGCGCTTCGGGGGCTCCAGACGCGCACGCAGCGCCGGGGGCAGGTAGCGGCTCTCCAGCCAGCTCGGGCCCAGGCCGCGCAGGGCCTGTGCCACCACCTCGATGCGCTCCTCCACGGGGTCGCCGGCCGACAGGATCACCCAGGTCTGGCCGCGCAGCCGCACCACTCCGCTCGCGGGGCCCGGCTCGGACTCCCGCGCCGGTCGCCCCGAGATGCGCCGCACGCGCAGCCCCGCCTGCTGGGCCAGCTCGCTCAGCCCGGAGAGCAGCTCGGTGGGCTCCATGGCTCAGCCTGCGGCTTCCGCGAGCGCCCGGCTGAGCGCCCGCCAGCGTTCGGGCGCCAGCGACTCGGGCCGGGCCCGGGCGTCGATCCCGCAGCGCTCGAGGGTCTGCGAGAGCGCCGCGGCCTCCCCGGCGTGCGTCCCGGCGCGCAGGGCGTTGGCGAGGGTCTTGCGCCGCTGCGTGAAGGCCCGGCGGACCACCTCCTCCAGCCGACCCAGCTCGGCGTCGGAAACCGGGGCGCCCTCGCGCGGGGTCATGCGCAGCACGCTGCTGCGCACCTGGGGCTGGGGCCAGAAGCTCGAGGGAGCGAGCTCGAAGCTGCGCTCCACGTGAAAGCTGAGCTGATGCAGGACGCTGAGCGAGCCGTAGTCGCGCGAGCCCGGAGCGGCCAGCAGACGCGCCGCCACCTCGCGCTGGAGCATCACCGAGCTGCTGCGCACCCGGCCGCGCAGATCCAACAGGCGTCGCAGGAGCGGCCCCGAGATGGAGTACGGGAGGTTGGCCACCACCCGCAGCGGCGAGCCCAGCCGCCGGGCCGCCGCCGCCCAGTCGAAGCGCAGCGCATCCGCGTGCTGCAGCTCGACGTTGTCCGGGAGCAGACGCTCGGCGCGCAGTGCGCGCACCAGGCCCGCATCCACCTCCAGCACCAGCACCCGGGCGGCCCGGGCGGCCAGCGGGCGCGTGAGCGAGCCGGTCCCGGCCCCGATCTCGATCACCGCGTCGCCGGGCTCGACACCGGCGCGGGCCACCATCCGCTCGGCCAGGGCGGGATCGATCAGGAAGCACTGGCCGAGCTCGGCGCGCGGCGCGAGGCCGTGGCGCTCGAGAAAGGCGCGTACCTCGGCGGCCCTCACGCCTGGATCCAGGGCGCCTCGCCAACGGGGACCCGCGAGAAGCTGCTGATCCCGAGCCCGTGTCGATCTCCGCGAGCCAGCAGGCGGTGACCGGCGGCGGCGATCATGGCCGCGTTGTCGGTGCACAGCGCCAGCGGCGGGAAGGTGCAGTCGAAATCGTCGCCTGCCACCTCGGCCATGGTCTCGCGAAGGCGCCGGTTCGCGGCCACCCCTCCGACCACGGCGAGCCGCGCCAGGCCCTCGCTGCGCAGGGCGCGCCGTGCCTTGGCGACCAGCACCTCCACCGCGGCGGCCTCGAAGGCGGCCGCCCGGTCGCAGACCTCTCGCGCGCCGAGCGGCGCCCGCCGCTCCACCTCGAGCGCCACGGCGGTCTTCAGCCCGCTGAAGGAGAAGTCGAGGCCGGACTCGAGCATCGGGCGCGGGAGCCGAACCGCCTCCGGGTCCCCCGACTCCGCCGCCCGGGCCACCGCCGGGCCTCCGGGGTAGGCGAGGCCCAGCAGCACGGCGGTCTTGTCGAAGGCCTCCCCGACGGCGGCGTCGCGGGTCTCGCCGAGCAGGCGGGGCGGCTGCTCGGAGCGGATGGTGTACAGGGCCGTGTGCCCTCCGGAGACCACCAGGCCCACGTAGGGGGGCTCCAGCGAGGGCTCCGCCAGCTCGGCGGAGGCCAGGTGGCCGGCCAGGTGGTGCACTCCGACCAGCGGCAGCCCGAAGCGGTAGGCCAGCGCCTTCCCGAAGGACAGGCCGACGAGCAGCGAGCCGAGCAGGCCGGGGCCCGCCGTCACCGCCACGCCGTCGAGCTCGCCGGGCTCCAGCCGCGCCCGGTCCAGGGCCTCCGCCACCACCTGGGACACGCTGCGCGCGTGGTCGCGCGAAGCCAGCTCCGGGACGACGCCGCCGTAGGGCCGGTGCAGCTCCGCCTGCCCGCGTACGACGCTCGAGACGATCTCGCGCCCCCCGCGCACGACGGCCGCGGCCATGTCGTCGCAGGAGCTCTCGATCCCCAGCACCCGCGCGTCGGCGAGGGCGTCGGGCTCCGGCCCTACCCGGCGCGACGTTCCAGCTTCTCCTGCTCGGACTTGCAGTCGATGCACAGCTCGGCCACCGGGCGGGCCTTCAGGCGCTTGACGCCGATGTCCTCGCCACAGTTCATGCACTTGCCGTACTCGCCCTCTTCGATCTTCTGGAGGGCCGCCTCGATCTTGGCCAGCAGGCCCTGCTCCCGCTCGCGCAGCCGGCCGGTGAACTGGAGACTCACCTCGGAGGAGGCGGTATCGATCTCGTCCGGAAAGTCGTCCGGGTCCAGGTCCATGTCACCCGAGAGGGCGCGCTTGGCATGCCCCTGGATCTCGGCCTTCTGCTCGAGCAGCAGGGTGCGGAAGCGCTGGATGTCGCGTTTGGAGAGTCCCATGTGGAGTCTTGCCTTCCCGAGTCATCCCCGTCGACGGGGCCGTTCCTGCAATTCGGGCGGCCGGATCATCCGGCGCCCAGCAGCTCCAGCTGTCGCTTGGCGTCGCTGGCTCGCTCCGAGTCCGGGTACTGGACGAGCACCTTCTCGAAGGCCTTGCCCGCCGCGCTGCCGTAGCTCGGCCCCATCCGCAGCAGCGCCTCGCCCTGCCGGTACAGGGCGTCGGCGGCGCGATTCCCCGACGGGTAACGCGTGACCACGTCGTCGAAGCGCAACACGGCGGTCTTGAAGTCTCCCTGCTCGAAGTAGCAGTCTGCCATCCAGTATGCCGCGTCGTCGGCGTATGGAGAGGACCCGTAAGTTTGCAAGAACTTCCGGAAGCGGTCAATACAAGTGGCGGGGTCGTCGTCGCGGCGAGCGGCGTAGGCGGCCTGGTAGGCCTCCAGCTCCTCCGCGCCCACTCCCGGCTCGACGGGCTCGGCCTCGGCCTCCTCGCCGGGAGGCTCGCTCTCCAGCGAGGCGAGCTCCGCCGCCTCCCGACGGGCAGCGCGCGCCTCCGCCATCACCTCGTCGAGGCGGTACTCCGCCACCTCGAGGCGCCCCGCCAGCTCTGCGTTGCGCTGCTCCAGCTCTTCGATGTGCAGGGCCATGTCGGCCAGCCGCTGTCTCGCGCCCGAGCCCGCGGCACTCCCGCCCCGCTCCAGATCGATCACCCTGCGCTCGAGCTTGCGGTGCTCGGCAGGAGTCACGCAGCCGGCCAGCAGCGCCGAGAAGAGCAGCGCCGCCGTGCCCGCCGGCCACCGCTTGGGTAGTGAAAGCATGCGCCCTCCTTTGCTCCGGCTCAGCGGGGGAAGGGACCCCAGGCCGGGCTCCGATTCTCTCCCGCCCCCTGCGTGAGGCGCCGCAGCACCTCGCCCCCGAGATCCGTCAGGTAGAGGTCGGCTCGCCCGCGCCGCGTCGCGCTGAAGGCCAGCTTCCGCGCGATGGGTGCCCAGCTCGGCGCCTCGACACTGCGCCGATGGTCGTTCAGCGGCACG
>CAZYOL010000058.1:0-22345 GCA_964649065.1 uncultured Spirochaetales bacterium
CCAGAGCGGGTTCGTGAAGCCCTCGACGTACTCGCCCGGGTTGTAGACCAGGCCGAGGCCCTCGACGAGGTTCTGCGCGTAGCGATAGGAGATGAAGGCGTCGTCGATCGGGGTCCTGCGCCCCCAGGCCTCGGAGAGGAAGATCGCAAGGGCCAGGGCGGTTCCGCTCGCGGCGGCCCCCAGGGCTCGGCGCTCGGAGACCGCGGCCTTGAGCTCGCCGCTCGCGGCACCCATGGACCGCCAGCATACCCAGCGGCGCTCCGGATCCGGGTGGCATACTCGGGGGGCCCGGCGCCGGGAGCGCGAAGGGAGGGCGGCATCTCGCAGCTACTGCTCACGCTGATCGTGCTGGCCGGCGATGTCTGGGCGCTCTTCGAGATCGCGCGCAGCGGTGAGAGTCTGGCCAGCCGGTTGCTCTGGGCGCTGCTGGTGCTGGCCCTGCCCGTCCTCGGCTTGCTGCTATGGTTCTTCGCAGGCCCCAGGGCGAAGACGGGGCGCTGAGTCCGATCGAGCGGGCGCCCGAAGGGTCCTGTGCTTCGCCCTGCAACGAACTGCAACGGGCTCGGCCCAGGAGATCGCGATGAACAGCTACGCCCCGGCAAGTCTCGACTCCAGCTCCCTCGAGAAGCTCCGCAGCCTCGAGAGCGACCTCGGCAAGGTCGTGGTGGCCCTCGAGCGCGCGCCCTCGGTGGCGACCTTGTCCCAGGAGCAGATCACGCGGATCCGCGGCCTGGAGAGCGAGCTGGGCTTGGTGATCGTCGCCTACGACGGAAGCGCGGCCGACTAGGTCGCTCCGCGTCGCCGCGACCCCGTTTCCGGCGCCCTCCGCCCCGACCATCGCCGAGTCCGGGGGAACGCGGTGCTACGCTGCGCTCCGTGCCCGTCCCCCCGGAGATCCGGCTGCGCCGCCCGCCCAGCGCGGGCCCGGCGCCCTGCCCTCGGCTCCCCCGCAGGCGCGACGAGCCGGGCAGCGGGGCCCACTCCCGGCTTCGCGAGAACGAGACCCTCCGCCAGGGGGTGCACCGCGCCGCGGGCGCGCGCGGACGGGCCCACTCGGGTCGCCCTCGGGACTGCTCCCGGGGCGGCTACCGCGCCTCCACCCCGGGTCCCCGGGAGGCCGGTGGCTTCGGCGCGTCGCCGTCGGAAGGAGCGGCGAGATGACCACGGCGCTGCTTCGGGGCAAGGCCGCGCTGGTGACCGGGGGCGCCTCGGGAATCGGTCGCGCCACCGCGCTGGCCTTCGCCCGGGAGGAAGCCCGGGTCCTCGTCGGAGACCTCGACGCCTCCCGGGGCCGGGCGCTGGTGAAGCAGATCGAGGCCTCGGGCGGCGAGGCACGCTTCGTGGAGCTCGACGTCAGCCGGGAGGAGTCGGTGGCGGCCGCCGTCGCGGGCGCCCTCGAGGCCTTCGGCCGGCTCGACTGCGCCGTGAACAACGCGGGCATCACCGGCGTGGCCGCCTCGCTGCCGGATCTCTCCCTGGAAGACTGGAGCCGAACGATCGCCGTGAACCTGACCGGCGTCTTCCTCTGCCTGAAGCACGAGCTGCCGCTCATGCAGCGGCAGGGGGCAGGAGCGATCGTCAACATCTCCTCGGGAGCCGGGCTGATCGGCGTCCCCGGGCTGCCCCACTACTGCGCCTCGAAGCACGGCGTGCTCGGGCTGACCAAGACGGCCGCCCTGGAGAACGCCCGCAGCGGCGTGCGGGTCAACGCCATCTGCCCGGGCAGCACGGATACCCCGCTGCTGCGGGGAGCCATGGCGGGCAGCCCGGCCCTGGAGAAGATGATCCTGTCGACGATTCCCACCGGGCAGCTGGGCCGACCCGAGGAGATCGCCGAGGCGGCGGTCTGGCTCTGCTGCGATCGGGCCTCCTACGTCACGGGGGAGTCGATGCTGGTCGACGGGGGAGCGGTCGCGCGCTAGAACCGGCGCTCATGAGATTCGTCGCGTCGGTGGCCTTCAACGAGCCCCATCACCTGACGGAGCTCGCGAAGAGCGCCGAGGCCTGCGGCTGGGACGGCATCGTGGTCTCGGACCACGTGGTCCATCCCGAGCGGATCGACTCGCCCTACCCCTACACCAAGGACGGTGCTCCGCGCTGGGAGGCCCCGGCGCCCTGGCCCGATCCCTGGGTGGCCATCGGCGCCATGTCCGCGGTCACGCAGCGGCTGCGCTTCTACACCGGGATCTACGTCCTGCCCCTGCGCAACCCCCTGCTGGTCGCCAAGGCGGTCGGGACCGCGGCCTATCTCTCGCGCTACCGGATCACCCTCGGCGTCGGGGTGGGCTGGATGAAGGAGGAGTTCGACCTCCTGGAGCAGCGCTTCGACCGACGCGGGCGGCGCGCCGACGAGATGATCGAGATCCTGCGCGCGCTGTGGGCGGGGGGCATGGTCGAGCATCACGGCGAGTTCTACGACTTTCCGCGCCTCCAGATGAGCCCTGCCAGCTCGGGAGAGATCCCGATCATCGTCGGGGGTCTCTCGGCGGCGGCGCTGCGCCGCGCGGCCCGCAACGACGGCTGGATCTCGGACCTGCACAGCACCGAGGAGCTGCGCGAGATCGTCTCCCAGATTCGCGGCTACCGGAACGAGCTCGGGCGCGAGGGCGAGCCCCTCACGATCGTGGCGGCCTGCACCGACGCGGTGGACGTCGCCGGCTACCGCCGGCTCGAGGAGATCGGGGTCACACACCTGCAGACCATGCCCTGGCTCTTCTACGGGCTCTCGGGGGACGTGCTCGAGGAGAAGCAGGAGGGCATGCGGCGCTTCGCCGAGGACGTCATCGCGCGCATGTGAACGTGGTATAAACGGGTGGTGCCCGCCGCAGGCCACTTCGCCGCGAGCCCGGAGAGCGTCGGCGTCGACTCCGGGAGGCTCGAGGCCCTCTTCGAGCGCGCCACCCGCGAGGTGTGCGAGGGCCGCCTGCCCTCCTGCCAGATCGCCCTCGCCCGCCACGGCAAGATCGCAGGCATGCGAAGCCTGGGCCGGGTCCTGCACCAGGGGCGGCCGGCCGAGGCCAGCGACGAGACCCTCTACCTGATCTTCTCCTGCACCAAGGCCATCACCTCGGCCGCCGCCTGGCTGCTGATCCAGGAGGGCAAGCTCGGCCTGGGGGAGCGGGTCGCCGACGCGATTCCCGAGTTCGCGACGAATGGCAAGGAGAGCGTTCTCGTCGAGCAGCTCTTCACCCATGCCGCGGGCTTCCCCTACGCGCCCTTCCCCCAGCGCGAATGGACGCAGCCGGGCGCCCGGCTGCGTCGCTTCTCCCAGTGGCGTCTCGACTGGGAACCGGGCTCCCGCTTCGAGTACCACGCCACCTCGGGCATGTGGGTGCTGGCGGAGCTGATCGAGCGCCGTTCGGGCCTCGACTTCCGCGACTTCGTGCGCCAGCGCATCTCGGAGCCGTTGGGCCTCGACGGTCTCTTCCTGGGCCTGCCCGCGGCGCTGCAGGGGCGTCTCGCCGACCTGGAGCTGGTCGGCTCGCCCCCGAGCCGCCAGGAGCTGGCGCGCCTGGGCCTCGAGGAGCTGCCCGCGGGAGAGGTGACCGACGAGGCGGTGCTGGGCTTCAACGAGAGCTCCGTGCGAGAGGCTGGCGCGCCGGGAGGCGGCGGCAGCACGACGGCGGGCGACCTGGCCCTCTTCTACCAGGCGCTGATCGACGGCCGTGGCCCCGACGGCCGACAGATCTGGACACCGGAGATGCTCCGCGACGTGCGCCGGGTGCGGAATCCGGACTTCGTCGACCCCCTCTTCGGCAAGCCCGCCAACCGGGGCCTGGGCATCGTGGTGGCCGGCCCGGAGGACCAGCGCATCTTCACGGGCTTCGGCCGCAAGGGCTCCGCCGACTCCTTCGGGCACGGAGGCGCCGGCGGGCAGATCGGCTGGGCGGATCCGGTGAGCGGGATCTCCGTCGCCTACTTCACGAACGGCTACGACCGCAACCGACTCCGCTGGGCGCGGCGGAGTGTCGCCATCTCCTCGCGGGCGGCGGTCTGCGCGGCGGACTGATCCGCGGCGGCCTACTCTCCGGCTCCACGCGACTCGGGCAGGGATCCCTTCCAGACGATGGCCGCGACGAGCGAAGCACTCTGGCGGCTCCTGCCGGACGTGCGGGCGCACGAGCGCCGCCGCTTCCTCTTCTTTGCGAGCCTGTCCGGCCTGGTCAGCATGGCCCAGACCCTCGGCCTGGTCGGGGCCGAGTCCCTCTTCCTGGCCCGCTTCGGCGCCGAGCGCCTCCCCGAGCCCTTCATCGCCGCCTCGCTGCTCACGGTGGCCGGCTCCATCGCCTACGCCGCCGTCGTCGGCAACACCCGCAACGACGACCTCTTCGTGGCCATGCTGCTGGGCGTGGTGCTGTGGCTCGTCGGGGCGAGCTTCGGCCTCAGCTGGAACCTGCGCTGGGTGCTTCCCGCCCTCTACTGCCTGTACTACCTGCTGCAGGCGGTCTTCGTGAACCACCTCTACACCTTCGCGGTCGACTACTTCGACAGCGCCGCCAGCAAACGCCTCTTTCCCCTCTTCACGATCTCGGCGAGCATCGGCGGCACCCTGGGTGGTGCGCTGGGCGCCGCCGTCGCCGGCGGCCTGGGACCGATCTACCTGATACCGGGCTGGGCGCTCCTCTACGCGGTCTGCATGGTCCTGCTGCGCCTCTTTCGGCGCCCGCTGCGGCGCTGGGGCCCGCTGGCGCTGGAGGAGGCCGACGAGACCTCGGTGGAGGGGATCCAGGGGGCGCTGCGCTACCTGCGCAGCTCGCGGCTGGGCCGCTGGCTCGTGCTCTCGGCCCTCGGCATGGTCGTCTCGCTCTTCGTCGCCCAGTACCTCTACTCGGCCATCTTCGTCGAGGCCTTCCCCGATCCGGAGACGCTGGCGGCCTTCCTCGGCCTCTACCTGGCGGTGACCAACGCCGTCGAGATCGGCCTCGGCTTCCTGCTGACCCCATGGCTGATCCGTCGCTACGGGGTGGCGAGCGCCAACCTGCTGCACCCGACCCTCACCGCCCTGAGCTTCGCCGCCCTCGCCTTCCGGCCGGGCCTGGTGTCGGCCTCCCTGGCGCGGATGAACCGGGAGCTCGTCGACAACGCCACGGGCTTTCCGATCCGGACCCTGGTCTACAACGCCATGCCCATGCGTCTGCGCGGCCGCATGCGGGCCTTCCTGGAGGGCATCGTGGTCTATGCCGGCATGTCGGGCGCCGGCCTGCTGTTGCTGCTCGTCGGACGGCCCGATCCGCTGTGGCTCTGCGCGGCGGGCGCCGCCGCCGCCCTGGTCTTCCTCGGCGCGAACGTGGCCGTGCGCCGCGCCTACCTGCGCGCGCTGGTGGGCCAGCTGCGAACCGGCAGCCTGGACCTGGCCGACATCGGCGACGAGATCGGGAGCTGGGAGGCCCAGAGGCTGGCCGACCTCTGGCAGAGCATGGTGCGCGACGAGACGGGGCGACCCTCGCGCCCGCTGCTGGAGATGATTCCCAATCTGGCCCGACGCGGCATCGTGGAGCCGCTGCTGCGCGAGACGCGGCATCCGAGCCCCGAGGTGCGGCGCTCCTGCCTGCTCGCCCTGGCGCCGCTGCCGGGCGAAGCCATCGACGAGGCCCTGGTCGCGGGAATGCAGGACTCCGTGCCGGCGGTGCGCCTGGCCGCGCTGCGCGGCGCCGCTCGGCGCCCCAGACCCTCGAGCCGGCTCGACCTGTGCGCCCGCCGCCTCGTGGAGGATCCGGCGCCCGAGGTCCGGGCCGAGGCCGCCAGTCGCGCCGGCGCTGCGGGCCTGGCGGTGCTGCGCGAGATGGCGACCTCCAGCGACGGGGCCACGGCCACCTCGGCCCTGCGCGCGGCCCCGGCGGGCATCCTCGCGGAGGCCCTGGCCCGGGTCGGCGATCCCTCCCCCGCGATCCGCGCCGCCGCCCTGGAGGCGGCCTCGCGCATGTCCCAGGAGCCGCCCTTCGAGGAGGCGGAGCTGGCCCGCCTGGCCCGGGACCCGCACCCGGCCGTGCGGCGCGCGGCGCTCCTGCTGCTCGCGAACCTGGAGAGCGACAAGACGCGCATGGCCCTGGCCGGGGCCCTGGCCGACGAGTCCTCCGAGGTCGCGGCGACCGCGGAGACCCTGCTGGGAGCCCTGGGCGAGGAGGGCGTCGAGATCGCGGCGAGCCAGCTCCACTCGGAGAACGAACGCGCGGTGGAGGCGGCCCTGCGCGTCCTCGCCGCGGCCGGCTCACGCGAGCTGCTCTACACTACGTTGCGTGAACGCGTCCGCGAGCTGTGGGCCCTGGTCTTCTCCTTCCAGAAGCTCCCCCCTCCCGACTCGATCGCCGCGCGCTTCCTGCGCATGGCCTACGAAGACGCCATGCTGCGCTGCCGGCGCCTGGCCTTCCGCAACCTGGAGCTGCTCACGGAGCGCAGCATCATCCGCAAGGTGGACCGGATGCTGCGCGCCGCCTCGAGCCGCAGCCGGGGAGATGCCCTGGAGGTGCTCTCGAACCTCGGCGACCGCGAGGCCGCACAGCTCCTGGTCCTGCTGCACGACCACGGGCCGCTCCGCGACAAGCAGCGCAGCCTGGAGCGGTGGATCAGCCTGCCCGGATCCACGGAGCTGGTGCTCGAAGCCTCGCTGCGCTCCGAGCACCGCTTCGTGCGTCTGGGGGCCCGGGCGCTGGTGGCGGACGTCGATGGCCCGCTGCTGGAGGAGGAAGTCATGGAACGTCTGCTGGCGATGAAGGAGGTTCCGCTGTTCTCGCAGCTCAGCCTGGAGCAGCTCGAGGCCGTATTGCGCATCACCGAGGAGCGAGAGTACCTGGCGGGAGAGCTGATCTTCCGGGAGGGAGACCCGGGCGGCAAGCTCTACCTGCTGATCGAGGGAACGGTGCAGGTCTACAAGAGCTTCGGAGAGCCCGGGGAGCAGCTGCTGTCGACCCTGCCCGCCATCACCTACTTCGGCGAGATGGCGATCCTCGACGACGCTCCGCGCAGCGCCAGCGTGGTCGCCGGCACGGCCTCGCGGGTGCTGACCCTGGGTGGCGGTGACCTGAAGGAGCTGATCGTGCACATGCCCGAGATCTCCTTCGAGATCTTTCGGATCCTGACCCTGCGCGTGAGGTCGGCCGAGGCCCGGCTCTCCGCCGTGGCCCAGGGCGGCAGCGACGCGTAACCGAGTCGTCACGAGAGCAGCGCTTGCGCGAGGGCAGTCCCAGGGACATCCTACGCGCGGGGGGAGCGTTTGATCACGATCGCGATGGCGACGGTGATCGCGGCCGGGCGTGGACGCGTCTGGCGAGCGCTGACCGTTCCGGAGGAGCTGCAGCGCTGGGACGAGCGCCTGCTCTCCCCCATCGACTCCACCGAGGGCTACCCCCGCGAAGGCAGCACGGTGCGCTGGCGCTACCGCCTGGGCTCGGTGCGCGTCGTTCGCTCCGAGCAGCCGCTGGAGGTCGTGCCGGGCCAGCGCCTGCGCGCCCAGCTCGGCTTCGGCTCGCTCCGCATCGACGCCACCTGGACCCTCTCCGACGAGAACGAAGGCGACCAGACCCGCCTGGGCCTCCGCCTCGTCACGCCGAACTCGGTGCCGGTGCTGGGAGGCCTCTTCGACCGATTCAGCGTTCGAGAGCTGGCGGCCGAGCTCGCCGACGCACAGCTGCGCCAGATCCAGAAGTGGTGCGAGGGACCGACCTGAGAGCGAGATCGCGCAGCTCGGCGGCCGCCGCCTACCGCTGCTCGCAGCGAGCGAGGCGCCGGCCTCGTGCCCGATCGACGGGGCCGCGCGAACGCCGCGGGCGCCTGGCCCGGGGCCGCTGCCGCTTCGGGAAGAGCCGGCCCTGGCAATGAGCCTCCGCGGGATCGCCGCGGCGTGGGCGCTGCTGCTGGCGGCTTGTGCCGCGCCCGAGCCGCTCGATCCGCTCCCCCCGGCGCCGCCGATGAGCGCCGAGCGCATCCAGCGAGACGTCGCCTGGCTGGCGGCGGACGCGCGGGGCGGCCGGGGCGCCGGCAGCCAGGGGCTGCTGGAGTCCGCGCTCTACATCGCGGAGGCCTTCGGCGCTGCCGGACTCGCTCCGCCGCGCGGCGGCTCCCACCTGCAGCCCTTCGAGATGCCGGTCTCGATTCGCGTGGCCCAGCAGCGGCTGTCGCTGAAGGGCGCGCCCTTCGAGGCGGGAGTCGATTTCGGCGCCTTCGCCTCCAGCGACAGCGGGATCGCCAGGGCCGAGGTCGTCTTCGCCGGCTACGGCATGCGCACCCGCGATGGGGAGTGGGACGACTACGCCGACAGCGACGTGCGCGGTCGGATCGTGCTGCTGCTCGACGGTCTCCCGCCGGCCGGCCCCGCCTCGGGCCGGCGGGGAGCGGGCCTGCTGCTGCGCTCGGAGAAGATCGCCACGGCCCGGGAGCGCGGCGCCTGGGCCGTGCTGCTGGCGCCCTCCGGCCCCGAGGAGACCTCGCCGGGCGCCGCCGTGGCCGCGGCCAATCCGAGCACGCGCTCCTCCGGGCTGGTGGTGCTGTGGGTGAGCCGCGCCACCGCGGAGAGCATCGTGGCCACCGGCGGCGAGAGCCTCGACGCGCTGCAGGCAGCCATCGACGAGCGGGGCGAGCCGAAGGCCCTCCTGCTGCCGGGCGTCCAGCTCTCGGCCCACGTCGGCGTCGAGCGCAGGCGCGGCAAGGTCGTGAACGTGCTGGGCGTCCTGCGGGGGAGCGATCCGACCCTCGCCCACGAGGCCCTGGTGATCGGGGCCCACTACGACCACCTCGGGATCGGACCCTACGCCTCGCTGAGCCCGGACCGGGCCGGCGAGATCCACAACGGGGCGGACGACAACGCCTCGGGAACGGCTGGCCTCATCGAGCTGGCCCGGGCCTTCGGCCGTGCCCCGCGTCCGCGCCGCAGCCTCGTCTTCGCGGCCTTCGCCGGCGAAGAGCTGGGGCTGGCGGGCTCGGCCCACTACGTGGGCGAGCCGGTCTTTCCCCTTGCGGACACCATCGCGATGATCAATCTCGACATGATCGGCCGGCTGCGACGGCATCGCCTGACCGTCTTCGGTGTCGAGACCTGCGAGGACTTCGCCCCGCTGCTGGAGCGGGCCGCCCACGGCCTGGGCCTCAGCCTGCTGCCAGGCAGGGGAGGCTTCGCGCCCTCGGACCAGACGAGCTTCTCCGCCAAGGGCCTGCCGGTGCTCTTCTTCCACACGGGAGTGCACCGCCAGTACCACACCCCCGACGACGACAGCGAGCGGGTCGACGCCGAGGGCGAGAGCCGGGTGCTGCAGCTGGTCTACCGCACGGCACGCGCGCTGCTCGACGCCGACACTCGGCCGGAGCTGGCCGCGCCGCCGCCCGCACCCCCGCACGGCGCCCCTGGAGGGAGCGGCTACGGACCCTACCTCGGCACGATTCCGGACTTCGTGGCAGACGAGGGGCCCGGCGTGCGCCTTCAGGGGGTGCGCCGGGGCAGCCCGGCCGAGAGCGCCGGGCTGGCCGGGGGAGACCGCATCGTGGCCTTCGACGGGACCCGGGTCGCGAGCCTGGAGGAGTTCGCCGCGCTGCTCTTCGGGGCGCGCGCCGGCCAGGACGTGGAGATCGTCTACCTGCGGGACGGCGAGCGGCGGGCGACCCGGGCCACCCTGGGCCGGCGGCGCTGATCCCGGCCTGCCCGGGCTCGCCTATACTCGCCGGGCGACGGAGGACCCCCATGTACGATCTGGTGATTCGCGGCGGCACCCTGGTGGACGGAAGCGGCGAGCCCGCGCGGCAGGCCGACCTGGCCCTCGACGGCGACCGCATCGCGGCGGTGGGCCGGGACCTCGGCCCCGGCCGGCGCGAGCTCGACGCGAGCGGCCTGCTGGTGACGCCGGGATGGGTCGACATCCACACCCACTACGACGGCCAGGTCACCTGGGATCCCCACCTCACCCCCTCGGGCTGGAACGGCGTCACCACCCTGGTCATGGGTAACTGCGGCGTCGGCTTCGCCCCGGTGCGTCCCGGCCAGCAGGACTTCCTGATCCAGCTGATGGAGGGCGTCGAGGACATCCCGGGCACCGCCCTGGCCGAGGGCATCCGCTGGAGCTGGGAGAGCTTCCCCGAGTATCTCGACGCCCTCGAGCGCATGCCGCGCTCCGTCGACGTCGGCACCCAGGTGCCCCACGGCGCCGTGCGCGCCTACGTCATGGGCGAGAGGGGAGCGAAGAACGAGAAGGCCACTCCGGAGGAGATCTCCGAGATGGCAGCCCTGGTGAAGGAGGCCCTGCAGGCCGGTGCCCTGGGCTTCTCCACCTCGCGCACGATCCTGCACCGCGCCAAGGACGGCGAGGTGGTGCCGGGCACCTACGCCGAGGATGCCGAGGTGCTGGGCATCGGCCGCATGCTGGGCGAGGTCGGTCACGGGGTCTTCGAGGTCGCCAGCGACCTGGCGCCGGAGGGCGACGAGCTGGCCTGGATGCGCCGCCTGGGGCGCGAGACCGGCCGCCCGGTCGCCTTCGCCTGCCTGCAGAGCCCGACCGATCCGGACCAGTGGCGCCGGCTGCTGGCCGCCGTCGAAGAGGACGCCGCCGAAGGGGGCTGCCTCACCCCGCAGGTGGCCCAGCGTCCCGCCGGCCTGCTGCTCGGCTGGGAGAGCACGGCACATCCGTTCATGTTCAGCGCGGCCTGGGCGGAGCTGGCGGCGCTGCCGCCGACGGAGCGGGCCGCTCGCCTCGCCCTTCCCGAGACCCGACGACGGCTGATCGAGGGCCTGCCGGATCTCTCCAACTCCCCGCTGCCGGGGCCGGCCCTGCTGGTCGCGCGCGGCTTCCACACGATGTACCGGCTGGGCGATCCGCCGGACTACGAGCCCGGCCCGGAGCAGAGCATCGCGGCCGTGGCCGAGCGCGAGGGCCGAGACCCGCGCGAGGTGGCCTACGACGTGATGATGGAGAACCGGGCCACCGGGCTGCTCTATCTCCCGCTGCTCGGCTACGCGAACGGCGACCTGGAAGCCATTCGCCAGATGATGGTGCATCCGCGCGCGGTCTTCGGACTCTCGGACGGCGGCGCCCACTGCGGGCTGATCTGCGACGCGAGCATGCCGACCTTCCTCCTGACCCACTGGGTGCGCGATCGCTCGCGCGGCGAGCGCCTGCCGCTCGAGTGGGTGGTGGCGAGCCAGACGCGGCGCACCGCCGAGCTCTACTGCCTGGGGGACCGCGGGCTCCTCGCCCCCGGCATGAAGGCGGACGTCAACGTCATCGATCTGGATGCCCTGCACATCCACGCCCCGGAGATGCTCCGCGACCTCCCGGCCGGTGGACGGCGACTCGTCCAGCAGATCGACGGCTACCGCTACACGATCCAGAGCGGAGAGGTCACCTACGAGAACGGCCGGCCGACGGGGGCGCTGCCGGGCAAGCTCCTGCGCGGCCCGCAGCCGGCTCCGGCGGCCTGAGGCGGCCGCCGCGGCCCGAGCGCTAGTCCGCGCCGGGCGCGCGCAGCCCGAAGGCCGCCAGCAGCCCGCGCATCCAGCTCTCGTCGTCGCCGGCCCGCCAGCCCTCCAGCAGCGCCTGCCCGAGCGGGTCGCAGGCCACCCGAAGCGGGCGCCCGGGGTCGAGGATCGCGTCGGCGATCCGCGCCGCCGCCCCCTCCGGAGTCTCGATCTGACCCTCCACGCTCCGCCGCCCCTGCTGGGCCCGCAGCGCCAGCTCGCGGTAGGGCTCGAAGGCCGCGGCCTCGGGCAGCCGATCCGAGGCCGCCAGCATGTCCGTGGCGATCGGGCCAGGCATCACCTCGAGGATGCGCACGCCCGCCGGCGCCAGCTCCGCGCGCAGCGACTCGCCGAGGGCCGAGACGGCCGCCTTGCTGGCCCGGTAGGCGGCGTAGAAGGGCATGGGGTGCAGCAGCGAGGCCGAGGTGACGTTGCAGATCACGCCCTGGCCGCAGGCGCGCAGCTCCGGTATCGCCCGTCGCGTCACCTCCAGCAGCCCGAAGAGATTGGTCTCGAAGAGACGTCGCCACTCCTGCAGGTCGGCCTGCTCGACCGGCAGGTAGCGAGCGTCCGCGCCGGCGTTGTTCACCAGCAGTCTCAGCCCCTCCGGGATCCGGATCGAGTCGGGAGCCTCGACGTCGAGGCGCTCGACGCGCAGCTCGTGGCCCGCTGCCCGGGCCTCGGCCTCCAGCGGCGTCCCGTCCGCGGGATTGCGCATGCTGGCCACGACCTCGAAGCCCCGCCGCGCCAGCTCGGCGGCCAGTGCGCGCCCCAGCCCGCGGCTGGCTCCGGTGACGAGGGCGACCCCCTGCGCAGCCACGGTCAGCCGTGGCGCTCGAGGACGGCCAGGGCCTCGCGGAAGAGACCGCGCTTGAGCGCCGCCAGGGTCTTGCGGTCCTTCCCGGCGAGGCCCGAGGCCAGCTCCACGGCCCGGGAGTGCAGCTCCACCTCCGGCGCCGCCTCGTCGACGATGCCCCAGGTCACGCAGGCCTCGCCGCCGTAGCGACGCCCCGTGATCAGCGCCTGGTGAAAGGCGCGCGGGCTGAGCTTGGCGCCGATCACCGCGTACATGCCGGGCTCCAGGGGCTGCTTCATCGCCATGTCCACCTCGGGCAGGCAGAAGAAGCCGCGGTCGGCCCGCATCACCCGGAAGTCGTGGGCCAGCGCCAGCATGCCCCCTGCGGCGAAGGCGTGGCCGTTGATGGCCGCCACGGTGACGCAGGGGAAGCAGAGCAGGCGGGCGAAGAGCCGGTCGAGGTCGGCCAGGAAGGCCCGTACGCCTCCTCCGCCCAGACCCGCCAGCTTCTCCACGTCCAGTCCGTTCGAGTAGAACTTGCCCTCGCCCGTGCTGACCAGGGCGCTCGGCCCCTCGTGGGCCTCGACCTCGTCGAGGGCGGCATTCATCGCGGCGACGAACTCCGGGTGGATGCGGTTGTCGGCCCGGTTCATGCGAAGCACGAAGACCGGACCTTCGCGGGAGAGATCGATCACGGGCGGCTCCTCTCGTCCGGCGGCAAGACCTCCCGGCCCAGCAGCTCCATGCCGGGTCGGCAGGCGGCGTCGAGGCGCCGACGCTCCTCCGGCGAGAGCTCGGGGGTGCGCAGCGGCGGAAGGCCCCGGATCAGGGCGGCCGCCCGCTGGATCCAGCCGTCCCGCTCGGCCTCGAGCCCGAAGAAATCGGCGATCCGGCCCAGCGTGGGAGCCGGCCGCTCGACCAGCTCCTCGAAGCGGATCTCGAGATAGCGATCCTCGCCGAGACCCTCTCGGGCGGGCATGCCGCGCCGCAGCTGGTCGCTCCAGAAGCGGCCGAAGAGCTCGACGTCGGGGCGCGACTCCAGCAGGCGGGAGATGCGATCCTCCTCGGACTCTGCGCTCTCCAGCTCTCCCAGCTCCTCGATCGAGCGGCTGCGTCGGTCGAGGACCTGGTAGACCATGGCGACCGCGAGTCGGAAGGCGTGGTGCTCGCGCATGGACAGGGCGGCCTCCCGACCGTCCCGGTGCAGATGGACGAAGCGGGCCTCGGGGAAGAGCTCGCGAAGGCTCCCCAGGTAGTCGATCGAGGAGCCGGAGCGCTCCAGCCACAGCTCGCGCCCCTGGCGCCGAGCCCACCAGTCGAAGAGGCTGCGGTAGTGGGCCGCGGGTGGCTGTGCGGGGAGCCCCACGGCGAAGCGCAGGGTCTCGTCGAAGAGCCCGTCGGGGTCGCGACTCATGCGCGGAAAGGCGCAGCCCAGCAGGTAGGGAATGCCCTCCCCACGCGCGAAGCGACTGCCGGGCTCCTCGAAGGGGTAGACGATCTCCGGCACCGGGTAGCCCCGCCGCAGCACCATCGACAGGAAGGGATGCTCCTGGGAGATCAGCTTCGCGAAGTCGGATCCCGACATCGGCTCGCCGCTGAAGCGACGCGTCATGTCGAGCCCGTTGAAGAACTCGAAGATGGACAGCAGCTGCGGGCACTCCCCGAGCATGCGAGAGAGCAGCGTCGAGCCGCAGCGGCCGGTTCCGACGACGAAGCGGTCCATGGAGGCGGCAGGGTATCTCGCCCCGGTGCGCGGCGTCGATGCGTGGGGCCGGGCTATCTTCCGGCCCGGGAGGACGCGCGCCAATGGACGAGGCCGGCTCGGGCAGCCGCGAATTCCCGGAGCGGCGACGGCAAATCGAGAGCCTCGAGAGCGGGGCCGCCTGGGAGAGCCTCTGCCGCAGCCTCGAGTCGGCGCGACGCGTCGTGCTCGGACCGGGAGCTCCCGACGACCCGCAGCTCCGCGCCGAGGGCTTCCGCTATCTGACCCGCTTCCTCGAGGCGGGCATTCGCTCCTGCGTCGAGTACGCCGACCCGGATCAGCCCGTCCTGTGTCGGATGATCGAGCACGGCATGACCTGGGGTCTCGACTGCCCCGACTGCCTCTACCTCTACGCTCCGGTGCGTCACGGCGCCCACTACCGGATCTGCGGCAACCGGGGCAGCGCCCATCACTTCGACGTCCAGGTGAACTACGGACACTTCGCCTTCGGCGACATCAGCCAGTGGGGAACCCTCTCCTCCCTCTCCGGCTTCGAGCTCGAGCTCGGCCCCGAGGGCGCCCTGGAGCTCGAGATCGCCGCCGAGGAGCGCCCCGGCAACTGGCTCCGCACCGCTCCCGGAGCCGAGTTCGTCCTGATCCGCCAGTACTTCGACGACTGGGAGCGCGAGCGGCCGGCCGACCTCTGGATCGAGCGCGTCGGGGCTCCGGTGTCGGCGCCGCCGCCCACGCGCGAGCAGATGGCCGCGCGGCTCGAGCGGCTCAGCCTGTGGCTCGACAAGGGCCTGGCCCTGTGGGAGAACATGAGCCGGGGACTGGCGACGGGCTCCCCCAACCAGCTGAAGGTCTTCAAGCCCCCCGACGAGGACGTGCGCGGAGGCCTGCGCGGACAGGCCTACGGCATGGGCGGCTTCGCCTGCGAGCCCGACGAGGCCGTGCTGATCGAGCTCTTGCCTCCGCCCTGCCACCACTGGAGCCTGTCGCTGGCGAGCTGGTACTGGGAGACCATCGACTACGCCACGCGGCAGTCCTCGCTGAACGGCCACCAGGCCCGACTCGATTCGGACGGCATGCTGCGCGCGGTCATCGCCCATCGGGACCCGGGCGTGCCGAACTGGCTCGATCCCGGAGGCCACCGGCTCGGCACCGTGGCGGCGCGCTTCCTGCTGGCGGAGGCGGCTCCCGAGGTGCGCATCGAACGGCTGCCGGCTCGCGAGCTGCGCGCGCGACTCCCCGGCGACACGCCGCAGGTGGGCCCCGACGAGCGCCGGGCCCGGCTCGAGGCGAGGCGCCGCGCGGTCTGGGCCCGCTACCGACGCTGATGGCCGTCCAGAACGTCTTCCCGACCCTGCGCATCCTGGACTACGACCGGGCCCGGGCCTTCTGGGTCGACGGCCTCGGCTTCCGGGTCGACTGGGAGTGGCGACACGAGCCGGGCTTTCCGGTCTTCATGCAGGTCAGCCGCGACGGCATGGCCCTCTACCTGTCCGAGCACTCGGGCGATTGCCAGGTCGGCGGTCTGGTCCACCTCTACGTCGCGGACGTGGACGGCTTCCGCGAGGAGATCGAGGGACGGGACGTCGAGATCGTGAGCGAGCCCACCGACCAGCCCTGGGGCAATCGCGACATGGTGCTCCTCGACCCCTTCGGAAACCGCATCTGCATCGCCACCGTGCTGGTCAGGAGCTCTCCGCGGACGTGAGCATTGCGGCGAGGATCCTGCTCTTCACCGCGCTCGTTCCCGGCAGCGTGGCGGGCTGGATCCCCTTCTGGATCCTCTGGCAGCGCGGGCAGCTCGCGCTGCCGCCCCCGGCAGGGGGCAGCGTTCCGGGGCTGGCGGTCTTCGCGCTGGGGGCCGGCGTCTACGCCCGCTGCGCCCTGGACTTCGGGCGGGCGCAGGGCACGCCGGCCCCGATCGACCCCCCGAAGGAGCTGGTGGTGCGGGGCCTCTACCGCTTCTCGCGGAATCCCATGTACGTGGGAGTCCTGGGCATGATCGCCGGAGAGGCCCTGCTCTTCCGCAGCACCGCGCTGGCAGCCTACGGCCTGGCGGTCTTCGGCCTCTTTCACGCCTTCGTCGTGCTCTACGAGGAGCCCACGCTGGAGCGGGCCTTCGGAGCCGCCTACGCGGCGTTTCGCGAGCGCACCCCGCGCTGGCTGGGCTGGGCCCGACCGGCGCGGCCATGATCGGCGTCTGCGGCGCCGGCGCCGTCGGTCTCGCCCTGGGCGCGCGCCTCGCCCGCGCCGGACTCCCCGTCCTCTTCATCGTGCGTCGCGAGGAGGTGGCGCGGGCCATTCGCGAGCAGGGCGTCTGCGTCACGGATCCCGGCGAAGGGAGCGCGTGGCTGGCGAAGGCCGAGGCCGTGACCGGCCCCGCCGCGGCCGCCGCTCGGCTCGGCGAGGGCCCGGTGCTCTTCGCCACGCGCGGCGCAGATCTCGCGGCCGCGGCCGAGGCGCTGCAGCGAGCGCTGCCGGAGGCGGCCGTGGCCTGCCTCTTGAACGACGTCCACCACGAGGAGCTGCTGGCGCGGCGCTTCGCTCGCGTGATCGGCGTGGTGGTGCGCCAGACCACCACGCGAAGCGGCGATCGCGACGTGACCGCCACCGGCTCGGGACGGCTGGTCCTGGGCAGCCACCCGGAAGGAGTCGGCACCGAGTGCCTGGAGCTGGCGGGGGCGCTGCGCCAGGCCGGCTACGACGTGGGGCTGTCGCGCTGCATCGGCGAGGACAAGTGGTTGAAGCTCTGCGTGAACCTGATGAGCGCGCCGAACGCCCTGATCCGACGCTCCGATCACGAGACTCCGGCCTTCGTCGAGCTGAAGGCGCGGCTGCTCGAGGAGGCCCGCGAGACGCTGCGGGCAGCGGGCATCGTGGCCCGCTCCTGCGACGGCCGCGACCGCTCGCTGGACGAGGAGATCCGCTGGCAGCGCGAGTCGCTGGCGCGCGGCCTCTCCGCCCGCAAGCTTCCGATCTACAACCAGGTGTGGCAGGCCCTGCGCCGCGGCGGTCCGCTCGAGGCGAACGGCTATCACCGCCGGATCCTCGACCTGGCCGAGGCGCACGGCGTCCCGACGCCCCAGAACCGCCGCGTGCTGGCGGCCCTGGAGAGCGCGGCCCGCCACGGTCGCGGCCCCGAGTGCCTGGGGGCCGCGGAGCTGCTCGGCACCTCCCCCTGAGCCTCCGCCTCCGGGGGCTTGCCAGAAAGCCGGTCAGGCCTACGCTCCGATCCGCGTGGACATCGAAGGGCTCGGGGCCATCGAGAATCCGGTCGTCGACGAGCCCGCCCGCCGTCCGGAGCCCTGGTGACGCTCGCGGCTGCCGGGCTGCTGCTGCTGCTGCTCGCCGGAGCCGCGGCCTGGGCCTGGGAGAGCCGCCGTCGACCGCGCCATCCCGTGGCGTCGGGCCTGGACGCGAGCCGTACGCTGCCCCACGAGCAGGACTTCGAGCTCTATCACAATGCGCTGTCCCTCTGCTCGATGAAGGCGCGGCTGTGCCTGGCCGAGCTCGAGATCGACTACCGCAGCCATCCGATCGACCTGATCGAGACCGGCGCCTACGAGAACATTCGCCCCGCCTTCCTGGCGGTGAACCCGGCAGGCACCGTGCCCGTCCTCGTGCACCGCGGACACCCGGTCTACGAGAGTCACGAGCAGATCCGCTACGCGGCGCTCCACGCGCCGCCGGGCTGCCCTTTGCTGGTGCCCGAGGACCCGGAGCTGCGCGCGCAGATGCAGCACTGGATCGACCGCTCTTCCCTCGGCGACGACCCCCTGGCGCACGGGGACGAGAGTGCCGCCAATGCCATCCCGGGCCTCACCGTCCCGCTCTTCGGCGCCCTGATCGAGCGCATTCCGACCTGGAGAATCCTCGAGGGCCTGCTCTTCCATTTCGACCGCCAGCGCCCGGCGATCTTCCTGCTGCTGAAGGCGCTCGGTCTGGGGCGGCTGGGCGCCCTGGCCCCCTTGGGTCGGGCCGTGGCCCGGTCCCGCCGCCAGCTCGAGATGCATCTCACGGAGCTCGAGAAGCAGCTCGTGGCGAGCGGCGGCCCCTGGATCCTGGGCTCGCAGCTCAGCCTGGCGGACGTGAGCTGGCTGGTGATCTTCGAGCGCCTGGCGCAGGTCGACGCACTGCACGTCTACCTCGGGGAGGGCCAGCGCCCCGCCTGCACCGCCTACTGGGAGGCCCTGCGAAAGCGGCCCAGCTATCAGCGGGCGATCCTCGAGCACGCGCACCCGAGCGTCTCCCGGGCTACCGAGCGCCTGCGCGAGGCGAAGGCCCGCGATCCGAAGCTGCGTGCCGCCCTCGAAGGGGGGCCTCTTTCGCGTTGACTCCGGCTCACCGGGGCCGTTAGGCTCTCCCTCCATGAATGCCAAGGTCGCAGATCTGATGACCGAGTCCGTCGTCACCACGGAGCCGCACGCCAGCGTCGAGCGCGTGCGCGGCATCCTGCAGCGCAACAAGGTCGGTGCGCTGCCCGTGGTCGACACCGACGGCCGCCCGGTCGGCATCGTCTCCGCGACCGATCTCGTCCCCGGCCTCAAGCCGAACTCGCCCATCCACTCGGTCATGACCGAGAAGGTCTACACGGTCCCGCAGTACGACGACGCCAGCATCGCCGCGCGCATCATGCGCAACCACAAGATCCACCGGCTGGTCGTGACCCACGAGCAGAAGGTGGTCGGTATGATCAGCGCCTTCGATCTGCTGGCGCTGGTCGAGGGTCACCGCTGGGTACCCAAGAATCCGCCCTCGGAATCGCGCCGCAAGCCCAGGCGCGATTGAGGAGCGCTCCGGGCTAGCGGGAGGCTGCGCCCTTGGAGGCGGCGTTCCGGTAGAAGCTCAGGGCGTCGTCGAGACCGGCACGCATGCGGGCGTAGAGGCGGATCTTCACCGCCTCCAGGATCGCAAAGCCGATCAGCGCAAAGATCGAGGAGGTCAGGGCCATGGCGAGGGCGCCGATCTCCAGTGAGTCGCTGGCGATGCGCATCGACAGGAAGAGCACCAGCAGGCCTCCGGTGGTTCCGATGAAACCGAGCGGCGGCAGGATGTTCGCGTACATCGAGATCGGCCGGGCGTAGCTCTCGTCGTACTGGTTGACGACGTACTGACGCGAGGCGTCGATCACGAACTCGGTGGGCAGCGACTCGCGCTGGCTCTCGGAGAGCGACCTGGAGAGCACGCGCAGCATGCGAATCGCCACCGGCTCCGCCGGGTCGGCGCTGCGGCGCAGCCGCGCCGCCAGCTCGTGGGCGCCCAGCCTGCGCGTGGCCCCGAGGCCCCGCAGGCAGATCAGCAGCCCCCGGTAGAAGGGCACGAAGACGGCGATCAGCGCGGCGGCGCTGACCGCCAGCGTGACGATCAGGTCGTTGGCCAGCTCGGACATGGATCTCCTCAGGGGCTTCGACTCAGCCCCGCCACTTGCGACTGCGCAGGATCTCGAGAGCCTCGGAGAGCGGCACCTGCTGACCGATCGGATACTCGACCAGCATGGCGTCCCGTCCCTCGAAGCGGCGCGCGATCTCGTCGAGGGTCTGCTGCATGCGCCGCGTCTCCCGCATGTGCATCAGGATCTCGGCCTTCACCAGGCGCAGCGTCGCATCGACGGCGGACAGCTCCGGGTGGCGGCTCTGCCAGTCGCTGCGCAGCAGGGGATCCAGGTGCTCGCCCATGTAGGCGTCGAGGAAGCCGCTGAACATGAACTGGCCATTGCGGTCGTTGCGGGCGCTCAGGCTCATCAGCGTCGACTGGAAGTGCAGCATGTCCCGGTGGGCGCGGCGCAGGTCCCGGCTGCGCTGCGCCAGGGCATCGCCGCCCAGCGGGGCGTTCTGCTCGACGATCTCGTCGGCATCGAGCAGCTCCTTCGGCACGCCGGGGCCCGAGGCGCAGGAGACGAGCAGGAGGGCCGACAGCAGCGCTCCCAGGCTGGGGAGTCGGGCAAGGCTCCTCATCGTTCTTCCTCCACGGGATTGCGGTTCTCGAAGTACATGCGTCGCAGCAGCGTGTGCAGGGGATGATCCCGGCGGGCGCGCAGCTCGCTGGACAGACCGTCGGTGGCAAGGGTGGCCTCGAAGAGCGGCAGCGTGCGCTCGCGCGCGGCGATCTGGTGCTCGACCCGCTCGAGCAGCGCGTGGGTCTCGGCGATGCGCCGGTTGATCTCGGCCAGCTCGCTGGGGGAGGGCTGTCGGGGCCCGACGGGATCCGGCCCCCGGGGAGCCGATGGATCCGGCGCGGCGGGCGGGGCCTCGCGACCGCCCTCGCGCTTGCGGCTCTCGAGCTCCTCGAGGCGGCTCCGCGCCTCCTGCCGCTGGACGCGCAGCTCGTCCAGGCTGTTCTCCAGCTCGGTCAGCCCCTCCGCCTCGGCGAAGCCCAGGTAGACGAGGGCCAGGCTGTCGCCGAAGGCCCGCCGCAGCACGGCGATGCGCTCGGCCTCGGGCTCGCGGCGCTCGATCCAGGTGTCCACCGAGCGGGAGCGGGTCACCGAGTCCGCCGCTGGCCTCACCAGACCCGAGTAGTCGCTCTCGCGGCCCTGGTGCTCCAGGGCGGCCGCGAGGCCGGACCAGAGGCGGCGGTCGAAGGGGAAGATGCGCAGCGCGGTGCGATAGCTGCGAACGGCCAGGGCCACCTCCGTGGAGGTCGGGTGGGAGGCGTAGAGCAGGTAGGCGTCGCCGATGCCCTTCGCCGCCTCGTGGGCCGCGAAGTAGGCCGACTCGGGCACGCCCTGCTTGCCGTCGCGGGTGGCGAAGCGCTGGAAGAAGGCCAGGTAGCGGGAGTAGAGTCGCGCGGCGTTGCGGGCGTTCTCGTTGGCCCGGTGCGGCTCGGCGACGCTCTGGCTCAGGTAGTAGTCGGCCCCGTTGAGGCTGGCCTCCTGGATCTCCTCCCAGAGGCCGCGCATGGCGGAGAGATAGGCGGGCTTGCCGACCAGGGCGTAGCCCAGGTCCAGCCAGCCCTCGTTCTCGAGGCCCCGGTGGAGCCTCCCGTAGACCCCGATCGCGTCCTCGATGTGGAAGGGCGTATCGATGTCGGGATCTTCCCCGAGCCGCTGCCTGGCTGCGTAGAGCTCGCCGATCTGTCGCAGCACCCGCGTGTAGACCGCGCACTCGCCCTGGGTCGTGACCGCCAGGTCGAGAGCGCCGCGGTAGGCCCCGCTGGTGACGCGGATCGCCTCGAGGGTGGGCTCCGTGAGCCCTTCGGAGGCCAGCAGCGCGCGCGCCTGGTCGTGGTACTTGCTCGCCTCGAAGAGGGCCAGCGTGAAGCTCAGGCTGCCGGCATCGGACTCGGGGCCGTCGAGGCGCGCCACGATGCGGTCCAGGTAGTCCACCGAAGAGGCGTCGACCGGAATCACCTCGGGCTGTCCGCCGACCCGCCCGTCGTGCAGCAGGCGTACGATGGCCCCCAGCGCGTCGAGATCGGCGATCAGCCCCAGCTCGGGGCCCCGCAGCAGGATCAGGCGCGCCACGTTCTCGTAGACGAAGGGCAGCGCCGAGGCGAATCCGGAGTTGGGGGCATCGTCCAGGGAGAGGGTCTGCAGCGTGTCGTAGGTGCTCTCCAGGGGCACCACGGTGCTGCGCCAGAGATCCAGCAGCTCCATCACGAAGTCGAAACGGCGGCCCCGTTCGAGGGCCCGGTGAGCGCGGATGTAGTGGTACCAGTAGCGGTTCTCGTGGCGCCCGAGCCGGTCGTCGAGGGCCTCGATCTGGTCGACGCTCTTGTCCAGCGACTCCGGCTCGCCCCGGGCCAGGTAGTCGAGCAGGTAGGCGATCGCCTTGCGGCGCGTGCGCGCCTCGTCGAGGGCTCCGCCCGCATCGGCCTCGGCCTCGAAGGTCGCGATGTAGCGTTCCAGGCTGGAGCCGGCCTCGGCGGCGTAGCCCTGGAGGCGAGCGCCCAGCTCGGGCCCGGCGGCCGAAGAGTAGACGTAGGCGTAGTCCAAGTAGCCCGCCCACCGGTCCTCGTCGGCGGCCAGCGCCGGAATGGCGGCCGTGGCGAGCACCAGCCCGGCGAGCCACGCAATGCTGCCCCTCATTTCGATCTCCCCTGCCGCTGGGCCAGGCACTCGAGCGCCAGGTTCAGCTCGACACAGCGGTCGGCCTCCCCACGCGTCGCCGCGCGCTCGACCCACATCAAGAAGGCGTTCAGGTTCTTGGTCTCCACGAACCGGTATCGGCCAGCGGCGCTCCGACATTCGTCCGCGTCTCCGCGGGCAGCCATCAGGCGGAGCTTCAGGGCGTCCTCCTCCCGATCCGAGACGCAGGCGGCCAGGGAGCCGAGCGCCACGCCGGACAGGCGCGGCTCCTCGGGACCGTGCTGGGAGCGGCGCTCCGGGGCCGCCTCTCGCTCGATGCGCCGGGGAGCGGCAGGGACCTGGCGGCGGGGAGGGCTGGCGGCGGGGAGGGCCGCC
>CAZYOL010000059.1:0-22236 GCA_964649065.1 uncultured Spirochaetales bacterium
CGGCTTCTTCACGCCGGTCCGCCACCCGGGCGACCTGGTCGACGTGGTCGAGCAGGTGAGCTTTGCCAACGTCTCGGACGTCCGGGTGGTGAACACCCGCAACTCCCTGGAGGCGGAGCCCTTTCGCGCCACGGCCGACGGCTCCTGGGGCGGCTTCGTGCGCGCCGAGGCAGGCCTGAATCGCATCCAGGTCCAGGTCTCGGCCACCGACGGCAGCACCGTCGAGGAGGAGATCGAGTTCCGCTTCGATCCGGAGACGAAGGCCGGCGCCGTGCCGCCGGAGATGGTGGTGGCCCGCAACCGGCTGCTCGAGGACTGCTTGCGGATCCTGAAGGAGGCCCGACTGCAGGCGGAGCGCGACCGGGCCGAGCAGGTCCGCCGGGATCTGAAGGTGGAGATCGAGAAGGAGCGCGCCAAGGCCCGCGAGCGCGCAGAGCAGCAGCGCAAGGTGCTGCAGATCGACGCCGACGAGGAGTGAGCTAGGGGCTCGCCTCGCGTCGATAGGGGCGTCCCAGGTCTGCCGGAGCCCTGGAGCGGCCGCTGAAGACGGCCAGGGTCAGCAGGGTCAGCAGGTAGGGCAGCATCAGGAAGACCGGGTACGGCACGGCGAAGCCACGGGCCTGCAGGCGGAACTGCAGGGCCGTGGCCGCGCCGAAGAAGAGCGCGGCGGCCAGGGTTCCGGCGGCCGTCCAGCGCCCGAAGATCACCACGGCCAGGGCGATGAAGCCCCTCCCCGCGGTCATCCCCTCGGTGAAGGTGTCGGCCAGGGCCAGCGGCAGCGCGGCGCCCGCCAGGCCGGCGAGGCCGCCGCCGACCACCAGGGCCCAGGCGCGCGTGTGCCCCACGTCGATGCCCTCGGCATCGGCCGCCCGGGCCGCCTCGCCGACGGCCCGCAGCCGCAGTCCGGCTCGGGTGCGCGACAGGAAGACGCCGAGGACCGCGCAGCCCGAGAGCGCCGCGTAGACGAAGGGCGTCTGCACGAAGAGCGCGCCGACGCCGGGCAGCTCCGCCAGCCCGGGGATGCGCCAGGCCGGAAGCGCCGGCGCGACCGGCGCCGCGCCCGCGTAGAGGGCCCGCGAGGCGAGCCCCGTCGCGCCCAGGGCGAGCAGGTTGAGCGCCGTTCCCACCACGATCGGATCCGCCCTCCGCGCCAGCGCGAAGAAGGCGAAGCCCGCCCCGGTGGAGGCGCCGGCGAGCGCGGCCATCGCCGCTCCCAGCTCCGGCGAGCCGCTGGCGACGGCGGCGACGAAGCCCACGAAGGCACCCGTCAGCATCGTGCCCTCGACGCCGATGTTGACCACGCCGGAGCGCTCCACCAGCAGCTCGCCCAACGCGGCCAGGAGCAGCGGGGCGGCCAGGCGCAGCGTGGCCTCGACGAGCGCCTCCATCAGCCGCCCTCCGCAGCGGGAGGCCGGCTCGCCGCCCGGAACGAGACGCCCAGCGAGAGCAGGATCACCAGCGCCTGCACCACCTGGGTGGCCACCGCCGGCACGGCTGCGACGCGCTGCATGGCTCCGGCGCCGGCCTCCAGGGCCCCGAAGAAGAGGGCCGAGGGAATCACCGCCAGGGGATGCAGGCGCGCCAGCAAGGCGACGGCGATCGCGGTGTAGCCGCTGCCGGCCGACAGCTCCTGGTAGAGCTGCCCGGTCACCCCCGCGACCTCGCAGGCCCCCGCGAGGCCGGCGAGGCCACCGCCGATCACGAGGCTCCAGGCCGCGGTGCGCTGGGCGGGAATGCCCGCGAAGCGAGCGGCGCGCGGGGCCAGGCCGACGGCCCGCATGCGGAAGCCGAGCGCCGAGCGGAACACCAGGCCATGTAGAGCGAGGGCCGCCAGGCAGGCGCCGAGGACCCCCGCGTGCAGGCGTCCGAAGGCGGGAAGCCGCGCCGGCGCGGGGAAGGGATCGCTCTTCGGATAGGCCCCGGCCGCCTCCTGGAGGGGCCCCTGCACGGCCAACGCGACCAGCTGCAGCGCGACGAAGTTCAGCAGGATGGTGGCGATCACCTCGGAGACGCCGCGGCTGGCCCGCAGCACGCCCGCGATCGCACCCCAGAGCGCCCCGGCCGCCACGCCCGCCAGCAGCAGGCCCGGCAGCAGCAGAAGCGCCGGCGCGCCGGGCGCGACCCGGGTCGCGACGGCGGTGGCGGCGAGCGCGCCCACCAGCAGCTGGCCTTCCGCGCCGATGTTCCAGACCCCACAGCGAAAGCAGAGCGCCACGGCGAGACCGGTGAGGAGCAGGGGCGCGCTCTTGAGCAGAGTGGCGGTCCAGGCCGCGGGGCTGCCCACCGCACCCGAGAGCAGGGCCGCCAGGGCCTCTCCGGGGGCGTAGCCCAGGGCGGCGAGCGCCAGGCCCAGGCCGACCAGGGCGGCGGCGACGGCTGCCAGGGGGCGCGCCAGCCGGCCCACGTCGCGGGACAGCCGCGCCCTCAAGCGCCCTGCCCCAGCAGCACGGCCCCGATCTCCTCCGGGCCGCTGCCGGCGGGAATCGGGCGCAGAGTTCCCCGGACCAGGGCCAGCACCCGATCGGAGAGCGCCAGCACCTCGTCGAGCTCGGTGGAGACCAGCAGCACGCCGGTCCCGTGGCGACGGAGCTCCAGCAGCTTCTCGTGGACGAAGCGGGCCGACCCCCAGTCGAGTCCACGGGTCGGGTTGACCGCGACGAAGACGCGCGGCTCCGTCTCCAGCTCGCGGGCCACGGCCAGCTTCTGGGCGTTGCCGCCCGAGAGCGTCGCCACGTCGACGTCGGGATCGGGCGGTCGGATGTCGTAGCGGCTCGCCACCGCCGCCACCGCGCGACGCGCCGCAGGCAGGTCCAGGCCGCCGCGGGGAAAGTAACGGGCGTCGTCGTAGCTGCCCTTGAGGATCCAGTTCTCGGCCAGGCTGAAGCCGGGGATCAGGCCGGCGCTCTCGCGGTCGCCGGAGAGCTGCGCCAGCCCCGCGGCGCGCAGCGCCCGCGGGCGCAGCGGAACCGCTCGGCCGCCGATGCGCAGCCCGCCGCGCTCCGCAGGTCGAACGCCCGCCAGCACCTCCTCCAGCTCGCGCTGGCCGTTGCCGTCGATGCCGGCCAGACCCACGATCTCCCCGCTGCGCACGCGCAGGGACAATCCGCGCAGCGCCGGAGCGCCGCCATCGCCGCGCGCCCACAGCCCGTCGAGAGCCAGCAGCTCTTCCCCGGGCCCGGCCTCGGCGGCCGGCGCCGCTTCGGCGAGCGGCGGAAGCTCGCGGCCCAGCATCAGGCGGCCCAGCTCGGCGGCGTCCGCGCCGCGGGCGGGGCGGGTCGCCTCGACCCGGCCGCGACGCAGCACCGTGACGCGGTCGGCGACCTCCGCGACCTCGGCCAGCTTGTGCGAGATGAAGATCACCGCCCGTCCGCTCTCGCGCAGGCGATCGAGCGAGGCGAAGAGGCGATCGGCCTCGCCCGGCGTCAGCACCGCGGTGGGCTCGTCGAGGATCAGCAGGTGGGCGCCCCGCGCCAGCGCACGCAGGATCTCGGCGCGCTGGCGCTCTCCGGGCGAGAGCTCCTCGACGCGGCGCGAGGCCGACACCTGGAGGCCGAAGCGCTGGGCCAGGGTCGCGATCTCGCGCGCCGTCCGGGCCGCGTGGAAGCAGGGCCCGCCGCTCGGATCTCCGAAGGCCCAGTTCTCGGCCACCGTCATCGAGGGCACCAGCGAAGAGTGCTGGTGAACCATGCCGACTCCCCGGCGGGCCGCCTCCGCCGGACCGAAGCGTGACCAGTCGACGGGCGCCCCGGCCAGCTCGAGCGCACCGGCCTCCGGCCGCACCAGCCCCACCAGCACGCGCATCAGGGTGGACTTGCCGGCCCCGTTCTCCCCGAGCAGGGCGTGGATCTCTCCCCGCGCAATGTCGAGGGAGACCTGCCGGAGGACCGGCGCGCCGGGCACGAAGCTCTTCTCGATCTCGTGCAGGCGGGCGGCAGGGGCGGCGCCGGACATGTCCGGCCGGCCGCTCAGAAGCCGCCGCGAGGCACCACCAGCTCCCCCGAGCGGATCCGGGCCTCCAGCTCCCGGAGCTCCGCGGCCAGCTCCGGGGAAATCCGGTCGGAGAGGCCCTCGTTGAGCTCCAGGGCCACGATGCCATCGGCCATCCCGAGGCGAATCGGTGCCGCCTCGAAGCGTCGCTCGAGCACGCGCCGCGCCACGGACAGCAGAGCGCCCGGGATGTCCAGGGTGGCCGAGGCCAGCACGACCTCCGGCGCCATCGCGTTCTGGTTGCGGTTGGTGCCGAAGGCGAAGACCACGTGCCCGGCGGCTGCGCGGTCCGCAACCGCCCGGAAGACGCCCCGCCCGGCGTCGTTGGCCTGGTGCATCAGGAGGTCGGCGCCCTCCTCGAGCAGCGCCGTGGCCGCCTCCCGCGCCGCGGCGCTGTCGTCGAAGTTGCCGATGAAGACCTCGCTCACCCGGATGTCGGGGCGGGCGGCCTCGGCCCCGCCCCGGAAGGCGGTGAAGGTGCTGCGGATCGAGGGAATCTCCATCCCCCCCACCAGGCCCACGCGGCCCGAGCGGCTCAGGCGGGCGGCCAGCACGCCGCACAGGTAGGTGGCCTGCTCCAGCTCGAAGACGATGGGCGCCACGTTCGCCCGCACCGTGTCTCCGGAGGTGGTCACGAAGACGGTGTCGGGGTACTCGGCGGCGACGCGGGCAGCCGCCTCCTGATACTCGAAGCCGTGTCCGAAGACCAGCGCGAAGCCGCGGCTGGCGAAGTCGCGGAAGCCCTCTTCGAACTCGGCGGGCGTGCGGGTCTCGACGTGGCGCACCTCCGCCCCGAGCTCGTCGCGAATGCGCAGCAGCCCGTCGTAGGCGCCGGCGTTCCAGCCACCGTCGGCAATCGAGCCCGGGGTCAGCAGGGCGACGGAGGGACCGACCGGATCGGGCCCCTCGGGCGAGCAGGCGGCCGCGACCAGGGTCGCACCGAGCACGAGCAGCCGGAGCCGGGCCATGGGCGCCGGAGTATGGGTAGCCGTGGGGACAGCGTCAAACCGGCGCGTCGGCCCGGCTTCAGTCGCTCGCGGCCACCCGCTCGACGCGCACCGTGTAGTCGCGCTGCCGGTCGAAGACCTTGAGCGGGACCCAGCCCTCGACCTCGGACATGCGCGGCATGCCCGAGGTCATGGCGCCGGTGGGATCGATCACCCAGGGATCTTCGGGGTCCTCGAACCAGAGCGTCACCATGTGGTGCTGGCCGTCGGAGCGGCGGTAGACGATGGCGCGGAAGACCTCGTCGGCGTCGAAGCCCAGGTCGCGCAGGTAGTAGTAGGCGAGCAGCTCGAGCCCGTCGCAGTCGTCGCCGTTGTCGCGAAAGGTCTCCTCGAGCGTGGCCCAGTGATCGATCGGGCCGTCGGGCACGTAGTGTCGGGGCGCCTCGGACTGGACCCAGGAGGCCAGCTCGCGGGCCAGCGCGCGCTTGCGCTCGCTGCGGAAGCGGTCGTACTTGGAGCGCAGGTCTTCCGCCGGGGCCGGGCCCGCCGACTCCTCCGGCCCCGACACCACATCGGGCGTGTCCAGGTCGGAGACGCCGCGCTCGCGCACCTGCCAGCCGTAGATCTTGCGGCTCCAGGCGTCGTCCGGGTCGGGGGCGGCGAAGTACGAGAAGACCACCTCGCCGCCGAAGGAGCCCGCGCAGCCCCCGACCAGGAGGAAGAGCAGCCCCGAGGCCAGCAGCGCCCCGGGGGCCTGGTCTCGAGACCGGCGCAGACCCATGCGGGCCTCATCGGCCGTCCGCCGGGGCGGCCTTGAGCCCGCTCAGGGCCTCAGGCGGGGATCCGGTCGCAGGCGTTCACGAGGCCGAAGAGCACCACCAGGAAGCCGACGATTCCCGGTACGCCGAAGGCGATGTAGGCGATGCTCACCGCGTCGACGCGACCGCGCTGGGGCTCCTCGCTCCGCTGCTCTTGCATGGCGTGCACCCTCCGTGGAAGCGGCCGGACCGTAGCTGGCAGCTCCGGCGAAGTCGAGCAGCTTCGGCTCCGGCCCCGCTAGCGCCGGCGCTGGGGGCTCGGGGCCGGTTCGCTCGGCCGGCGGAGGGCCCGAACCGACTCGATCAGCTCCTCGAGGCGCCGGGCCCGACCGGCATCCCACGGCAGCCCGAAGGCCGAGCGCAGGCGCTCGGGGAGCAGCCCCGCCGTGATGGAGCGGAGCAGCCGACCCTCGGGCGCGCTGCCGCTGGCGCGGAAGACCGCGTCGGCGATCTCCCGCGCCGTGGGGGTCACCTCCAGCAGCTCGCCGGCCACGACTCCGTCGAACCAGTCGCGAAAGGCCCGGGCATCCGGGGGCACCGCCTCGGGAGGCGTGCCCATGAGACGCCCCACCACGCTGTGGTCGGCGTAGAAGGCCTCGCGGGCCTGCGGATCGAGGGGCTCGATGAAGCGCCCGTAGACGACCCAGGCCGTATCGACGAGCGTGGCCCAGACCCAGCGGACCAGCTCGGGGTCGCGGCCGTGATAGGGCGTGCCGGCGGGCAGGGCCGCCGTGCCCGCGCGCAGGCTGCCGCGAACCCGGGCGTGGGCGGCCTCGATGTCGCGGGCGGCGGCGATCGCCTGGCGGCGCGAGCCGAGCACCATGCGCGAGAGGGCGTCGAGGGTGCGCCGGAGCCGGCCGAAGGGATCGGTCCGGAACTGCGAGTGCTCGGAGACGCCCGCCGCGACCAGGGGGTGGGCGATCTCCAGCAGCAGGGCGCGTCCCCCGCCGAAGAGCAGCACCGGCTCCGCGCTGACCCGCCGAAGCCAGCTCTCGTCGCCGAAGAGCGGCGCGTCCAGGCTCCCGTCCGGATCCGTCCCGGCGAGCTCGAGCAGAGCCCGGTCGTCGGAGGGAAGGAGCGCCGGAGCCGCGGGAGGCACTGCCGGACCGGACACCGCCATCTTTCTGGAGGGTAGCGTTCCGCGGGCCTCCCCCCGAGCCTACACTCGGGACGGGGGAGAGGTGACACTCGGGCGCAAGCTCTCCATCATCGCCGGCCTCTACGTGATCGAGGGCTTCCCGATGGGGGCCTTCCGCGACTTCTGGTCCGTCGTGCTGCGCCGCGAGGGCATGTCGCTCACCGAGCTCGGGCTGCTGTCGTCGCTGGCGGTGGTCTGGTCGCTGAAGGCCGCCTGGTCGCCACTCGTCGACCGCTTCGGCGAGGAGCGGCGCTGGATCGGCGGCTCCCTGGCGGTGATGGTGCTGGCCTTCGTGGCCGGAGCGCACCTGGACTCCTCCCAGCTGGGCCCGGCGCTGTTTCTCGCCGTGCTGGCCCTGTGCGCGGCCTCGGCGACCCAGGACATCGCCATCGACGGCTACACGATCGGGCTGGTCTCGCCGGGCGAGGAGGGCTCGGCCAACTCGGTGAGGAACGTCTGCTACCGGCTGGGCATGATCCTGGCGGGGTCGCTGCTGCTGCTCTCCGACCGGCTGGGCTACCGCGTCTCCTTCTACGCCGCCGCCGGTCTGAGTGCGGCCCTGGCGGCCTCGCTGCTCGCCTTCCCGCGCGTCGCCCCGGCCCGGGGCCAGCGCGAGCCGCTGCGCGAGGCGGTCCGGCGCTGGCTGCGGCGCTCGGGGGTCGGGAGCGTGAGCGCCTTCGTGCTGCTCTACCGGATCGGAGACATCGCCATGGGTCCCATGGTGCGCCCCTTCTGGGTGGATCACGGCTTCAGCGACAGCGAGATCGGTCTGGTGACGAACGTCGTGGGCATCCTGGTCTTCATCGCGGGCGCCGTGGTCGGCGGCGTAGTGGTCTCCCGGGTGGGCATCGCCCGGGCCTTGCTGGTGCTCGGAGCCCTCGCCCTGGCCTCGAACGGCGTCTACGCCCTGGCCGCCCTGCCCGCCGAGCCGACGCGGCTCGCGGTCTACGGGGCCTCGGTGGTGGAGTCCTTCTGCGGAGGACTCGCGAGCAACGCCTTCGTCTCGTACCTCATGAACATCTGCGACCGCCGCCACGCGGCGGTGCAGTACGCCCTGCTGACGGCGATCTACGCGGCGCCGGGGCTGGTGGCCGGCGCGGCCTCCGGCTGGCTGAGCGAGCGGCTGGGCTTCGCGCTCTTCTTCGCCTTGACCGGCCTGCTCGCGCTTCCCGCCTTCGCATTCCTGCCGGGAGCGCGGCGCTGGATCCAGGCTCCCGCGGCCGGCGCTACTCCGTGAGCCACTCGTCGGGAACCCCGGCCAGGCCGGCCTCCACCCGCAGCTCCTGCAGCCGGCGATCGGCCGCGGCGATCTCGGAGCGATAGCGATTCATCTCCTGGCGCAGGCGGTAGCTGAGCGGCCCCTTCTCCCCGCCCGACGTGCCCAGCCCCGGAGCCGCCATCTGCCAGTCGCTGGTCTCGGCGGCCAGCTCCCCGAGCTCCTGGTGGGCCTCGTCCAGCGCGGCCTGAGACTGGGCGCGCTGCGCCTCGACCTCGGCGAAGCGCGCCCGCCACTCGCTCCGGGTGAAGCCCCCGCGGCGATCCTCGGAACCCACCTCGATGCTGCTGGGCAGCTTGAGCAGCCGGTCCAGCGAGACGGAGGGCGGCGCGGCCTGCGGAGCCGGCGTCTCCTCCGGGGCGCTGTGCGCCGCCACCGTCGGCTCCTCGGCCGCGGCTCGAGCTCCCAGCCAGCCGGAGACGACCAGCAGCGCCAGCGCGATCGCGAGAGGCCCGGTCCGGCGCCGGGCGGCTTTCGACGGCCTGGATCGGCTCTCCATGGGCCCGGCAAGGCTAGCGGACGGCTCCCGGCGAATCCCGGTCAAGCCTCCCCCCGGAACGCCGATACGCACCCCGTGGACATGACCGCGGGTGGGTCCCCCGGGCCGCGGAGGGCTTAGCGCACATGGATCGCGAGCGGCTGAACCGCCTGCTGCGCCTGGGCATCGAGAAGGGCGCCTCGGACATCCACTTCCAGGTGGGGTACCTGCCGCTCTACCGCTTTCACGGCGATCTGGTCGAGCTCCGCTACAAGGTTCTCACCGCCAAGGACACCGAGGCGATCGCCCAGATGCTGCTGCAGGACGATCCCCGGGCGGCCCGGGCCGACGAGTGGAACGAGCTGGACTTCGCCTTCGAGCTACCGGACGAGGGCCGCTTCCGCGTCAACATCTCCCGGCAGCGGCGCTTCTTCAACATCGTCCTGCGGGTGATCCCGCTCCAGATCCGCACCTTCGAGGAGCTGAATCTGCCGAGCGTCCTGCGCGACCTGGCCCACCTGCGGCGCGGTTACGTGCTCGTGACCGGGGCCACGGGGATGGGCAAGTCGACGACGCTGGCCACGATGATCGAGGAGATCAACCGGATCCAGAAGGCGAAGATCATCACCGTCGAGGACCCGATCGAGTTCGTCTTCACGCATGCCAAGAGCATCATCACCCAGCGCCAGATCGGGACCGACACCGCCTCCTTCCCGGACGCCCTGCGCGCGGCACTGCGCCAGGATCCGGACGTCATCATGGTCGGGGAGATGCGCGACCTCGAGACCGTCGACACCTCGCTGAAGGCCTCGGAGACCGGCCACCTGGTCCTCTCGTCGATCCACACCAACGACGTCGCCTCCACCATCAGCCGGCTGGTCTCCTTCTTCCCGCCCGAGGAGCAGCTGCAGGTGCGGGCGCGGCTGGCAGAGAACCTGCAGGCCGTCGTCTCCCTGCGACTGCTGGCGAACAAGAAGCAGACGGGCCGGGTCCCCGCGGTCGAGGTCATGCGCAGCACCCGGAGCATCCAGGAGTGCATCAAGGACCCCGCCAAGACGGCGGAGATCACCGACTACATCGCGCGGGGCCGGTCGGAGGGCATGCAGACCTTCGACCAGCACCTGCTGGACCTGCTCCGGGCCAACAAGATCTCGGTCGAGACGGCCTTCGCCGCCGCCACCAACCCGGCGGACTTCCAGACCAAGCTGGCCCTCGACGGCGCGACGCCGGACATGGCCCCCGAAGCCGAGGAGACGGAGCTCCGCGAGTCGTCGATCCCCCTCGACTCGGACGAGCGGTTCTGAGGCCGCGGCCCGGTGAACCAGGCAGCCCACGACACGACCACCGGCGGAAGCCCGCTGGAGCTCTCCGCGGCCCTCCGCGCCAGCGCCGTCGCGGCGGCCGACGCGGCCGGCGGCGGGGTCTCCCTGCTCTTCACGTCCGGCCCCGGCGGCGAGCTGCAGCTCCGCACCGCGGCGGGGTTCCCCTCGGCCGCGGCCGCGCGGACCGCGGCGGAGGCCCTGCGACCCCGGGTCGAGCGGGCGCTCCACGGCGAGCCCGTGGTCGAGTCCGCGGACGACGCCCTCGGCAGCCGGGGCGCGGGCGCCGTCGCGCTGCTGCCCCTGACCACCGGCGCGGAGCACCACGGCGTCCTCGCGGTGGCGTCTCCCGGCGAGATCGACGGCATCCGGCTGACGGCGCTCGTCGGCGTGGCCGAGCTGGCGGCCTGCCGGCTCGAGCACGACGTGATGCTGGAGGAGCTGACCGGGCTCCGCTCCCAGGCCGACCAGCACAGCCGCGCCGCCGCGGAGAAGAGCGACGAGGTGCTCAAGCTCTCGGAGGCCCTCTTCGCCCAGGACATCGAGCTGCTCCGCAACAACGAGAAGCTCGGCAAGATCGAGAAGCTCAAGAACGACTTCATCGAGAAGATGTCCCGGGAGCTGCGCACTCCGCTCAACGGCATCATCGAGGCGGTGATCGCCGTCCTGACCGGGGAGGACGGGCGTCTCAGCGAGGAGGCCAAGACCGGGCTACGCCGGGCCCTCGACGACGGAACCGCCTTCCTGCGAACGCTCCAGAACATCCTCGACCTGTGGCGCATCAAACAGGGCGAGCTGCCCGTCGAGATCACCGATGTCAACTTCCGCGAGGTCCTCGACGAGGCCCTCTTCAGCATCCAGGACGCGGCCGAGGAGACGTCCCTGGAGATCGTCAAGGAGCTGCAGGATCCCTTCCCGAAGCTGCGTACCGACCTCGCCAAGCTGAACCAGATCCTCTTCCTGCTGCTGGACAACGCCGTCAAGTTCACGCCCGGCGGTCGCATCGAGGTCCGCGCGCGGATCGAGGGGGAGCGCCTCTGCTGCGAGGTCCGCGACTCCGGGATCGGGATCTGCCCGGACGACCAGCAGTTCATCTTCGACGAGTTCTTCCAGGTGGACGACACCCGCAGCAGCCGCTACGGCGGCTCGGGCCTGGGCCTCACCCTGGTGAGGGACCTGATCGTGCTGCTGGAAGGCGAGGTGGGGGTCTCGAGCGACGTCGGCCGCGGGACCTCGGTGAGCTTCGCGATTCCCGTCCAGCGGGCCGGTTAGCCGCCGAGCGGGCTAGGACTCGGCCTCGGCCGCCTCGTCCTCCGCCTCCGGATAGTCGGGCTGGATGTAGCCGGCAGCGATCTCGCGCAAGGAGAGCACCACCTCCTTGTTGTCGTCGCTCTGCACCAGCGGGCGGGCGCCCTTCTTGAGCTGCTTGGTGCGGATCGAGGCCATCTGGACCAGGTGGAAGCGGTTCGGGACCACGCGGGTGCAGTCTTCGATGGTGATGCGGGCCATGGCTCCTCCGAGCGCACGAGGGTAAGTGAGGGCCCCGAAGAAGGAAACCCCGGCCGGCGTCAGCCGGCCGGGGTCCTGCGACCTTCCCCGCGAGAAGATCGTTTGCCGTCCAGGCCCTAGGCCTTCTTGCGACGGACCTTCCTGCGCGTGGCAGGCTTCTTCTTGCGAGCCGCCTTCTTGCGGGTCGCCTTCTTGCGGGTCGCCTTCTTGCGAGTCGCCTTCTTGCGAGTCGCCTTCTTGCGTCGAACAGCCATCTCTGGGTCACCCCCCTTCTCGTGCACCCTGACCGCGGCCGGGCCACTTCGAGAGTCGGAGCCTCGCGCCGCCCAGGGCGGCCTCTCGACCCCGTTTCTCGTCCCCTATCGGAGACCGGTATGCGCGACTTGAAGGCAAAGGCCTTCGTTCCGCACGCAAACCGCGGCACTAGAGCCACTGTTGCCGCCGACCGTAACACCGTGTTTTCATCGGCGTCAAGGGAGAAACCCAAAAAAAACGCGCCTCTGCGAGCGGATCTTGCGAGCGGCGGAACGAATTTCGCTCGAAGCCACGCCCCCGGATGCACTCGGATGGACGCGTGGGGCGCGCTGGGAACGCACCGCTGCGGCCCTCGCGCGCCCTGCGTGGCGAGCGGGAAAGCCCCGTGAATTCGAGAGCTTCGAGGAGCTGGAGAAGTCAGCGCTTGCGCTTGTGGCGGGCGCGACGCAAGAGCTTGCGCTTCTTGTGCTTGCGCATCTTCTTGCGTCGCTTCTTGATCACGTTGCCCACGGGTCACCTCGGTCGGGCCCGATGGGTTACCGGCTCGGACGCCCTCCGTCAAGCTTCCGGGAGCGCCGCAGCCGGACCGACCGAGGCGAGCCGCTGCCGGAGCCGACCGAGCCAGCGGTTCAGCAGATGGTCGCGGCGCAGGAAGGCGATCGGGGGGCGCCTGCGGATGCCCAGCCGCTCCACCTCGCACAGGATCTCACCGTGCTCCGGGTCGATCATCAGGCCGCGGCGCAGGTAACGAATGCCCTCGGCCTTGAAGCCGAAGGCCAGGTGGACCCGGGCCAGGTTGTGGTAGTGGGTGGCGTCGAAGAACTCCTCCTTGGCCGCCGAGCGACACAGCTCCAAGGCCTTGTCGAAGCGTCGCTCGGCCAGGGCCAGAGCCAGGCCGTGGTAGGAGCGGTAACGGGCGCTGGCCGGGTCCAGCCGCGCGGAGGTGCTGAACTGCTCGAGGGCGGCTCGGGCGTCGCCTGCCTGCAGCGCCGTCGCGCCGCGCCGGAAGTGCTCCTCTGCGGAGTGCTGGGCACCCATGGGTCTCTCCCCTTTCGTCTCGGGCGGTCTCGGGCGCCCACGGCGCCCACCCTCGAGGAGGGAGGCAAGCTCCGTGCCGGCTCGGGCCGACCGGCAGCGGGCCAGCCCAAGGGGCCGTGATCCGGCGACTTCTGCCGCCGGAAGCCGCCGCGCGGCGCGCGGGGGTACGGGCGTCACATGTACGAGGCCGTAACCCGCGAGCACGAGATCGTGCTCGCGGCGCCCCGCGGGCTCAGCGGTCGAGCAGCTCTTCGCGCTCCGCCTTGCGGAACTCGGCCCGCAGCGCCTCGAAGTCCTGGTTCCGGAAGGGGTGGTAGGTCGCGTCGCCGCGACGCCGCCAGAAGATCGGCTCGTCCCGGAGCCGGCGCCGGTCGAAGTGCAGCTTCTTCAGGTTGCGCACCAGGATCTTCGAGGTCCCGGTGTACTCGAAGTCGTCCACGATGCGGACGAAGTCCGGGAACCACTTCGGATCCATGCTGCCGCGCTCGGAGGCCGCGCTGCAGTAGTCGAAGAAGGCCTGGGGATCGAAGCTCGCCCCGTCTCGCAGCTTCAGCGCCGCCATCACCAGCTCGTCCGAGACCGCGCAGGGCACTCCGTAGGCCGCGGCCAACGTGATGTCCCCGTGCTCCATCAGCAGCCGCGCGACCTGGGCCGCCGAGAAATTCTCCCCGTCCTTGCGGATCCAGTCGTCGGTGCGGCCGTCGAAGAAGAGGTAGCGGACGCCGTCCCGGACCAGCACGTGCCCGAGGTCGCCCGAGTGGTAGACCCCGCTCCGATACTTGTTCGCGTTGGCGTCGGGATTGTCGAAGTAGCCCTGGAAGAGCCCCGTGTCCTCCGCCACCCGGCAGATCTCTCCCACGGCCTCGGCGTAGTTCGTGATCTTGCCGTCCGGACCCAGCTCGGCGGGCGGGCAGGGCTGGCCCGACTCGTCCAGGATCTGGACGGCCGGATCCGTGATCTCCCCCACGCTGCCGCGGGGGTCGGTCTTGCGCCGGAAGGTGCTGATCGCGGCCTCGGTAGAGCCGTAGAGCTCGAACATGTCCTCGAGACCCAGCCAGCGCATGAAGCGATCGATGTCCGGGGAGGCGGCGCCGTTGCCCAGGGCGTAGCTCAGCCGGTTCTCCGGGTGCCCCGCGACCTCGCGGAGAATTCGCTCCTCGTCGCCCCCGTACTGCTTGCTGAGCGCCCCGAGGATGTAGTGGACGGGCTCGCCGACGTAGTTCCAGTAGGTGACCCCGTAGCGAAGCACGTCGGGGACGAAGCTGCTGGCGCTGAAGCGCTCGCGCATCGAGAGGGTTCCGCAGACGGTGAGGGCCGGCATGAGGCCGAGGAAGACGCAGTTGGAGTGGAAGAGGGGCATGCAGGCGTAACCCACCGCATCCGCGTCGAGCTCGAGCCGGCTGGCCACGGTGGCCCCGATCAGCAGCAGCTTGCCGTGATTGTTGTTGATGCCCTTGGGCAGGCCGGTGGTGCCGGAGGTGTAGATCACCATCAGGTTGCGGTCGGGCGTCACCTGGGAGAAGTCCGGCGCGTCGAGGGAGCGGTCGGGCTTCCCGACCTCGCGGGTCAGGACCTCCTCCAGGTCGGCGTCGCCCAGGGAGCGCTCGCTCTGGGTGCGCAGGACCAGCACGTTCTCGGGCGCCACGTGCTCGAAGCGCTCGCGCACCCGGTCGACCTCGGGCAGCAGGCGCTCGTCCACCACCAGCAGCCGGGCCCGGGACTGGTTCACCACCCCGGCCAGGGTCTCGCCGCGCAGCCCCGTATTCAGCCCGAACAGGGTCATGCCGTTGTAGCCGCAGCCGCCGAGGAGCGACACCAGCTCCGGGTGGTTCTCCATGAGCATGGCGACGTGCCCGGGACGCGACTCGTCGCAGGCCCCGAGCCGGCCGCGCAGCCAGTGGGCCATGCGCACCGACTCGTCGCGCAGGCGGGCGTAGCTCCATGCCCGCTCCCCGGCACGCAGGGCGATCCGGTCGGCGAGCTCGGGACGATCGGCACGAGCCTCGAGCTGTGCTCCGAGACTCATCGGGGCCTCGATCTGGGGACGCGCGGTCACGACACCTCCTGGTTGGAAGACGTCCGCGCATCCTATCAGAACAGCGTCGAAACGAACGCCGCCGGCACGAACGCCGTGGAAGCGAACGCCGTCGGAACGGACGCCGACGCGATGGGAACGGAGCGGGCTGCCGGCGGCGGCCTGTGTCCGGCGCAGCCCGGCCAGACCGCCCTCAGTACTCGATGATCTCGAGGATGTAGCGCTTCTTCTCCTTGCCGCTCGCTGCGGCCATCAGGGTCCGGACCGCAGAGGCGTGAGCGCCTCCCTTCCCGATCACCTTGCCGAGGTCATCCTTGGCGACCCGAAGCTCGAGCACGTGTGCGTGCTGACCCACGACCTCCTTGATCTGCACCTCATCCGGCTTGTCCACCAGCGCTTGAACGATCGACATCACCAGGTCCTTCACGAGCCCCTCCCGATATGGACACCAGAACGTCACCTCCCGAGGCGGGCCCGGCTTGCCCCTCGGCTCGTCTCCGGACGCGTGACGGCGGCGGCCCCATGGCAGCCAAGTGTACGCCTCGGGGGCCCGAAACCGAAGCAAAACCCGCAGGTCCTGAAAGAAAGTTGCTGCGTCGGATCCGCCCCCGGAGCCGTGGAATCAGGCGCCCGGCCGGGCTTCGGGCCCCGCCCGGTCTCGGGCCCGAGTCCCCCAAGGGGAATCCGCAAGGATGGCGGGGCCGGGGCTCAGCGGCGGAAGGCGAAGCGCAGGAAGACGGCGTTCTGACCGAAGTCGTCGCCGCTCAGGTCGCCGGCATTGCGCCAGTAGCGGTAGGCCAGCGAGAGCCGGGTCTGGGAGGCGAGCGTCCAGCCCCCCTCCAGCTCCACGCCCCCGTAGAGGTTGGAGGGAGTGCCGAGATCCTCGAAGTGAGCGATGAAGAGATCCAGCGATGCGTCCAGGGCCTCCCCGAACTGCTTCTCGACGCCGACCTCCCCGGCGGCCTCGAAGACCTCGTTGCCGGCGAGATTGGTCCGGAAGCGATTGGCCCCGAGCGCGTGGACCGAGAAGCCGGCGGGCAGCGCCTGGCGCAGCTCGAGCCGGCCCAGCGGCTGATGGCGATTCGTCATGCCCTCGAAGAGAATCGCGCCGTAGCCCGCCTCGAGCTCGACCTCGAGGGTCGAGGTCGGACGCGCCTCGAGGCCGAGCAGCAGCGCGGCGTTCAGGTGGTCGGCGCGCTGGGTCTCGGCGTAGTCCCGGTAGCCGACCTTCGCCTCGGCGGAGAGGGCCGTGCGCCGGCCCGCACCCCAGGTCCAGCGCGCGTAGCCGCCGGTCTGCCAGAAGTCGGCGCGCGAGCTCGGGTCGACCATGCCCATGAAGGTGGCGGCGAAGGGCTCGGTGACGAAGTAGCGACCGCTGGCGCCGATCTGGATCTCCTGGTTCGCGGGCAGGGGGCGCCAGTAGCGGAGCCGACCCTCCGCGCGATTCGCCTGGACCAGGTTCGCGCCGTGGTCCTCGGGCAGGCCGAGCGCCTGGTAGTGAGGCTCCCAGGCGTTCTCGACCCGGAGGCTGAGCCCCGGCAGCAGGTCGGCCTCGCCGAAGGCGCTGAGGCGGCCGAACTGGTCCTCCAGCGAGCTCGTGCCGGTATAGCGGCGCACGTCGACGCCGAGGTCGGCACCGAGCTCGAAGCCGGGCCCCTCGTAGCCCACCTCGGCGCGCGGATAGATCCAGAACCCGACGTCGGGACCCGCCGGGCCGGTCAGCTCCGGGCGGTCCTCGAAGACCGTGGTCACCTCGATCGACGGGTGGAAGGAGAAGCGGGTCGCCTCGCCCTCCGCCCCCGCCGTGGCCGCCGCCAGCAGCAGCCACGAGAGGAGCGGAACGGAGCCGATGCCGCCTCGCCAGCTCACTTCCAGATCTCCACTTCCAGGGGCGGAGGCGCCGGCGCGGCCGGGGGCGTCCTGGGCCGACGGCTCCCCTCGCGCGCCAGCTCTGAGCTCGGCAGGGACTTGCGGGGCCCCAGGAAGTCGGAAGAGGCGCGGGCCAGGACCGGGTGCCGCAGGCTGCCGAGCGCCTCGCCGCGCGGCACCACGGCGTCCGGCGCCCCCTCGGTGACGCCCTCCACGGCCAGCACGCGGATGTAGTCCGCGTCGCGCGGCTCGTGCGGCACCAGTCGAATGCGGTCGATGCCCGAGCCCGCCGAGACGAAGGCCCGCAGCACGTGCTCGCCGGAGGCCAGCGGCAGGGTCGTGAGCGGCGCCCAGAAGAGCTCCCGCGCCGATCCCGTGAACTCGAGGGCGGCCCGGTAGCGACCGTCCACGCTCCAGAGCTGCTGGCCGCCACCGGGACTGCGCACCTGGATCGTGAAGAGGCCGGGGTCTGCGAGTCGCACGCGGTAGACGAACTCCGCCGGGCCCGCGGCGGCCCGTGCCCACTCGATGCCCGTCGGGCCGTTCTGGAAGCGGGCACGGCTGCGCTCGCCTCCCCCGGAAGCCTCGACGAAGCGGTCCCCGGCGATCGGGATGCCCGCCGAGGCCTCGGGCAGCCGACCCTCGAGACCGCTCGCGTGGACGAGGGTGCGCGCCAGCGTGCCGTAGGTCAGCAGCCGCTCGGGATGCCAGCCGTCGGCCGGGGCGATGCACAGGCTGCGCTGGGCGATCAGCTCGGCCCGGTCGACGCGCGCGCGCGGCGTGAGCGTGGCGGCCAGCTCGTGGGGGCCCGCGCGCAGCGGCAGCACCCGATCGGACTGGGCAATGCCGAGCGGGGAGGGGTCGAGGTGGCCGACGACGCGGCGATCGAGCGACCAGCGCTGGGCACCGACGCCCTCGATGGACAGCAGATAGAGGGCCGTGGCCGGCGCCTCCACGATCTTCCGCAGCGACTGCCCGGGGCCCCCGTCGGCGATCGGGACGGCGACGCGCAGGGGCACTCCTCCGGGCACCCGGCGTCCGCCGCTCTCCAGGGTCAGCTCGGCGCGATCGGCGCAGAGGAGTGCGAAGCGCTCGGCATCCGAGAGCTCGGCGCCGGCCCTCCCCAGCGCGTCCTCGATCCCGAGGTGTCGGATCAGCTGGGCCGCCCACTCGCGCTCGGTCAACGGACGCCGGCTGCGCGGCGCCTCGGTCGCGAGCACGGTCAGCGAATCGGACGCGCCCCGCCGCGCTGCCGCCGGCAGCGCCAGGGGGGCGGCGAGGGTCAGAAGGGCGAGGCCCCAAAGGACCCGCGCCCGCGTGCGAAGCCGCGAGCCACGATTCACGTTGCGCTCTCTTGGAGGGGCGAGGCCGTTGGATTCATCGGGCGGGAATGGCGGCAGCTTGAAGGCCGACCCCTGCGCGTAGCGCGCGGCAGCGGAAGGCTGCCGTGGCAGCGGAGCGGACGGTGGGAGCGCTAGTCGAGGCGCAGACTGACGATCTGCCAGGGCCCCAGGGCGATCTCTGCGCCGCCGCCCTTCGCCGACGGAGCCCCGCCCGGCCGCGCCCGACCGCCGTGGTCGCAGAGGCGCAGCCGTCTCGCAGCCCGCCCTCGCCAGCGCACGGGGACGCGGCGCGCCTGCGCCGAGGCGTTGTAGAGGCGCAGGGCCACCGAGCCGTCCGGTCGGGGCTCGATCGCGGAGACGACCACCGCGGGGTCGTCGAGCTCGAGCAGCCGCTCGGCGTCGCCGAGCGGCCCTCCTCCGGCGCTGCCGGGCAGCAGCAGGGCGGGCCAGGCGAAGCGGTGGGCCTCGCTGACGCGCTGGGGATCGCCGCTGGCGTGCCAGCGCAGGCCGAGCTGCGCGCGGTGCAGGCCCGGTCCCTGGGCCTCGGGGGTGGGCAAGCCGGGACCCGCATGGCCCGGACGCCGGGCCAGGTCGTCCCGGGAGAGCCAGCCCACGGCGCGCAGCAGCGTGACCGCCAGCCAGCCGCCCCCGGCGTCGCGCAGGGCCTCGACCTCGGGGGAGCCGCGGTTGGCCACGGTGAGCGCGCGGGTCTCGTCGCGGAGCGTGGCGAAGCTGCGCTGCGGCACCGCTCCGGTGGGCCGCTCGGCCGGCTGGGGCCCGAAGGCGTCGGCCGGCGGCTCGATCGGCCGCTCGACGATCTCGAAGGCCGACTCGACCTCGAAGCGCTCGGGCCGATGCGGGGCGCGAATCCAGAGCCGGACCCGATGATCGCGGGCCCGGTTCTCGAGCTCGACGTCCAGCTCGATGCGATCGAGGCCCCGGGCCAGGCGCAGGTCGAGGCGTACGGGCATGGACACCGACCGGGAGGAGCGCCGCTCCCGCCCGGGCCCGAGCTGCTGCGGGATCCGGTAGCGGGCCGTGACCCGCAGCCCGACCTGCGCCTCGCTGCCGCCGAGCAGGGCGATCCGGACGGCGGCGGGAGACCCGATGCCCTGCCCTTCTGCCAGCGGCTCGAAGCTGTACTCGTCACCGCGGTCGCCCTCCGAGACGATCCGCAGGGCGTCCTCGACGCTCGGCCCGCCCGTCCGCGACGCGATGCAGACGCGCCCGTCGCGCCCCGCGTCGACGCGCCAGGCCTCGTTCTCGATCCACACGCCGCCTCCCGGCGCGCGGCCGGAGGCGAGCGCCGAGGCGTCGCCCGCGCGGCCCCGCACGACCCGGTAGCTGCGCAGGCCGTAGCCGGGAAGCGAATCCACCAGCCGCAGCGCCAGCCGGGGCAGGCGCCGCACCCGGAAGATCCAGGTCTCGTCGCCCGCGAGCGACGCGGCCAGGGCGCGCCGCTCCACGCTCCAGTCGAAGCCGGGCCGGGGCTCGCTGGCGAGCTGCACCTCGGCCACGGGCAGACCCCGCTCCCTGCGGCGCACCAGCCCGCGCACGTGCTCGCCGCTCCACTCGGCCGGAAAGCCCTCGATGAGCACCGCCGCGACGCGCGCCGGCACCTCGTAGCGGGCTGCGATCCCTCCGGGCTCCACGACCTCCGCGTGCACCGGGAGCCTTCGCCCCTCGCCGTCTACGGCGTGGAGCGCGGGCTGGCCGCGATCCGGAACGTCGAGCTGGAGCCGGCCCTCGGCGCACGCCGGACCGCCGGCGTTGGGATTCCAGACCACGACCGGCTCGCCGGGGCCGCTGGGAGCCTCGACCCGGGCGGCCCACTCGCGGGCGACGCGCCGCAGGTGCTCGCCCGCGGAGTCCCGCACCCGGGCGAAGCGCGTCTCCATCTCGCGGTGCACCGCGTCGATCGAGCAGCCGCAGATCGAGTCGTGCGGGTGGTTCTCCAGCATGCGCTGCCAGAGCCAGTCGAGCAGCTCCGGATCCGCGTCGCCGCCGAGCTCCGCCAGCCAGGTCGCGAGCGGCTCGAGCCATCGGCTGAGCAGCCGGTCGTTGGCGAAGTCCGCCTGCTTGAGCGGGATGCGGGCCGAGGCGCAGCCCTCGAGCAGCGGAGAGCGCAGCCCCGAGCGCAGCTCGCCGCGGTGGCGCGGCAGATCTCCCGGAGCCTCGCGTCGCGCCCGGGCGACGAAGCCGGGCAGCGAGGTGATCTCGGCCGTGTCGCCCGGGAGCTGGGCCAGCGCCGCCTCCAGCGCGGCGGGCAGTCCCGGCTGGGGCCGTTGGTGGTCGCCGCCGTTCATCAGCAGCAGGCTCCGCGTCCGCGAGTGGGGCGCCAGGCCATCGCGCGCCGCCGCCAGCCGCTGGGCCAGGGCCTCGGGCTCCAGGGGCAGCTCGCCGGCGTTGCCGTAGCCCTGGCGCAGATAGACCGTGAAGAGGCGGGTTCCGTCCGGCGCCTCCCACTCGAAGCAGGTCTCCTCGATCCCCTGCCCCACTCCCCGCCACAGCAGGGCCGCCTCGAGCCCGAAGCCCGCCAGGATCTGCGGGAGCTGGCCGACGTGGCCGAACTGGTCGGGCACGTAGCCGAGGCGCATGCCGCCGCCGAGCTCCGCGGCCTTGTGCAGGCCCAGGCGGAGGTTCCGGATCAGGGCCTCCCCCGACACCAGCCACTCGTCCGGCAGCACGTACCAGGGCCCGATCTGGAGCCGACCCGCCCGCACCAGGGCCTCGATGCGGGCCCGCGCCCCGGGCCGCACCTCGAGGTAGTCGTCCAGCGGCGCCAGCTGCCCGTCCAGAGTGAAGCAGCGGAAGGCCGGATCGCCCTCGAGCAGCTCGAGCAGGCCGTCCAGCAGGCCGATCAGCTGGTAGCGGAACTGCTCGTGGCTCCGGTACCACTCGCGATCCCAGTGGGTGTGAGGAACGACGCAGAGATGATGGCCGGGCACGGGCGCCTCGGGGGCCGAGACTACCCGATCCTGGCCCCGCGCGGCGGCCCCGGTTCGCCAAGGCCCCGAAAGTGAGTTACCCCATGCGCTACGCGATGAGTACGGAAGACCTCGGTAGCCAATCGCGGCCCGCGACCCGGCGCCCAGCCGTCGGCTCGAACGGCCGCCCAAAGCGCAGCCCTTCTTCCTGACCCGCCTGCGGGGTCCGGCGGAAGACCGCATCGGGACCCCGGCATGGCAACGCCCCAGTTCCACGCCCGAACCTTGCGCCGACTCCTGGCGAGCGGCGTACTCAGTCGCGCCGAGCGTCTGCTCGCCAAGATGCAGCCCGCCGACATCGCGCCGCTGCTCTCGGACCTGACCCGGGACGAGATCCGCAGCGTCATCGAGCTGCTGTTCCGGCGCCGGCGGGCGGCGCGCACGCTGAGGGAGCTGCCTCCGGAGATGCTTCCGCAGGTCTTCGAGGCCGTCACCGACCAGCGGCTGGCCGACGTGATCGCGCGCCTCGAGATCGACGACCTGCTCGAGTTCGTCGAGTGGATTCCCGAGGAGCGGCGGGGCGAGGTGGTGGCGCGCCTGCCGGCCGAGCGCCGTGCCGAGCTGGAGCAGGCGGAGCGCTACCCCGAGTACAGCGCCGGGCGGGTGATGACCACCAGCTTCGTCGGCCTGGACGAGAAGATGACGGCCCAGGAGGCCATCGACTCGATCCGCTCGCTGGGCGACTACGTCGAGTCGATCCTCTACCTCTACGTGGTCGACGAGCAGCGCGGGCTGCGCGGCGTGGTGCCGATCCGCCGCCTGGTCGCCGCGCCGCCCGACCGCCCGGTGGGCGAGATCATGATCGAGGCACCGGTGAGCGTGCTGGCCAACGCCGACCAGGAGGAGGTCGCCGAGCTGGTGCGTCGCTACGACCTGCTGGCGGTTCCCGTCACCGACGTCGACGGGCACATGCTGGGCGTCATCACCGTGGACGACGTGATCGACGTGATCACCGAGGAGGCCACCGAGGACATGTACCACCTCGCGGGCCTCTCGGACGAGGACCGCGTCTTCAGCCCCGCCCATCGCTCGGTCACCAAGCGCCTGCCCTGGATGCTCGTGAATCTGTTCACCTGCTTCCTGGCGGCCTGGGTGGTGGGCACCTTCCAGCGGACCATCGAGCAGGTCGTGGCCCTCGCGATCTTCATGCCGGTGGTCGCCGGCATGGGCGGCAACGGCGGCATCCAGGCGCTGACCGTGGTCACCCGCGCCATCGCCCTGGGCGAGATCGAGTTCT
>CAZYOL010000060.1:0-22148 GCA_964649065.1 uncultured Spirochaetales bacterium
GGCTCCAGGATCAGGTCCTGGGCGCTGTAGGCGAGCATCGAGACGAAGACGAAGATCGTGAACAGACGGGCCTGCCCTTCCTGCCAGACCTCGGCGAGGACCTCGCTGAAGGGAGGCGCCGCCGGTCGGGACTCCTGGACGGGCGCGATCCGCGAGCGCGGCTCGATGCCCCAGAGGGCCAGCCCGGTCAGGCCCACGGAAATGCCGGCCACGGCCGACGTGATCGCGATCAGCCGCTCCATCGAGAAGGGATCGAGCAGCTGCCCGACCGTGCCGGCCGTGACCACGAATCCGCAGATCATCATGATCCAGACGATCGCCGCCGCCGCCGCCTTGCGCGACGGCTCCGTGCGCGTCGCCAGCAGCGTCAGCAGATTGGTTCCGGAGGCCCCGACACCGACACCGATCAGGAGGAAGGCGCCGAAGGCCGCCGCCGTGCCGAGCACTGGCGATCGGGCCAGGAGAGCGGTGGCCGAGGCGGCCCCCACCGCGCCGACCGCGAGCACCAGCATGCCGCCCAGGATCCACGGGGTCCGCGAGCGCAGGAGATCCGAGCCGTAGCCCCAGCGCGGACGCGAGAGCTGCACGGCGTAGTGCCAGCCGACCAGGGCGCCCGGGAGGACGGCCGGGAGGGCCAGCTCCACCACCATGACTCGATTCAGGGTCGAGGTCGTGAGCACGACGATGGCTCCGAGGGCCGTCTGCACCAGGCCGAGTCTGACGATCCCGAGCCAACCGAGCGGCTCCGCCCCCTCCTTCTCCAAATTCGCCTCCTCTGCTCCGATGGCGTCGGCCTGCGAAGCCGCCTCGCCTAGCGATTCGAGTCGAAGCCGAAACGCCTCAGCTTCGTGTACAGGCTCTGCCGAGACAGGCCCAGCATTTCCGCCGCCGAGGCCCGATTCTGCTGGGTGAGGTCGAGCGCCGCCTCGATGCAGAGCTTCTCGATGAGATCCGTCGACCGGCGGACGATGTCCCGCAGCGGCATGCTGCCCACGAGCTCGGTCAGCTGCTCCGCCGAGCTCGGGAGCCTCTCGTCGATGCGCGGCGCGAGGCGCAGGCGCCGCGCGATACCCCGCACCGAGAAGCCGAAGACCGTCCCCTCCCCGGACGGCGCGGCCACCGCGGCCAGCTCGACCTCCTCCTCCTGACCCAGGTGATCGCGGACCACCGTGACGAAGTTCCGCACCACCCCCTGGCTCTTGAGGTTCGAGATCAGAACGTTCAGATCGCTGGCAGAACGGCCCAGGATCTCCCCCACCGGGGTTCCGAGCAGCGGGCTCTTGCCGACTCGTCCCGTCATCCCGACGAGGGCCCGGTTGGCGGCGAGCACGCGCAGGTCCTCGCCCGCCACCAGGAAGCCATCGGGCAGCTCGTCGATGACCCCGACCAGGATGCTCTGGCCGCTCGTCTCGGCTGCCTCTGGCGAGACGAGCTGCAGCCGCACGATCAGGTGGATCGCCTGCCCCTGGCGGAAGGCCGAGGCCGAGACGTGGCAGGCTCCGCCCTGCTCCAGCCGGAGATCCGAGAGATCCGCCTGGCCGCTGCTCAGCGCGTCTTCCAGGAGGGATCCGACGCGGCGCCGCGACCTCGAGGAGAAGAGCCGCGCGATCGGGCGGCCCACGAGACCATCCTTCGGGCTGCCCAGGGCGCGCGCCGCGGCCGGGTTCAGCTCCTCCAGAACCCCCTCCGCATCCGTGACGAGCACGGGCTGCGGCACCTGCTGGAAGAGCAGGCGGTAGCGCGTCTCGGCCTCGCGAAGACTGGCATAGTCGCGTTCGAGATTCTGCTGCGCCTCGACCAGGCGTTGCTGCAGGGCCGATACACTTCGCAGCTCCCGACCGAGGGCGATCCTCCAGGGCCGCCCTGGCATCTCCACCGACCGGTAGCGGACCGGGAGATCGAGACCCGTCGAAGAGGGATGATTCACCTGGCGCCAGCGCAGCTGGCTGCCGTCCTCGAGCAGGCTCCGGATCTTGGGCCGGCTCTCCCGAGTGACCGTGTCGGCCCAGGCCTTGCCCTTCCAGGCCCGGTCGTAGCCCTCTTCGGCGAGCTCGCGACTCCCCAGTGCGACGTCGCGAATGACGCCACCCTCGAGGATCAGGGCCACGTCGGCGGAGCAGGCGACGACCTCGGCCGTCGTCGCCGCATCGAGCCCGGAGAGGAAGCGATCGGGGCTCCGAAACAGGACTCGCTCTTCGCCCGTGGCCACCGTCGCACCCATGATTACCCCAGAGCTCCCCGACGAGGACCGGACCTGCTCCGGCACCTACGGACGGGACAGCAGCTCACGTCCAGCGATCGGTGCTTGGCTCGCATCGATCGCGGATCCATCTGCGCCGACATCCCCGACGATCGTTCGATGCTCGGAGACGAGCCTGCCTCCTACGAGGACCTTCAGCTCCTCGTTGCGGGAGGCCCGGCGGAGCGCGCCGATCTCCGCGGCGACCTCCCGAACGGAATGACTGCAGGCGAGGGACACGCCGAGGACGTCGAAGCGCTGCTTCCCCAGCAGATCCGCGAGCTGCGCGTGCGGCGCCCCGGGCTCCGACCAGACCCACCAGCCCTCGCGCCGGAAGAACTCCGCAACCATCACCATTCCGAAGACGTGCTGGTCGCCCAGGATCGTCGCCAGCACCACCCGCGGCGCATTCTCCTGCGCGTGGACCGGATCGGCGCCCAGGGCGTGCAGGATCTCGTGGAGCCGACACAGGCCGATGGTCACCTCTGTGAAGTCGCACAGGTCTTCCTCCCAGAGCTCCCCCAGGCCACGCGCAGCGGAGGTCAGGAGATCCAGCAAGATCTGCTCCGGTCGCACCCCGCGCTCGAGCAAGGCATCGACGAAGCTGCGGCTGGACGCGGCCGATTCGCTTCTCAAGATCTTCAGGAAGCGCGCGCGGTCGCCGTCGTGCAGCGATGGGTCGTCGCCTTTGATCGTGGGCGCCGCCGCGGTGCGGTGGGCGAGCAGGAGGCGGGGAATGATCTCGCCCTCGATGGTGCCGAGCAGCGTCTCGGCGCCCCGCAGCTCCGCCGGCTCGGACTGGGATCCGGGCGGATGGTGCGACCGCAGCTTTTCCCTCAGGTCCAGGAAGGCCGACAGCCCTTCCTCGGTCGCCACATGCTGCCTGCCTGGTTCGCTCTGGTGGAGATATCTCATCGGTGGGTCCTCCGATGGGTTGGGCCTCTCGCGACACGCGACCGAGAGGGGTGCAGCTGCGACCCGGGAAACGGCAACTTGCCCCCCCATCCCAGACCCACCCCCTGCGGCCCTGCGCCGAGACGGCGCAGCTTCGGACCGTGTCCCACGAAAGGCTTCGGGATCACCAGAGCATTCTTCAAAACTTTACGCCCGCGTGTCAATCACGCAGGACAATGTCCACACGATTTTCCAGTCGAGACTGTTGCGATATCGACACATTCGCTCGACCTTTCTACATGTGTCCAGGACCGAGAAAGAGCCCGCCGAGCCCCTCCACCGCATCGACGACCGACTCGCCGCGCTTTGACGCGGCGCGTAGAGCACTCATCGGCCGTGCCATGAGTCGCGCGGCAATCCGGTCCGCCGTGCGGTGCGCCGTCGGCGACTCACCCGTCAGGTAGGAGACCTCGCGTCGGCAGATTTCGACGAGGGTCTCGCGCAGCGGATGCAGGGCCTCGCCGGCCGCGCGCAGCTCGAGCCAGGATCGATACTCCTCGATGCCGTCCTCGACGATCGCCTCCGCTTCCGGGATGGAGGCTCGGCGCGACCGCTCCACCTCGGCCGTCTGCGGACTCAGGCCGTCGAGGTCCACCAGCTCCACGCCGGGAATCGGGCTGCACGGAGCCTCCACGTTGCGCGGCACCGAGACATCGATCAGCAGCAGCGTCCTCTCGTCGGACGCCCGCCGCGCCTCGCGCAGCATCGCGGCCGTGACCACGGGCTGGGGAGCGCCCGTCGCGACCACCACCAGCTGGGCCGTCGCGAGCAGCCCCGGCAGCGCGTCCAGCGGCAGGGCCTGCGCGATGCCCAGGTCGCGGGCCAGCTTCTCCGCCCGCTCGGGCGTCCGGTTGACCAGCGCGAGATCGCCCGCCCCGCGCTGCTGCAGCGAGCGCGCGGCATGGGTCCCGCTCTTTCCACAGCCGACGACCACGCAAGGGCGCCCGGCCAGGGTGCCGAGCCGTTCCACGGCCCGTTTCGCAGCCTCGGAGCCGACGCCGCTGCGCGTCGCCAGCATCTGGGTCTCGCGCTTCACGCGCTTGCCCACGCGCAGCGCGGTCTCGAAGAGACGATGCAGATGCGTTCCGACGGCCTCGAGCTCCACGGCGTCGCGGAAGGCGCGGCGCACCTGCCCGAGGATGTGGATGTCGCCCAGGATCTGCGACTCGAGGCCCGAGGCGACGCGAAGCAGATGGCGCACCGCCTCGTCGGAGCAGCGCAGGCGCGCGTGGGCTCTCAGCTGCTCCGCCTCGGAGCTGCCCTCCCCCACCCATGCTTCGCACAGGGCTCGCGCCGGATCGATTCCGCAGCCGGCCTCGGGCCACCAGCAGTACATCTCGATCCGGTTGCAGGTCCGGGTGAGCACCAGCTCCCGGACCCCGTGCGTCGCCAGCGCCGCCCGGATTCTCGGGAGGTCCTGCTCCTCGAGATGAAAGCGCTCGCGGAGCTCGAGTCGAGCTCGCTGAAAGTCGAGCCCCAGAGAGACGAGCATCGCCTCAAGACCTCCCGTACGCGGCCCGGCGCGGGTCCCGGCAGATGCAGTCGGCCTCGGGCATCGCGACCCGACCGGCGAGCCCGGCGAGCACTTCGATCCCGTGCGGATCGAGACCGGGAACCCAACGCAGCCCGCGGTAGGCCCTCCGCATGATGCGGCGAGCCAGCAGCAGCGGAGGGCTCCCGGCCGCCGGCCGGCCGAGCCGGCGGTCCTCTGCCACGTCATCCGCATCGTCGAGCAGCTGGTAGGCCCAGCCGAGGGAGCGCCCGAAGCGAGCCAGGCCCTCCCCGCTGGCCGCACCGGCCTGCGCGCATCGAGCGCCCGCCGAGAGGGCGAAGGCGGGCAGTGCCGTGCTCTTCTCGCGGTGCAGACGTCGCGCCGAGCCGCGCAGGGTCTTGCCCGCGCTGGCGACGTCGATGGCCTGGCCCCCGGACATGCCGTGGAGCCCGACCGTGCGGCCCCATTCGGCGGCCAGCTCCCCGCCCGCCTGCGGCTGACGCCCCAGCAGCTCGACGGCGCGGGCCAGCAGGGCCACGGAGAGCAGGATGGCTCCTGCAGAGCCGACCTTGCGGTGGGTGGCCGGCTGCCCGCGGCGCAGCGAGGAGTCGTCCATGCAGGGCAGGTCGTCGAGAACCAGGGAGGCGGTGTGGGTGAGCTCGACGGCGACGGCGACGTCGAGAGCGGCGCCCCGCTCGCCGTGCAGTGCCGAAGCGGCGGCGAGCGTGAGCAACGGCCGCCAGCGTTGTCCTCCGCCTCCGTCGGTGCCCACGGCCCGCTCCAGCGCGTGGGACAGCGGACCGAGGCCCTGCCCCAGCTCGCTGCACACCTCCGCGAGCCGGCCCTCGAGCTCCTCGAGGTGCTCCCGCAGGAAGCCCTGGAGCGGCTCCCCGACGGGGCCCCAGGCCGGGGTCGGATCGTGAGCTGCGGAGGCCAGACTCATGCGGGCACCAGACCGGTCAGATGGCCGACGTTCTTGAAGAAGATGCGCGCGTGGGCGAGCGGCCGACGGCGCACGAGCTTCTTGTGCATGTATCCCTCGAAGGTGAGCTGCTGGACGTCGCGATCGCCGCAGATCGCTACGAAGCGCTCGCGGCGGTCGTCGTTGGCATACCAGAAGCGCTGCATCATACGCAGCGCGAGGAAGACCTGACCGTGCTGCCACAGGAAGCGACGCCTCGCCTTGCGCAGCGCGCTCGCCTTGCCCGTCTCCAGCAGCTCCAGGACGGAGCGAGAGGCCATCCGCCCGCCGGCCATGGCGTAGAAGATCCCCTCGCCCGAGGACGGAGCCACCACGCCGGCCGCGTCTCCGGCCAGGACCACGTCGCGCCCGTTGTCCCAGCGCTTGAGCGGGGCGAGCGGGATGGGGGCCCCCTCCCGGCGGACGGTCTCCTCGCGATCGAGCCCGGCGCGCGCCCGCAGCCGCGCCACGGCACCGCGCATCCCGAAGCCCTTGCGACAGGTGCCGGTCCCGACGCTCGTCGTCTCCCCATGCGGGAAGACCCAGGCGTAGAAGTCGGGGCTGAGCCCACTGCCGTAGTAGACGTCGGCCCGGTGGGCGGCGAAGCCATCGTCCCGGGGCACGTGCGGCGAGCGGACGATCTCGTGATACGCGAAGACCACGCGCTGAGACTCGCCGCCGCCGGGAATCTCCTGACGGGCGACTCGGGAGACCGCCCCGTCGGCGCCCACCACGCAGCTCGCCTTCAAGACCGCCTCGCGCCCGCCTCCGTCGCGCGGCCTGTAGTGCACCCGCAGTGGCGAGCCCGCCTGCCGCTCGATCCGGAGGAAGTCGCCCGTCGCCCGCACGGCGCCGCCGCGCTCGGCGCGAGCGCGCAGCCATTCGTCGAAGACCTCCCGATCGACCATCCCCACGAAGCCATCGCCCACCGGGATGTCGACGGCGCGGCCCCGGGGCGACAAGATGCGCGCCGTATCGACGCGATTGACCAGCAGGCTCTCCGGGACGTCGAACTCGCGCAGCAGCTCCGGGGGAACGGCGCCGCCACAGGGCTTGACGCGTCCCGCGCGGTCCAGGAGGGCGACTCGCGCCCCCCCGGCGGCGAGATCGTGGGCCGCGGTCGAGCCCGCCGGGCCCCCTCCGACCACCACTGCGTCGTAAACCGGACCGCTGCCTGCCAAACAGTGCACCTCCACCTGCCTGGGCCGAGTGTCACTCTAACAGGACAATCCATGCCGTCAAGCGAAGTGGACACCCTCCTGGACGCTGGCCCGCGGTCCCCCGGCCGAGCTAGCTCGTCTTCCGCGGCATGCGGAAGGGCAGGAGGACCTGCACCCAGCGCTGCCGGAAGCGCTCGAGGGACAGCGATTCCTGCACGCCCTCGCCGGACTCGCCCAGCAGGCGCGAGCTCACCAGGGAGCGGGCGTAGAAGGGGGTGTCCTCCAGGGTCCGGAGCACCCGTGCGGAGCCCGGCTCGGACCGGGTGCTCCGCGGCACACGCCAGAGCGTCGCCGGCAGGGAGTTCTGAGGAGGGGCCTCGAAGTCTTCGAGCTCGCAGTCGGCTCCTCCGCGCAGTGCCAGGGAGCGGCCCGGGCCGACTCGCGGCTGCACGTCGTAGAGGATCGCCGTCGCGCCGTCGCCCAGGTGGCTCCGCGACCAGTGCCAGCTCGAAAAGGCCTCTTCGAGCGGCGAGCTCCCCCAGTTGGAGTCCCAGTAGGCGGTGCCCTGCCAGCGCAGCCGCGGCCGTTCCAGGGCCACCTCGATGCGAGCGAGCGGCGCGACGGGCCACCAGCGGTGGGCTCCGGCAGCGTCGAGCGCGAAGCTCCGCGATGCCCAGCCGCTCGGGTGGAGCTTCACGCGGCCCCGGATCCGGGACGGAATCGGCGCCGTCAGCTCGTGGATGTCCACCGTGAGCGACTGCCCGTCCCAGAGCAGCGAGCTGCGGCCGATGCACAGCCAGTCCGAGTTCCGCTGCAGGCGAGCGCGTCCGCGTTCGGTCAGGGCCCAGCGCTTCCTCCCGGGTGGGTAGAGGGCGACGTTCAGCCCACAGTGATCCAGCGGATCGACGCTCCCCCGAGAACGGGCCCAGGCGTAGTACGGCGAGAAGACGCTGCCGAGCATGGCGATCAGCGCCAGACCGTGGCGGCCGTCGTCACTCAGGGCATCGACGTACCACCAGGCATAGCCGCGCTCCGCGACCTCGCGGTCGAAGCAAGGTCCGAGAGCAGCGCCCGGGCCGCCAGACGACCCGAGAGGGCCGCCATCGGAAGGCCCGCCCCCGGATGCGCGCTCCCCCCGGCCAGATAGAGACCGGCGAGGCGACTCCGCGGGCCCGGACGACGGAAGGCCGACCGCCAGCCGTGCGAGACCGGCCCGTAGAGGGCCCCGCCGGTCGCCGGGAAGAGCCGCTCGAAGTCGCCCGGCGTCGTCACGGCGCTCTCGGCCCGCTGCAGCTGCAAGCCGCAGCGCCCCAGCAGGCCAAAGGCCTCCTGTTCGCATGCTTCGACCTCCGAGGCTGAGAAGCGGTGAGTGTCCCCCGTCGCCGGGGCGTTGACGAGGCACAGCAACCGCTCCGCCCCTGCGAAGGCCTCGCCCTCCGTTGCACCCCGATCCTGGGCGCAGACGTAGACGGTCGGCGCCCGCGGCAGCCGCGCGCCGGTGAAGAGATCGCGGAACTCGGCGGCGTAGTCGCGCGAGAAGAAGACCGAGTGTCGGAGCAGGGGAAAGCCCTGCGCCTCTGCGACGCAGGTCCAGGTGAGGGCCGAGAGGGAGCGCGACGGCCGCCGGTCGGCCGGCACCGCCCGGGCGGCGGCGAGCCCCAGGCGCCCGCTCGCCAGAGCGGCGACATCCGCGTTCAGCACCACGTGCTCCGCTTCCAGGCGCTCGCCCGTGTCGAGGCGCACTCCGCCCACACGCCCCCCGCGCAGCTCGAGCTCGCTCACCTCCGTCCCGAAGCGGAAGCGGGCTCCCAGCCGCTCGGCGAGCTCGTGCAGGGCCTCCGGAAGGCGCTGCATGCCGCCGTCCACCAGCCACACCCCCTCCCGCTCGACGTGCGCGATCAACATGAGGGTCGCCGGCGCGTGCAGCGGCGAGGAGCCCACGTAGGTCGCGTAGCGGCCGAAGAGCTGCCTCAGCCGGGGGTCGCGGAAGTACCGCCCGAGGGCGCCCCAGAGCGTCTCGAAGGGCCGGATCCGCCACAGCTCGTGCAGCCTCCGCAGGCCGACGGCCCGGGTCAACGCCGCCACGCTGGGCCGGGGGCTGCGCAGGAAGGGCTCGGCCAGGGTCTCGTAGATGCGGCGGGCGCGATCGGCGAACGAGCGATAGCCCCGCGCGTCGGCGGCCCCGGCGAAGTCGCCGATGGCATCCGCACTGCGCTCGACGTCTGGGTAGAGATCGAGTCGTCCGCCGCCGTCCCAGGCGTGTCGAGCCAGGACCTCGACGGGCTCGAGCTTCAGGGCCTGCTCGAGGCTGGCGCCCGCATCGTAGAAGAGCTCGTCGAATACGCTGCGCAGGGTGAGCACCGTGGGGCCGGCATCCACGCCTCGCGAGCCCACCCGAAGCCGTCGGATCTTGCCGCCCGGGGACTCCGCCCGTTCTACGACCTGGACGTCGAGACCGCGGGCGGCGAGATCCACCGCGGCGACCAGCCCCGCCATGCCCGATCCTACGACGACGACGCGGTCAGCCCTGACGGACGGCGGCACGACGTTGACTTGCACCCAGCACCTCTTCCAGAATAGCCGACACCGGTGAGACACGATCGGGCGGAAGCGCCGCGCTGGGCCCGGGCAGCGAAGGTTCTCGCAGGGCTCGCCAGACGCGGGCTCGATGTGCTGCGCGAGCGCCGCAGTCGCTGGCTGGCGAGCGCGCGCTTCCAGCGCTGGGCCAGCCGGGTGCCGGGCCTGCGCGGGATCGCGCGGCGGCGGGCGCGCACCCTCTTCGACCTCTGCGCCGGCTTCGTCTACTCGCAGATCCTGCTCGCCTGCGTACGGCTGCAGCTTCTCGAGCGGCTGCGCGACGGACCCCGCTGCCCCGGCGAGCTCGCCGAGCGCCTCGAGCTGCCGCCGGAGGCCATGCTTCGACTGCTCGCTGCCGCGGGCTCCCTCGGGCTGACGGAGGCGCGCAGCGCGGGGCGATTCGGGCTGGGGCCGCTGGGCGCCGCCCTGCTGGGCAACCCCTCGGTCTCGGCGATGGTGGCGCACCATCCGATGCTCTACGCGGATCTGGAGGATCCGGTCGCGCTCCTGCGCGGAGAACGCGGGCGCACCGCCCTCGCCCGCTACTGGCCCTATGCGGACGCGCAGGCCCCGGAGACCCTGGCGCCGGAGGCGGTGGCCGACTACAGCGCGCTGATGGCGGCCTCCCAGGCCCTGATCTCGCAGCAGGTGCTGGACGCCTACCCGGTGCGCAGGCACCGATGCCTGCTCGACGTCGGCGGAGGCGACGGCAGCTTTCTGGCGGCGGCCGCCGCTCGGGCGCCAGAGCTGCGACTGGTGCTCTTCGACCTGCCTCCGGTCGCCGCGCTGGCCCGTCGGCGCCTCGAGGAGGACGGGCTCGCCGGGCGCAGCAGGGTCGTGTCCGGGGACTTCTTCTCCGAGCCGCTGCCCCGCGGCGCCGATCTCATCTCCCTGATCCGCGTCGTTCACGACCACGACGACGACCCGGCCCTGCGCCTGCTGCGGGCGGTGCGCGATGCCCTCGGCCCCGACGGCGTGCTGCTGCTGGCGGAGCCGATGTCGGGAGCCGGCGGAGACGAGCGGATCGCAGACGCCTACTTCGGCTTCTATCTGCTGGCGATGGGGAGCGGCCGGGCGCGCAGCCCGCAGGAGCTGACCGCGCTGCTGCGAAGGGCCGGCTTCGGGCGGGTCGAGCAGATCGCGACCCACATGCCCCTGCAGGCGCGCCTGCTGGTGGCGCGGCCGGCGGCCTCCGGGCTAGGCGCGGGCCAGGTTCTCGACGAGCGGAGGTAGCAGCTGATGCAGCCAGGGCGTGTAGCGGGAGGGACGCGTCCGGAGGTCGTGGAGGAGCTCGTCGAGCCCCTGCCACTCGACGGCCCGCACCTCCTCGGGATCGGGATCCGGCGCCTCCGAGCTGTGGCCGACCAGCACGTGGTCGTACTCCCGCTCCGCCAGCCCGCTGATGGGATCCTCGGCGGCGTAGACGCAGCCGAAGAGCTCACTCAGTCGCACCGCCAAGCCGAGCTCCTCGGCCACCCGCCGCTCGGCGGCCGCCACCAGCGCCTCCCCCGGCCGCGGATGCCCGCAGCACGAGTTCGCCCAGAGCAGGGCGAAGTGATACTTCCCGGCCGCCCGCTGCTGGAGCAGCACGCGCCCGCGCTCGTCGAAGAGGAAGACCGAGAAGGCTCGGTGCAGCCGCGCACCGTCGCGATGGGCGGCCAGCTTCTCGGCGGTGCCGATCTCCCGGTCCTGCTCATCGACGAGGATGACCCGCTCGACCCGCGCCGTGGCGCTCGCCGAAGCTCCCGGTCCCGTGGCCTGCGGCATGCCCTCGAGACTAGGTCAGGCCGATCCGGAGCCAAAGCCCCGCGCGGCCGACATCGCGTTCGACATCGGGTCGGAGCCCGGTAGCATTGCGGGGTTGCCCGGGAGGAGGAAGGCCGCCGAGGATGCCGCCGCCCCAGCTCCGGCCCCGCGCCAAGTCCGACCCGCCGGAGACCGCGCCCGGAGGCCACGCCCCCGGCCGCCGCATCGCCGTCGTGGGCGCCGGGCTGGGAGGGCTCGCCGCCGCCCTTCGCCTGCAGGCCGCAGGCCTCGCGACGACCCTCTTCGAGGCCCGCGACGGTCCCGGCGGACGCGCGTATGTGTATCGCGAGGCCGGCTTCTGCTTCGACGCGGGCCCGACGGTCATCACCGCGCCCTCCTGCCTCGAGGAGCTCTTCGCGGTCTCCGGGAAGCCCTTGTCCGACCTCGTCGAGCTGATTCCGAACGACCCCTTCTACCGCATCCAGTGGAGCGACGGAGAGCGCTTCGACTACTGGGGCGACTCGGAGCGACTGTCGGCCGAGATCGTCCGGCTCTCCGAGTCCGACCTCGAGGGCTATCGGGCCTTCTACCGGTACAGCGAGGAGGTCTTCGACACCGGCTACCGGGGCCTGGTCGCCGAGCCCTTCCTGAAGCTCCGGGACATGCTGCGCGTGGCCCCCTCCCTCCTCCGGCTGCGTGCGGACCGCTCCGTCTACCGGACCGTGGCTCGCTTCGTGCGCAGCGAGCGCCTCCGGCAGGTGCTGAGCTTCCACTCCCTGCTGATCGGCGGACACCCCTTCGCCTCGAGCTCGATCTACACCCTGATCCACTTCCTGGAGCGCAGCGAGGGAGTCTTCTTCGTGCGCGGCGGCACCGGAGCCCTGGTGCAGGCCATGGTGGAGCGCTTCGTCGAGCTGGGCGGACGGCTGCGGCTCTCGACGCCGGTCCGCCGCATCCGGCGCAGCGCAGCCGGGCATCGCCTCGCGACCGACTCGGACGAGGCACTCTTCGACGCCGTCGTCTCCAACGCCGACGTCCATCACACCTATGCCTCCCTCTACGCCGAAGAGCCCGTAGCCCGTCGACGCGCGCGGCGCCTCGCGAAGATGCAGTGGTCGATGTCGCTCTTCCTGGTCTACCTCGGAGTCGATCGCCGCTATCCGGGCCTCGCACACCATACCGTGTTACTTGGACCGAGATATCGCGAGCACCTGGACGAGGTCTTCTACGGCAGCTCGCTCCCGGAGGACTTCAGCCTCTACCTGCACGCGCCCGGAGTCTCCGATGACTCCCTGGCCCCGCCGGGCTGCGAGACCTTCTACGTCCTCAGCCCGGTCCCGCATCTGGGCAGGGCCCGGATCGACTGGGAGCGCGAGGCCCCGGCCTACGCCGACCGCATCCTCGCCTCTCTCGAGACCCTGCTGCCCGACCTGCGACGACACATACGCGTCAGGCGGATCTTCAGTCCGCTCGACTTCGAGCGCGAGCTGGCGGCCTTCCAGGGCTCCGCCTTCTCCCTGGCACCCACCCTGCGGCAGTCCGCCTGGCTGCGCCCCCACAACCGCGATGCCCGCATTCCCGGCCTCTACCTGGTCGGAGCGGGCACGCATCCCGGCGCGGGGATTCCGGGCGTGATCAACTCGGCGAAGGCGACGGTCGAGACTCTCCTCCGGGACCTCGGCCGTGCCTGAGCCGCCCTGGGCCGAGTGCAGGCGCCTGCTCGCCCATCACTCGCGGAGCTTCCACCTGGCCTCCCGGCTCCTGCCGCGGGCGCGCCGCGACGAGATCGCCGCCCTGTACGCCTGGTGCCGCACCTGCGACGATGCCATCGACCTGACGCCGGCGAGCGGACGGGCTGCAGCCTTGGCGTCGCTCCGGGCCCGACTGGAATCCGTCTATGCCGGTCAGGCCCAGGAGGAGCCGGTCCTGCGCTGCTTCCAGGAGGTGGTGCGCCGCCACCGGATCCCGCTCGAGTACCCGGCCGAGCTGCTCCGCGGCATGGCGATGGACGTCGAGCCCTCGCGCTATGCCGACGTCGACCGGCTGCTCCTCTACGCGTGGCGGGTGGCCGGCACGGTGGGCCTGATGACCTGCCACGTGATGGGCGTCGCCGATCCGGAGGCCGCGCCGCGGGCTGCGCACCTGGGGATCGCCATGCAGCTCACCAATATCTGCCGCGACGTGGCAGAAGACTGGGAGCGAGGCCGCATCTACCTCCCCGCCCGCTGGCTCGATCCGGAGCTCGCGGGCTGGCTGGCCGCCCACCAGGCCCTCGAGACCCGGCCCCCGCTGCCCGAGCAGATGGGGCCCTCGCTGGCCCGGACGGTCACACGCCTGCTGGACCTGGCCGATCGCTACTACGCGTCGGCAGACCTCGGCATCCGCAGCCTGGATCCGCGCTCGGCTCTGGCGATCCGGACCGCCCGGCTCGTGTACTCCGAGATCGGCAGCGTCCTGCGAGCCCGGGACTGCGACGTGCTTCGGGGACGCGCCGTGGTCTCCCGTCGGCGCAAGCTGCAGCTCGTCGCCCGCAGCCTGGCGCTGTTCGCGGCGGAGCGGCGCCGCTGGCGTGCCCGCGAGCTGGTCGCGCCTCCGGCGGTGCTGGAGGCCACCGAGGCGGTGCGGCTCGCCTGAGCTGCCGGGAGAATGGTTGCACCAATCGTTAACTATATGCGACACTCGGGGCCCAGAGGAGGATCCGAAATGGCTTTTCAGCCGCGCCTCGTCCCCTACCTGAACTACGAAGACGCACCGGCCGCCATCGACTTCCTGTGTCGCGCCTTCGGCTTCGAGGAGCAGTTCCGGCTCCCGATGCCGGACGGTCGCCTGGGACATGCCGAGCTGGCCTACGAGGGCCAGCGGCTGATGCTCGCCTCGAGCTTCCCGGAGATGGGCTTGACCAGCCCGCGCTCGCTCTCCGCCCTGCCCTGCCAGATCTACTGCGGCGTCGAGGACGTCGACGCGCACCACGCCCGGGCGGCCGCCGCCGGCGCCACCGTCACGGCGGAGCCGGAGGACCAGCCCTACGGCGACCGCAGCTACCGCGCCGTCGACCTCGAGGGCCACCGCTGGATCTTCGCCCAGACGATCCGCGAGATGTCGCCGGAGGAGATCCGCGCCGCCATGGAGATCGAGCCGGCGTGAGCCGCGGCCGGGCGCCCGGCGTCGACGCCACCTTCGCCGCCCTGGCCGACCCGACCCGACGGCGGGTGGTCGAGCTGCTGCGGCAGGGCCCCCGCCGGGCCAGCGAGCTGGCGCACGACTCGGGTACCAGCCGGCCGGCCATGAGCCGGCACCTCCGGGTGCTGCGCTCTGGCGGCCTGGTGAGCGAGCAGCGCGGACGCGACGACGGTCGCGCCCGCGTCTACCGGCTGCGGCGCGAGCCCTTCGCGGACCTGCACCACTGGCTGGTCGAGCTGGAGGCCTTCTGGACCGACCAGCTCGAGGCCTTCCAGAACCACGTCGAGCGGCGCGGGCAGCGCCCGTGACCCGCACGGACCGGGTGCGCGTGACGACCCAGGTGCCGGCCGCCCCCGCCGAGGCCTTCCGTCTCTTCACCGAGGACGTCGATCAGTGGTGGGGCCGCGGCCCCCGCAACCGCTTCCGCCCGGGGCGCGACGGCGAGCTGCGCTTCGAGCCCGGCCAGCCCGGGCGGCTGGTCGAGATCTACGACGAGGCGGCCGGCGACGTCTACGAAGTCGGTCGAATTCTATGCTGGAACCCCCCGGAGGAGCTGAGCTTCGAGTTCCGCGCTCGGAGCTTCGACGAGGCGCAGCGGACCGTCGTCGAGGTCCGCTTCGAGCCCTGCCCCGCCGGGACCCGGATCACGCTCGAGCACCGGGGCTGGGACTCGCTGGCGAGCGGACACCGCGCTCGGCACGGTCTCGATCCCGACTCCTTCCGCGACGTGATCGGCGTCTGGTGGGTCGATCTCCTGGGGGCCCTCCAGACCCGGGCGCGTCGCGGCCCCGCTTCCCCGAGCCTTGGAGGGCAGACATGAGCTGGGCATTCGACCTCGAGAGCACCTACCTCCACCTGCAGGACGGCCCAGCGGCGATCCCGCTGGACGTGGGCGATGACTTCTGGCAGACGATCGGCAGCCGCCAGGACCTGGGCGACGGCCGCCTGGTCTGCGCCTTCCGCTTCGAGCGCGACTGGACCAAGTGGGAGCGGCATCCGGCCGGGGACGAGGTCGTGGTGCTGCTCTCGGGGGCCGTCGACCTGCTCGTCGAGGAGGCCGGCGGCCTGCGGACCGTGCCGCTGCGCGGCCGGGGTGCGTGCGTCGTGCCTCGCGGGCTGTGGCACACGGCCCGGGTGCTCGAGCCGAGCGAGACCCTTCACATCACCCGAGGGGCCGGGACCGAGCATCGGCCGGCCTGAGCCGGCTGCCGGCAGCCCGGTATTTCCGAGGGATTCCAGGCAGTTCCTGGCCCGCTTTGACACCCTCTCGCGCCTCTGCTAGACGCGCGTCGGCGGGTGGTGGAGAGGCCGCCCACCCGTAGAGGGGGCGCGAGATCGAGGACGTGGGGGGAACGGATCTTCCCCAGAGCTCGGACGTGGAGACCTTGCGCCGGCGCTTCGCCGAGCACGGCCAGGAGCACGTCTTTCAGTTCTGGGACTCCCTCGGAGCCTCGGAGCGCGAGGGTCTGCTGCGCCAGGCGGCCTCGATCGATCTCGCCTCGCTGCTGCGTGCCCGCGAGAGCATCCTCGAGCGCTCTCGCAGCGGTATTCCGAGCCTCGAGCCGATACCGGTGGAGCGGCTCCCCGAGCACGGGGGAGATCCGGCTCGCGCCGAGCGCGCGCGCGCCCGCGGAGACGAGTTGCTGGCCGCCGGGCGCGTCGCCGCCCTGGTGGTCGCCGGTGGCCAGGCCACGCGCCTCGGCTACGACGCGCCCAAGGGCATGTACCCGATCGGCCCGGTCAGCGGGCGCTCGCTCTTCGAGGTCCAGGCCCAGAAGCTGCGCCGGATCCGCGCCCGCACCGGCAGGCCGCTGCCCTGGTACGTCATGACCAGCCCGGCGACCGACGCGGTCACGCGGCGCTTCTTCGCCGAGCACGATCGCTTCGGGCTGCCGGAGGACGAGGTCTTCTTCTTCTGCCAGGGCATGGTGCCGAGCTTCGACTTCGACGGGCGCCTGATGCTGACCGAGCCCGGGCGCATCTTCGAGAATCCGAATGGGCACGGGGGCTGCCTCACCGCCCTGCTGGACTCCGGCGCGATCGACGACATGGAGCGACGCGGGGTGGAGACGCTCTTCTACTACCAGGTCGACAACCCGATGATCCACATCGCGGATCCCACCTTCCTGGGATTCCACGCCCTGGCCGAGGCCCAGGTGTCGTGCAAGGTGATCGCCAAGCGCGATCCCGGGGAGAAGATGGGCGTCCTGGCCCTGGCCGACGGCCGGCCGGCGGTGGTCGAGTACACCGAGATCGACGACGCCCACCGGCTGGCGCGGGACGCCAGCGGCGAGCTGCTCTACTGGGCCGGCAATACGGCGATCCACGCCTTCGCCCTGCCCTTCCTGCGCCGCGTCGCCAGCGACGCCGACCGCTGGCTGCCCTACCACGCCTCCGCCAAGAAGATCCCGGTCGTCGACCCGCAGGGCCGGCCCCGGAAGCCCGAGACTCCGAATGGCCACAAGCTCGAGCGCTTCGTCTTCGACGCGCTGCCGGCGGCCGAGCGCGTCTGCGTCGTCGAGGGCCGGCGCCAGGGCGAGTACTCGCCGGTGAAGAACGCCGAGGGCGAGGACTCTCCGGCCAGCGCCCGGCGCGACCTCTGCCAGCTCTACCGGAGCTGGCTCGAGCAGGCCGGCGTCGAGCCGCCCCCCGAAGGTCACCTCCTCGAGATCGACCACGCCCGGGTCGACGGCGCCGAGGATCTGCGGGCCCTCGGCATCGCCCGTCACGACCAGGCAGGGGACACGATCCGGAGTGCAGCGGAGGCGGCCCGATGAGCCCGGCGCGCAAGAAGACCAAGGCAGCAGCCAAGAAGACCACCCGCAAGAAGGCGACGAGAAAGACCGCGGCCAAGGGCTCGGCCAAGGCGCCCACCCGCAAGAAGGCGGCCGCCAAGAAGGCCGCTCCCCCCAAGGAGAGGGCCAAGCCCGAGCCTGCGCCCCCGCCCGCCGAGCCGGCCAAGAAGACCGGGCGTCGGGCCCCGACGGTCGGCCGGAGGGCGCGCCCCAAGTCGCGGTCCGCCACGACGGCGGTGGCCCCCGCGCGAGCGGTCTCCGCCGCGCCCGAGCCGCCGGCCTCGCGTCTCGGCACCAAGTACGTCTGCTTCTCCTGCGGCGCGAAGTTCTACGACCTCAATCGACCCGAGCCGATCTGCCCGAAGTGCGGAGCCGACCAGAGACAGCGACCCAAGACGTCGGGCCGTTCGAAGCCCAGCGCAGAGGCGAGGAACCCGTCCGCCCCGAAGCCGATCCCCATGGCGCCCCTGCTGGACGACGACGAGGTCGAGCGCGAGAACGAGCCCGAGCGCGAGGGCGACGGCCCGATCGACCTGGATCCCGAGCTCGACCTCGGCATCAGCTCGATGGACGACGACTTCCTGGGCGAGAGCAGCGAAGAGACGCCCGAGGCCGAGGAGGAGGACACCTGAGGCCGGGCGGCCGCGGGCCGATCAGAAGCTGACCAGCCGCCTCCAGTGGAGCGCCAGGCGGTCGCGCTCGGACTCCCGCACGCGCTCCTCCGCACGCACCCGCTCCAGCGCCGCCTGACGCCGCGCCAGCTCGCGGGCGACCTCGCGGCTGCGGCTGCTGAGGCCCTGGACGCGCTCGAACTCCTGGATCTGCTCGCCGAGGTAGGCGCGGTCGTGCGCGTTCACGCGACGGCCCGAGATCTGCTCGAAGCGCCGGGTCCACAGCTCGATCTCCTGCTCGTAGGCCTCGGACAGGGCCTGCAGCTCGGCGTCGGAGAGGCCGCCCAGCGGCCGCGGCTCGGCCTGCTCCTCCTGCAGATTGCGGTGGTAGTTCCAGCCCCCGACTCCGGAGAGCGCTGCGAGCAGGAGCAGCAGGGACACGAGCTGCTTCATCACGAGCCTCCTCGAATCCCCCGAGGCCGGGGGTCCTCCCGCTCATCGGCAGGATGTGCGGTGGGCCCGAGCCCCGAGTGGCGGAGGCCTGCCTCGGGGGCCCGCCGGATCAGTAGAGGACGCGGTAGACCTGGAGGCTGCGCAGGACGCGCTTCACGTAGGCGCGGGTCTGGTCGTAGGCGATCGACTCGACCCACTCGTCGTCCTCGGCGCTCGACGCCTCGAGCCAGCGGACCACCCGGTGGGGCCCGGCGTTGTAGCTGCCGATGGCCGCCGAGTGCCGGCCCTCGAACTGGCTCAGCAGCTCGTTCAGATAGGCGGCGCCCAGGCGGATGTTGACCGCCGGATCGAAGAGGTCATCGGGCTCGAAGGCGGGCAACGCCATGCGCTCGGCCAGCTTTGCCGCCGTCGCCGGCATGAGCTGCAGCAGCCCACGCGCGCCGCTCACCGACACCACCTCCGGCCGGTAGCCGCTCTCCTCGCGCATGATCGACCAGACGAGCTCCGGCTCCAGGGCCTCCGCATCCAGCGTCGCCCTCTGGACCTCCTCCGGGAAGGGGGCCGGCCAGGCGTGCCACCAGAGCTCGAGCTGGCTCGGCGCCGGCCCCTTCGCCAGCTCCTCCTGGTAGGCGTCGACCACCAGGCGCTGGGGTCGGTTGTAGTCGCCGGCGTTGGAGTAGAGCTCGGCCAGGGACAGGCGATCGTCGATGCCCCGGGCGCTCACGAAGAGCCGGTCGAGCTCCTCGCGAGCCGCCTCCCCGAGCCCCGCCTCGAGCAGGATGCGCGGCCGCTCGAGCTGGGCCCCGCGCAGCGCCGCCGTTCCCGACTTCACCTCGTCGCGCGGCGGACCGGCGGCGCCGGGCTCGGCGCGCGCGCTGGCCCGCCAGCCGTAGTAGCTGAAGGGGTAGTCGAGGGCGATCCGCGTCAGCTCGGCGCCGCCCCCGTCGAGCCCGGCCCGCTGCGAGGCCCGGGCCCCCCAGTAGCGGGGCCTCAAGGCCGCGATCGGACTCTCCTCGAGCCGCTCCAGCTCGCGGAAGAAGTCGACGGCCTGCCCGAAGCGAGCCTCCCGGTAGGCGGCCCAGCCCAGCCTCCAGACCGACTCGCGCGCGTAGCTCGAGCGCGGCCGCAGCCGCACGACCTCGGCGAAGAGGCGGCGCGCCCGGGCCTCGTCCTCCTCCCCCTCCCAGAGCAGGGCCGCCAGGAACTTCGCCCGAGCGGCCTGGCGTCCCCGCAGCGAGCGGCCCAGGGCCTCCAGCTCCGCGGCGCCCTTCTCGACCCGACCCGCCCGCGCCATGGCGCGAGCCCGCTGGATGCGGGCCTCGGCATCCTGAGGAAGCGCCGCATAGGCCGCGACCGCATCCGGGTAGCGGCGCAGGCGGAACAGGGTGCCGGCCCTCTGGCGCAGCGCGCGGTCGCGCTGCGCTGCCGACAGCTCACCGGCCTGCAGCGCGCGCTCGTAGGCCCGCAGCGCGGCCTCGTTGTCGTGCTTGCGGTAGAGCGCATCGCCCCGGCGGCGCCAGGCCAGGCCGCTGCGGAAGACCTGATCGAGCTCCCGGCTGAGTGCGTCGAGCCGCTCCTCGGCCTGTACGGCCTCGTCGCTCAGCGGGTAGGCGGTCCAGATGCGCAGATAGGAGCCGGCGGCCGTCGCCAGCTCGCCCGAGCGCTCGTACGAGCGCGCGCTCGCCAGGTGGAGCGCCGCCAGGCGGTCCGAGTCCTGCGTCTCCAGGCGCGCGAACTCCCAGGCGCTGCGCGCCGCGATCTCGTCGCCGAGCCCGGCGTGGGCATCGCCGAGCAGCGTCAGGAACTCGGGATTGAGGGGCGACTCGCTGTGCTCCCAGCTCGCCTCCAGCGCGACCGCGTCCTCCAGACGCCCCGCCCCGACCAGTAGGCGCATGTGCAGCAGGTCGGCGTGATCGGCGACGACGCGATGGCGCTCCGCCACCCGCCTCAGCAGGCGCTCCGCCCGTGACAGCTCGCCCGCTTGCTCGGCCTCGACCGCACTGCGCAGCAGCGCGCCGGGGGACTCGGAGAGCGGCGTGTAGGGCAGGGCCGGAACGGATGCGACTGGCCCGGCGGCGGCGACCGCGGCGCAGGCGACGGCCGCGGCGAGCCAACGCCCCAGCCAGACCCGCCGCCGCGAAGCGCCCCGCACCACCACGGGTCGAGTGTACGAGACCCGGGGAGCTTGTCCCTCGCGGGGCTCACGCCGGTGGCGTAGCTTGCTCGGAGCCATGGCCCTCCCGCGTTCCACGCTCGCGATGCTCCTCGCGTGCGTCGCGCTCGGCTGTGGCACGGAGCCCGAGCCGCCGCCCGCGGAGCCGGAGCCGCCGCTCGCGCAGCCGCCCCCTGCCGAAGTGCAGCCGGCCGCCGCCCCGCGGCGCGGCCTGTGGGTGCTGTGCGAGGGCAGCCAACGCGTCCTGGAGCACCCGGAGCGCATCGCCCAGCTCCTGGAGGACGCGCGCGACCTCGACGCCACCGATCTCTTCGTCCAGGTCTACCGCGGGGGCCGCGCCTGGTTCGAGTCCGAGTCGGCCGACGACAGCCCGTACCGCGCCCTGCTGGCCGCGACCGGAGAGGACACCCTGGCCCGGCTGCTGAGCGAGGCCCACGCGGCGGGCCTGCGCGTCCACGCCTGGGTGAACGTGCTCTCGCTGGCCGGACGCCGCGACGGCCCCCTGCCCCGCGACCTGCCGGAGGCCGTGATGGTGGACCAATATGGCCGATCGGTCCTCGACTATCCCAAGCTCGACGTCCCCCAGCCCGATCGCCGCTACTACCGCATGGGGACGCCGGCCGTCTGGCTCGACCCGGCCGCGCCGGGCCTGGCCGAGCGGCTGGCCGCCACCTTCGGCGAGCTGCTGAGCCGACACCCGGAGCTCGACGGCCTGCACCTCGACTACATCCGTTACCCCGACGTGCTGCCCTTCAGCCCGGGCACGCGCTTCGGGGTCGGCCTGGACTTCGGCTACGGGGTCGCGACCCGGGAGCGCTTCCGGGCCGAGACCGGGCTCGTCGCGCCCTTCCAGGGCTCGCTGCGCAACGCCAACCGCTGGGACGACTGGCGTCGCGAGAAGCTCACCGAGCTGGTCGGCCGCGTGCACGAGACGGCGCGCGCCGCGGCCCCGGCCGTGGAGATCTCGGCCGCCGTCTGGACCTGGGCAGACCGCGCCTATCTCGCCCTGGGCCAGGACTGGCGGGGCTGGCTCGACGCCGGCCTCCTCCACTTCGCGGTTCCCATGGCCTACACGCGCGACGACCGGCTGCTCCGCTACCAGGCCGAGCGCTTCGCGAGCCTGCCGAACGGCCCGGTCTGGATCGGGCTGGGAACCTGGCTCTTCGCCAGGGAGCCGGAGCGCGCCGTGGCCCAGATCCGGATGGCCCGCGAGGCCGGCGTTGCCGGGGACGCCCTGTTCTCCTGGGACGCCATCGCCGAGGCCCCGGAGCTGCGCGACGCCCTGGCCCTCGAGGCGCTGCGTGTCCGCTGACGACGGGCTCGATCTCGACGCCTACGACTACGCCCTGCCCCCGGAGCGCATCGCCCAGGAGCCCCCCGCGGAGCGCGACGGCGCGCGGCTGATGGTCTTGGACCGGGCCCGCGACGCACGCGGGCACCGGCACATCCGGCAGCTCCCGGAGCTGCTCGAGCCGGGCGACCTGCTGGTGGTGAACGCGACGCGCGTCCTCCCGGCGCGGCTGCGGGGCCGCAAGGCCACGGGCGGCTCTGCCGAGGCCCTGCTGCTCGGCCCCGTGCCGGGCGCCGCCGGGCGCCACCGCGCCCTGGTGCGGGCGCGGGGTCGGCTGCGCCCGGGCCTGAAGCTGCGCTTCGAGTCCGGCGCCGGGGCCCTCGAAGCCGAGATCGGCGCGCTGGGAGAGGACGGCGAGGTCGAGCTCTGCTTCGAGCCGGGCCTCTCGCCCTACGAGCTGGGAGAGACGCCGCTTCCCCCCTACGTGCGCCGGCCCGAGCCGCAGGCCCTCGACCG
>CAZYOL010000061.1:0-21800 GCA_964649065.1 uncultured Spirochaetales bacterium
CAGCCAGGCGAAGAGCGTCCAGCGCCGCGTGGCCCGGAACCAGGAGGTGCCCAGCTCTCCGGTGACCAGCGCGGCGAAGGCGAAGGCGAAGGGGATCACGAAGCCGACCAGTCCGGTGTAGAGCATCAGCGGGTGGATCATCATCACCGGGTGCTGCAGCAGCGGGTTGAGGCCCGAGCCATCGGACATGACGCGGCCGGGCGGCAGGCTCTCGAAGGGATCGGTGACGAAGCAGAGCAGGACCAGGAAGAAGACGGCGTTGGCCAGCAGCACGCTCGCGATCCAGGGCACCAACACCCGGTTCTGGCGCTGCTGGAAGGCCAGGCAGGCGGCGCTGTAGGCCATCAGCATCCACAGCCAGAGCAGCAGAGAGCCGGCCTGGCCGCCCCAGAGAGCCGCCAGCCGGTAGTGGAGATCCATGCTGCGGGCCGAGTGCTGGGCCACGTAGGCGAGGCTGAAGTCGAAGCTGGCGAAGGCGTAGAAGAGCACCCCCATGGCCAGGCTGACGAAGCCGAAGACCAGCCAGACGGCGCGCTCGGCGACGCGGCCGAGCGCGTCACTGTGGCGCAGCCCTGCCACGACCCCGGAGATGCCCCCGAGCAGCGAGAGACCGAGCGCGAAGCGCAGCGCCAGTGCGCCGAAGTCTCCCATCCGACTAGATCGCGCTGTTGGAGCTGGCGGCGGCCTCGGCTCCCGCGTCGAGGTTCGGAGCTCCGCCCGGGGCGTCCTCGGGCTTGAACTTGGACGGGCACTTGGCCATCAGCTTGGAGGCGCGGAAGGTCTCGGACCCAGCCTCCAAGTGACCCTCCACGACGACCTCCGCTCCGCCCTTGAAGAGGTCCGGCGTCTCGAGGCTGGTGTAGACCACCGCGAGCCCGACCTCCGAGCCCTGCGCCGCGTGGGGGGGCTCGCTCACGACCTGGAAGCGGACCTGACGCAGCTGCACGTCGCGCTCGATCGAGTCTGGCGCCACGTAGCCGTGAAGGCGCGCCGCCTCGCCCGCCAGGGCGCGGGGGGAGGCGCGAAGCTCGTCCAGATCCTGGTAGTAGGCGAAGGACCCGATCGCATCGAGCTGGGTCACTGCGTACCAGGCGAGCAGCAGCGCGACGAGCGTCGCGCCACCGGCGATCTGCACCCCCTTGGTCAACTGCCACTCCTGTGAATGAACTGAAGGTATCTGAGGGCATCTCTCAGGTCAAAGCAGCTGCGTCCAAAACGCTCGTAATCCCGAGGGCTTATGTGAGAGCTGTCCTTGACATGCCGAGCCCCCGCGGCTACCCGGAGCGCGTGGCGCAGCGCTGGTCGAGCCGCACCGAGGCCATCACTCCCTTCCTCGCCATGGAGGTCCTGGAGCGGGCCTACGCGATGGAGCGCGAGGGCGCCCGGGTGATCCACCTCGAGGTGGGCGAGCCCGACTTCCCGCCGCCGCCCGAGGTGCTCGCCGCCTGTCGTCAGGCCCTCGGCGCGGGCCAGACCCGCTACACCGACAGCCGGGGCCTTCCCGAGCTGCGGGAGGCCATCGCCGCCGAGCGCTCGTCGCGCTTTCCGGTCTGCGTCGAGGCGGAGCAGGTGATCGTCACGAGCGGCACCTCCCCCGCCATGCTGATGGTCTTCTCCATGCTCGTCGACCCCGGCGAGGAGATCATCCTGGGAACGCCGCACTACCCCTGCTACCCGAACTTCATCCGCTTCTGCGGCGGCGAGCCGGTGCTGGTGCCGACCGACCCCGAAGCCGGCTACCCCCTCGACCCGGACGCCGTGCGCCGGGCCCTCACGCCCCGTACCCGCGCCATCCTGGTGGCCTCGCCGGCCAATCCGACGGGCGCCATCCAGAGCGCCGAGACGCTCCGGGGCCTGGCCGCGCTGGGCCTGCCCCTGATCTCCGACGAGATCTACGACGGCCTGGTCTACGGCGAGGCCCGCACCACCTCGGCCATGGAGGTCTGCGAGGACGCCTACGTCTTCGATGGCTTCTCCAAGCGCTACGCCATGACGGGCTTCCGACTCGGCTATGCGGTCGTGCCCAGGCCGGCCCTGCGCCGGCTCCAGGTGCTCCAGCAGAACCTCTTCATCTCCGCCAATCGCTTCGTGCAGCACGCCGGCCTGGCGGCCCTCCGGCACGGCGCGGCGACCGTCGAGCGCATGCGCAGCGCCTACGGCCGGCGGCTGCGCCGGCTGGCCGGAGGGCTGGCGGAGCTGGGCTTCCGCGTGCCGCGCCTGCCCGACGGCGCCTTCTACGTCTTCGCCGACGCCCGGGCCTTCGGTGGCGACTCGCTCGAGCTGGCCTTCGAGCTGCTGGATCGCGCCCAGGTGGGCGTCGCGCCGGGCGTGGACTTCGGTGCCGCCGGGGAGGGATGGCTGCGCTTCTGCGCCGCGGCCTCGGATGCCGATCTGGAGGAGGCGCTGGAGCGCCTGGGTGCGCTGCTCGGCGCGCGGGCGTGAGCGCCTCCGCCCGCATCAGCCTGGCCGAGCCGCTGGCGACCGCCGCCCGGGCGTCGGGCTTTCCGGCGCCCGGCGCCGCCGAGGTCGCATTCCTGGGGCGCAGCAACGTCGGCAAGTCGAGCCTCCTGAATCGCCTGGTCCATCGCAAGCAGCTCGCGCGGACCAGCGCCACCCCGGGCAAGACGCGCCTGGTGCACTGGTACCGGGTGCGGCGCGGCAGCCGCGAGACCTGGCTGGTCGACCTCCCGGGCTACGGCTGGGCGCGGGTCTCCAAGGAGGAGCGGCGCCGCTGGCAGGGCCTGGTCGAGTCCTACCTCGAGCGCCGCGAGACGCTGTGCCTGGCCGTCCTGCTCCAGGATCTGCGACGCGATCCGGGCGAGGACGAGCGCCTGCTGCTCGACTGGCTGGCCGAGCGCGAGATCCCCTCGCTGCTGGTCGTCACCAAGTGCGACAAGCTCGGCTCGATGCGCCGCGCGGCGCGCATCCGCCAGATCCGCGCCGAGACCGGCCTGCCCGGTGAGGCCCTGCTGGCGACGTCGTCCGAGACGGGCCTCGGGATCGCCGAGCTGTGGCGTGCCATCGATCGCCACACGAGCTGAATCGAGAGCAGAGCAGAACAGCGTTTCGGGTTGGCGCTGCCCGATGCGGGCCCTGGACGTTCTTTCGCCCCTCGTCGCGCACGATGCTCGCAGCAGGGGCCCTCTGGGGCGAACCGCGTTTCAGCGGAACAGGTCCTCATTCGAGCTGCGCAGGGTCTCGCGGATGCTCCCCTCGCCCCGCGGCTCGAGCCCCTCCACCCAGACCGCGGCCACCCCGGCGTCCTTCGGCATGAGCAGGCCCGCGGCGGCGGCCAGCTGATCGGCCGTGGCGGTCGCGGTGACCTGCAGCTCGCGGCCCGAGAGGTCGGGGCGCCCGCGCAGGTCTGCGATGGGCGCGATGCCTGCGCAGCCGAGGGCGACATCGACGAGGCCCTGGCGCCAGGGACGCCCGAAGGTGTCGGAGATCACGACGGCCAGGGGGCCGGCTCCCAGGGCCAGCAGCGCGTCGCGCAGGGCGCGCGCCGAGGCGTCCGGATCGACCGGCAGCAGCACTGCGCTGTCCGCATCCGGGGCATTCGAGAGGTCGACCCCCGCGTTGGCGCACACGAAGCCGTGGCGCGTCTCGCTGATCAGCACGCCGTGCCCGCGCCGTACCACGCGAGCCGTCTCGCGCAGCACGATCTCCACGTGGCGGGGGTCCTTGTCGTCCTGCTCCGCGATGCGCCGTGCCTCGGCCGAGGGCTCGACCTGCGACAGGCGCGCGATCCGGCCCTCGGCCTTGGAGACGACCTTCTGACACACCACCAGGACCCCGCCGCGCAGCGGCAGCCGGAGCCCGCGAGCGGCGTCGTAGAGCAGCGCCGCCAGGTCGTCTCCCGGGGCGACCTCGGGCAGGCCCACCAGGGGGATCAGGCGCAGCGGCGCGGGCGCCTTCACCCCGCGCCCCCCAGCTCTCGCAGGGCGGCGCGGGTGCGCGGTGCCGGCGCGTCGCTCGCGAGCAGCTGGTCCAGGTCGCCGGCGTCGTCCACGTCGAGGGCCAGCGAGGGCAGCGGGCACTCGCGCCACACGACGCCTGCCTGCTCGCACAGTCGCCGGTGTCGCGCGGCGCTGTCCGGGCCGTAGCCGCCGGCGATCACGTCGGGGGGCGAGCGCACCAGCGCCGAGCTGCCGCCGTCGCGCGAGGGCGCGAGGGCGACCCCGCGCGCCGGGGCCGCCTCGAGCAGCGTCTCGATCTCGGCGGCCCGCAGGCCCGGGACGTCGCCCAGCACCACCAGCACGCTCGCCGCGTCCCGGGCCAGGGCCTCGGCCGCCGCGTCGACGGCCGCGTTGAGGCCCGGATCGGGCCGGCCCCGCGCCCCGGCGCCGACCGTCCGGGCCGCCTCGGCCACCGCCGCGGCGGGGGTGACGGCCACCACCGGGCCCAGGCCCGGCACGCTCAGCAGCACCTCGAGCACGTCGCCCAGCATGGCCAGCACGATCCGGCGGGTCGCGTCTCCCAGCGCCGGACGCAGGCGCGACTTCGCACCGTCGGCGGCGCCCACCGGAACCAGGGCCGGGATCACGGGTGGCCGCGGGCCAGGCCGAGCGCGGCCTCGGCGACCCGCCGGGCGGTGGCCGCGTCGCGCATGAGGGTGTCGCAGACGCGGCTCCGCACGCCGCGGGCCTCGACGGCCGCGGCCTCGGAGCGGTCGCGCTCGTCGAGCACGTAGCCGTCGAGGAGGCCGCCGTAGTGGGCCGCGACGCCGCACGCCGAGACCTCGGCACCGACGCCCCGCAGCAGCCGGTCCGCCGGGCCCTTGACCGGGGCCCCGCCCACGATCGGCGAGACGGCCACCACCGGGGCCCGCGAGGTCTCGATCGCCGCGCGCACCCCGGGCAGGGCCAGGATGGGACCGATCGAGACGACCGGGTTGCTCGGGCACAGGAGCACGGTCGTGGCCTCGGCCAGGCACTCGAGCACGCCGGGGCCCGGCGCGGCGCCGGCGGCGGCCTTCAGGTCGACGCCCTCCACGTCGTCGGGAGCGCCGTCGCGCACCAGGTAGGTCTCGAAGTGGTCGCGGCGACCCCCGTGGCGCAGCACGTAGGTGGGGCAGGGGTCCTCGGACATCGGCAGCAGGCGCAAACCGACTCCGAAGGCGCGCCGGATCTCGTCCGTCACCTCGGCCAGCCCCGCTCCCTCGCGCAGCCGCAGCGTCCGGTGCAGGCAGGTGGCGAGATCGCGGTCGCCCAGCCGGAACCAGGTCTCGTGCCCGAATGCCCCGAGGGCGTCGACTACCGAGGTGGCGTCTCCGGCCAGCCCGAAGCCGCGCTCCCGGTCGACCCGCCCCGCCAGCGTGTAGGTGACGATGTCGAGGTCGGGCGAGACCCAGAGCCCGTAGAACTCCCGGTCGTCGCCGGTGTTGACGATCGCCGTCAGCCGCTCCACCGGCACCAGCTGGAGCAGGCCGCGCAGGAAGCGGGCGCCGCCCACCCCACCGGCCAGAGCCACGACCCGCTCTGCGGCCCCGTTCACCGGAGTCCGGGCTCGGTCGCCCGCTCCCGCCGGGTCTCGAGCTGCTGCAGGCGCTCCTGCATGGCCGGCAGCCGGTTCGCGATGGTGCGGATCTGCTCCTCGGTCTCGCTCTCGGCCTCGTCCTGCTGCGCCGATGGGGCCTCGCGCACCAGCTCTTTCAGGACTTCGCGGTCGCGGGCGATGGCCTCGCGCAGGGCGGCGATCTCCTGGTCGAGCAGCAGCAGATCCTCCGGGGCGACGAGCGCCGGCACCTCTTCCGGCTCCTCGCTCGCCGGCATCTGCGTGCCCATCAGGGAGGGCAGGGTGCCGGGGCGGCTGGGCGCGCCGTTGCTTTCGGGGGCCTGCGGCTCCGGCCGCACCACGCTCATTCCGGCGCGGGCGAAGCCCGGCACCCGGCCCAGGTCCGACGTGTAGCGGACGACGCCGTCTTCATCGGTCCAGACGTACAGCTCTTCTGACTCCGCCCGGACGGTCTCGGCTTCCCAGAGCCCAAAGGCGAGCAGGGCGGCGAGCAGTCGCGTGATGCACCCCCGACTCACCCCTGGAGCTTTGGGGAGGGCCGGGGAGGCGTCAAGCAAGACGGTCGAGCCCCGCGGCTCACGACCGGGCCGGGACCGCGCGGAGACGCTCGGCCCCCTCGCCGCAGCGAGAGCGCCCGAGCAGGCCTTCGCTCCCGGCACGCGCCTTGCTCCGGCCGAGCCCGTGATCGCCCTGCGCCAGCTCGGCCTGGCCCGACTCGCCGCCGTCTTGCTGCTCGCCTCGGCGCTGCCCGCTCGCGCACTCGGCAGCCCCGGGCCTCCGGGGGCCTTTCGCGCGCTCCAGGCGAGCCGGCGCGGCGCGGCCACGGCCGTGGCCCTCGACCCGACCACCGGGCGGATCGCGGTGGGTGACACCGGCGGCGTGCTGCTGGGGCGCGCGGGTGCGCCGCTGGCGCGCGTGCTGCGGCGCGGGCCCGTCCTCGACCTGGTCTTCTACGCCGCCAGCCGCAGCCGGCCCAGCGAGCTGCTGGCCGCCACCGAGGTCGGCCTCTACCGCCTGCCGGAGCGGGGCGGAGCCGTCTCGGTGGCACCCGGCCCTGGCGAGCAGGCGCGTCGGGTGGCGCGACTCGCCGCCGACGGCGGCGTGCTGGCCGCCGCCACCGGCGCCGGTCTCTTCGCGTCGCGCGATGCCCGGCGTTGGCGGCGGCTGGTCGGCAGCCTGCCGGGCGGCGCCGCCCAGGTCGTCGCGCTGCGGGCGGGGCCTCCCCTCGAGTGCTGGGCTGCCTTCGGGGAGCGGCTGTGGAAGCTCTGGCTCGATCCCGAGAGCCTGGCGGTGACGAGAGCCGAGCGCATCCGGACGCCGGGCGCCGAGACGGGGGAGGGAGCGGTCGACATCCTGCTGCACGTCGCCGGGGCCGACGCCATCCTGGTCTATCCGAACAGTCTCGTGTGGCGGGCGGCACCCGACGCGGCCTGGCAGGTGCTGCGACCCCGGCTGCCGCCCGGGGCGCGGGCCCGACGCCTCGGCGCCGCCCTCGGTCGCTACTGGCTCGCCACAGACCGCGGGCTGCTGGAGGCGCCGTCCCTGGCGTCGGGCTGGCACCGGGCCCGTACGCCCGTCGGCAGCCAGCCCATCCAGGCGCTGGCCGGCGACGCGGTCGGCCTCTTCGCAGCCGCCGAGCGCGGGCTCTTCGCCGGCACCCCGGAGCGCCCACCCTCCGGGCGTTCGCCGCTCCGCGCCGAGTCGGGTGAGCCCTCGATCCAGGTCGTGCACCGGGTCGCCCTGGCCTACCTGGGCCTCGAGGCGCGTCGTATCGACGCGCTGCGCGGCAGGCTCGGTCGACGCGGCTGGCTGCCCCGCCTGAGCTTCGGAGTGGGCTACGCCGACGACGAGAGCCGCAGCACCGACTTCGACGAGTCCTTCGTCTCCGGCGAGACGCGCTTTCTCACGGATCGCGACGTCGCGCGGGATCGCGACACCGACGTGTCGGTCTCGCTGGTCTGGGAGCTCGGCAACACGGCCTACGACCCGGAGGTCGTGGACCTCTCGCGCGAGGCGCGCGCCCTGACCGAGCTGCGCGACGACGTCCTCGACGAGATCACCCAGCTCTACTTCGAGCGGCGTCGCGTGCTGGTCGAGCTGGCCCAGCAGGACGAGCCTCACGGCGCCGAGGCCGAGCTGCTGCGCCTGCGCGCGGCCGGGCTGGCGGCCGGCATCGCCGCCTGGACCGGCGGCTGGTTCTCCGCCCGCGTCTCTGCGCCTTGAATGCCCTCGGCACGGTCCGCCGCGTGCCAGATCACCTGCCCCCGCCGGGGCCACGCGCCAGGCTTCGGCGGCGCGCTTCCGGGCGGCTCTCGACGACTTCGGCGCGCCGCCCCCGAGCGCTCCCCGCACCGTACGTGACTCGCGAGTGGCGGCGCTCTCGTGGCGGCGGGTTCACCGCCGAGGCGGGCGCCGCGCAGCAGTGTAGGCGTCTGGCCGGGATTCCGGGGCCTTGCGGGCGCGCCGAGCTCGCTCCGCGACGGCACGCGTCTTGCTCCACGATCCGGGTATCGGTCCCGTCACCCCGCACGGGAGAAACCATTCCAATGCACCCGATCGGATCCTGCGCCGTGGGCGCGCGCCTGGCTGGCGCGGTGGCCCTGCTCCTCTCCGTCTCTGCCGCTCCGGCGGCCGCCTTGCCCCAGCTCTCGGAGGTCTTCTACGACGCCAGCGGCTCGGATGACGGCCTCATCTTCGTCGAGCTCTGGGGAACGCCGGGCACGGGCCTGGACGGGCTGCGCATCGAGGGCGTGAACGGCTCGAACGGCGCGGTCGGCCCCGTCCTCGAGCTGAGCGGCAGCATCCCCTCCGACGGCCTCTTCGTGGTGGCGGACGACGCGGGCGACGGCACCACCGCGGTCGCGAACGCCGACCTGATCCTCGACTTCGACTTCCAGAACGGGCCCGACTCGATCGTGCTGATCGGCGCGGGCGGCGTGCTCGACGCGATCGGCTACGGCGACTTCGACCCGGACGAGGTCTTCGCGGGCGAGGGCAGCCCGGCCCCGGACCCGCCCGCCGGCTCCAGCCTGGCGCGGCTCTTCGCCGACCTCGACAGCGACGACAACGCGGTCGACTTCGCGGTGCTGGCCGAGCCGACGCCGGGCACGGCGCCCGTCTCGGTGCCCGAGCCGGCCAGCGGCCTGCTGGCGGCAGCGGGGCTGCTCGGCCTGGCTCGCCTGCGAGCGCCGCGCCGCTGACGCGACCCCCCTGGCGGCGGACCCCCCACTGGATCCCCTCCCACCGCCGCCCGAGTCCCGGTGTGCCTCCCGGCGCACCGGGACTCCTCCCGCGGTGGCCTGCTACGCTGCGGGACGTGGACCAGCCGATTCTTCGCGTGACCGACGCCGCTCGCAGCAAGCTCCAGGAGCTGGTCGAGAGCGGCAAGCTGGCCGAGTCCTCCGTGCGCCTCACGGTGGAGGAGGACGGTGGGGGCTTCCTCTACAAGCTCGAGATCGTCAAGCCCGAGGCCCGCCGCGACGACGACGCGGTGGTCTCCAGCGTCGTCGACTTCCTGCTCGATCCCCTCTCCACCGAGCGCATCCAGGGCGCCACCCTCGACCACGTCGACGAGATCGGCGGCGCCGGCTTCAAGTTCGACAATCCCAACCAGCCCGGCCTGCTCGAGAAGCCGCTGGCGGCGCGGATCCAGCGCGTGATCGAGGACCAGGTGAACCCCATGGTGGCCGGCCATGGCGGCCGGGTGAAGCTGGTGGACGTCGTGGAGGGCCGGGTCTATCTCGAGCTGGGCGGAGGCTGCCAGGGCTGTGGCATGGCCAGCGCCACCCTGCGCGAGGGCATCGAGCACATGCTGCGCGAGGCGGTTCCCGAGATCACCGAGATCCTCGACACCACCGACCACAGCGCCGGCGAGAACCCCTACTACTAAGGGCGAGAACCCCTTCTGCCAAGGGAAGGGCGCTCGCCGCTCGCTCGCCGGCGCCGGGGCGCCTCTGCAGCAGCGCCACTGCACCTGCACCGCGTGGCCTGCGCCCGGCCGGCCGCTGCGCCCGCGCGCGCCCGCGGCAGCCGGCACGGAGCTTGCTCGGCCGATAGCCTCGACACTTCGGAGGATCGATGCGGCTGGGCGTGTGCGCTCTGCTGCTCGGGCCGCTGCTGGCGGCAGCCCCGGGCTGCGAGGCCGAGTTCGAGGATCGCGTGGAGGCGCCGCCGGGGGGCCAGCTCTGGGTCGACCTGGATCTCGGCGAGGGCCTGCGGCCCGACCCCGGCTTCGTCGAGATCGCCTCTCGCGAGGCCGACGAGGTGCGGGTGCGCGCCGAGTCCACCGGCTGGGGGGCTCGGGGCGTGCGCCTTCGCCTCGAGCGAGAGGGCGAGACCGTGCGCGTGGACGGCGGGGTCTCGGGCGCCTTCTCCTGGCTCTTCGGCGGTCCCCGGGTGCGCCTGCGCATCTGGGTGCCGCGACGCTTCGACGCCGACGTGCGCTCCACCGGCGGACCCATCCGCATCGAGGAGCTGCAGGGTGCGGTGCGGGCCCGGGGGGGCGCGGCGGACGTCGAGGTCTCGGCGGTCGAGGGACCGGTACGGGTGCGGCTCGACAGCGGCAGCGTGCGCGTCTCCGAGATCAGCGGCGACGTCGACGTACGCCTGCGGTCGGGTCAGGCGGAGCTGAGCTGGGTTCGCGGGCGCGTCGAGGTGCGGGCCGAGAGCGCAGATCTCGAGCTCTCGCACATCGGCGGGCCGGTCACCGCGCGCAGCGACAGCGGGAGCATCGAGCTCCACGACGTGGACGGACCCTGTGAGGCCAAGACGGAGCGGGGCAGCGTCTTCGCGAGCTTCACCGGCGCTCCGGAGGGGCTGCTGGAGACGCGGCGCGGCTCCGTGGAGGTGCGCATTCCCGCCCGCGCCGGCGTCGATCTCGAAGGGGAGAGCGGGCGCGGCCAGGTGGAGCTGGCCGGCGGCTTCGCGGCCCCCGACGTGCAGCCCGGCGAGCGCATCCAGCGCGCCCTCAACGGCGGCGGCCGGTCCCTTCGCCTCTACACCGCACGCGGTAGCGTCGTCGTGAGGCCGCGATGAACGGGCGAGTCCACGGCCTGGTGGCCCTGCTGCTGCTCGGCGCCGCGCTGCCGGCCGCTGCGGAGCAGGACTTCGAGCGCGAGCTCGCGGTAGAGCCGGGGGGTCTCCTGCGCATCGAGGCCAGCGGGGGCGAGGTCGAGATCGAGAGTCACGACGAGGCCGTGGTCCGGGTCGACGCCCGCGCCAGCGGCCTGGGCTCGGTCGACTTCCGCCTGGAGGCCGAGGGCTCGGAGCTCGAGCTGCGCGCGGATCGGGCCGGGCTCTCGATCTTCGGCGGTCCCCGCGTGCGGATCCGGGTCCGGGTGCCCCGGCGCTTCTCCCTCGACGTGGAGACCCAGGGCGGCGACGTCCGGGCCGAGGAGCTCAAGGGCAGCCTGAGAGCGCGCACCAGCGGCGGCCGCGTCGAGGTCGCGGAGATCTTCGGGCCGGTCGACCTGGAGAGCTCGGGCGGAGAGATCCGCGCCGAGCAGATCGAGGGCAGCCTGCGCGCCCGGACCTCGGGCGGGCCCATCCAGGTGTCGGAGGTGAGCGGGCCGATCGACGTGCGCACCAGCGGCGGAGCCCTGGAGATCCGCGACGTGCGCGGCCCGGTCGACGGTCGCACCAGCGGCGGTCCCATCGAGGCCCGCTTCCTCGGGCCACCGGCCGGCCAGCTCCGGACCTCGGGAGGCTCCATCGAGCTGGAGATTCCGGCCGACGCCGGCGCCGAGATCGACGCCCGCACGAGCGGCGGTCGCGTGGAGCTGGACTCAGACTTCACGCTCGAGGGAAGCGTCTCGCCCGAGCGCGTCTCCGGCCGCCTCAACGGCGGCGGGGCACGGCTCGTGCTCGAGACCTCCGGCGGCAACATCGTGATCACGGGCCGCTGAGCGGCCCGACGGAGCCAGGGGCCCCGAACACGATGGAGCCGGGCGCCCCGCCGTGGGCCCCGCGGGGCTTCAGCCCCGGGGCGGTAGCGCCGATGCAGCGTCGAGCCGGGGAGCCGCCGGCAGCCGGTCGACGAATGCCAGCGTCCTCGCTAAGAGAACCACGCGGAGCCGGGACGCGTCGCTTCCGGACGGCACGGCACCCGGGCAGCCAGCTCGGTCGCGCTCCGGCGGGGCTCGAGTCACACACGGGGGGCGGTCTTTGATCACGGGGTTCAACACCAACGTCCGCTACAGCGGCCGGGTGTTCCACGTGCAGACCGAGGACAGCGGCGCCCAGAATCCGCACATCACCAGCCACCTCTACCACGGCGGCACCATCCTGGCCTCGGTCAAGAGCGAGTACTCCCGGCACCTGGGCTCCGAGAACCTGGAGGCCGAGGTCCGCTCGCTGATGGAGGCGCAGCACAAGGCGATGCTGCGTCGGCTGAAGGGCCGCGAGTTCGACCCGGTGATCGCCGAGCGGCTCGGTGACGCCGCGGCCCCGAGCCCCGCGGAGCCGGCCGGCGAGCCGGTGAGCGGCGCCACCACCTCGCCCTCGCTGGTCGATGCGGAGCCGCCGGCGCCCTCGCCCGAGCCTCCCGTCTCGCCCCGGCCCTTCGGCCAGGGGCTGGTGTCCGAGAAGCCCCTCGACGAGGTCATTCTCGAGTATCTGGTCGAGAAGGCGCGGGAGCGCGGACCCCGCGGCGGGCGCAGGTCCAAGTCCGGCTCGGCCAAGTGGTGAAGCGCCGGGCGACTCCCGGCTCCCGCTGGTCGGCGTCGCCCCAGCGGGTCGACGGCGCCATCCGCTGCTTCCACGTCTCCAAGTCCTATCTGCCGGGCCACTTCGCCCTGCGCGATGTCAGCCTGGAGATCGACAAGGGCGAGCTGGTCTTCCTCACCGGCCCGAGCGGCGCGGGCAAGACCACGCTCATGCGGCTGATCTTCGCCGCCGAGCGACCGAGCGAGGGGCAGATCGTCGTGCTGGGGCGCAACATCTCGCGGCTCGGCGAGCGCGGCGTGCCGGCCCTGCGGCGCCAGGTCGGGGTCGTCTTCCAGGACTTCAAGCTGCTGCCGCGCCGCACCATCGAGGAGAACGTCTCGCTGGGCCTCGACGTGCTGGGCACGCCCCGTCGCGAGGCCCGCGCCCGGGTCTTCTCGATGTTGAAGCAGCTCGGGCTCCAGCACCGGCGCTATCACCACCCCCTGTCCCTCTCCGGCGGCGAGCAGCAGCGGGTCGCCATCGCCCGCGCCCTGGTCAACGAGCCCGCCATCCTGCTGGCCGACGAGCCCACCGGCAACCTGGATGCCGCGCTGACCCTCGAGATCATGGACCTGATCGCCAGCGCGACGGCCCGCGGCACCACGGTCGTCGTCGCCACCCACGACCTGGGACTCGTCGAGCGCTACGGGGTTCGCGCCCTGCGCCTCGAGGCCGGGCGCCTGGTCGAGGACTGGCGCGCCTCGGGCGCTCGGGCGTGAATCGCGAAGGGGTCCGGATCGCCTACTTCGCGCGCACCGCGCTGCGCGGCGTGCAGTCGAGCCCGGTCACCAGTGCCATCGCCGTCGCCACCATTGCCGTGAGCCTGGTGCTGGTCGGCGCCTTCGCCCTGCTGCTGCACAACATGCAGGACCTGGTCGACCGCTTCGGCGCCGACCTGGCCCTGGCGGCCTATCTCGAGCCGGGCGTCGAGCCGGCCGCGCGAGCGGAGCTCGAGCGCCGCATCCTCGACCTCGAAGGGGTCGAGGCCGTGCGCCTGGTCTCCGAGGCGGAGGCCCTGGAGCGCTTCCGCGCGGGCGTGGGCCGTGGGGCCGACCTGCTCGAAGGGCTCGACGAGAACCCGCTCCCCGCCTCCTTCGAGATCACGCTGGCGAGCGACTGGCGCTCCTCGCAGGGCATGCAGGAGGTGGCCGCCTCCCTGGCCCGCCTGCCCGGCATCGCCGACCTCAGCTCCGGACGGGACTGGGTGGAGGGCTACCTGCGCGCCGTGGCCCTGGTGCGCGGCACGACGATCGGCCTCGGCGTGCTGCTCTCGCTCGCCACGCTGCTGATCGTCGCCAACACCATCCGCCTGGCCGTCTACGCGCGTCGCGACGAGCTGGAGATCCTGAGCCTGGTCGGCGCGAGTCGCAGCTTCGTGCAGATCCCCTTCCTGCTGGAGGGGGCGATCCAGGGCAGTGTCGCCGGAGGCCTCGCCCTGCTGCTCCTCTACGCGATCTTCCGCGGCGTCCTGCCGGGCTTCGAGTTCGGGCTGGAGCTGATCCTCGGCGGCGTGCGGCCGCACTTCTTCGGGCCGCTGGGCTCGCTGGCAGTGGTGCTGGGAGGCGCGGCGCTGGGCGCCCTGGGCTCCGCCTCGGCGCTGGCCGGGGGCCTGCGCCCGTGAGGACCCGGCCGGGCCCGGCCTGCGCCGTCGCGCTGCTGCTGGCCGCCGGCCAGGTCTCGGCCGAGCGGGAGCAGGAGCTCTCGCTGCGCCGGGCCATCGAGGACTCGCGCCGGCGCGTGTCCGAATACGAGTCGCGGGAGCGGGGCCTGCTCGAGGCGGTCGAGGCGCTGGACCGCGCGCTGACCCTGCTGACCCGCGACGTGGCCCGGGCGCGTCGCGAGGCCGACGAGGCGCAGCGCGTCCTGGGCGAGCTGCAGGCCGAGGCGGAGGGACTGCAGCAACGCCTCGCCGCCACCCAGCGGGCCATGGCGCGGCGCGCCGTGGCCCTCTACAAGGCGGGTGCTGCCGGCTCGCTGCAGCTGCTCTTCTCGGCGGAAGGGCTGCGCGAGCTGATGGCGCGCGTCCAGTCGCTCCGCTGGCTGCTCGACCACGACGCCGAGCTGCTGGCCCGCCACCGCGCCCAGTCCGAGGCGCTGGAGCACGCCCGGCGCGACGCCGCTGCGGCTGCGCAGCGGCACGAGACGGCGGCCCGCGAGCTCCGCCAGCGCTCCCAGCAGCTCGATCGGGAGCGTTCCGTGAAGCGTCGCCTCGCGGAGCGGCTCGGAAGCGATCGCGCCCGCGAGCGCGGCGCGCTGGTCGAGCTGGAGACCGCGGCCCGCGCCTTCGACGAGGCCCTCGGCGGGCTGCGCGCCGGCGCCGACGAGGCCACGGCGGAGGGGCCGGCCTTCGAGTCCCTGCGCGGACGCCTGCCCGCCCCGGTCGACGCACCGGTGCGCGCCGGCTTCGGCCGCGTGGTCGATGCCCAGCACCGCACCGAGATCACGCGCAAGGGCATCGAGTTCGCCGCGCCCCAGGGGGCCCCGGTGGTCGCCATCGCCGCCGGCCGGGTGCGCTTCGCCGACTGGTTCCGGGGCTACGGACGCAGCGTGGTGATCGACCACGGCGGCGGTCACTTCAGCGTCTCGGCCCATCTGGAGGAGATCGCCGTCCAGGTCGGGGAGACCGTGGCGAGCGGCTCCAGGATCGGCCGGGTGGGAGAGAGCGGCTCCCTGGCGGGCCCCGGTCTGTACTTCGAGATTCGCCGGGGGGCCGAGCCCCTGGATCCGGCCGGCTGGCTTCGCCCGTTGCGCCGGAGCCGCTAACCTGGCGGAACCATCAAGAAAATCGGACGGGTGGCCGAGGCCCCACCGGTTCGCCCGTTCCGGTACCCATGCGCAGGTCAAGCGCTCGCAGGTTCGCAACGGATCCATGCCCCGCCCCAGAATCCGCTTTCTCCTCGCCTTCCTCGCCGGTGTCATCGCGGCTGCCCTGGTGGGCAGCCTGGCGGGCACGATGGGGAGCCTCGCCGCCACCCGCTACGAGGACCTCTCGCTCTTCACCGACGTCCTCAACCTGGTGCGGCGCAACTACGTCGAGCCGGTCGACGAGCGCACGCTGGTTCGCGGAGCCGTGCGCGGCATGCTCACCGAGCTCGATCCGCACTCCTCCTTCCTCGACAACGACGCCTACAAGGAGATGCAGGTCGATACCAAGGGCGAGTTCCATGGCCTGGGCATCGAGATCACCAAGCGCAAGGACGGCTACATCGAGGTCGTGTCGCCCATCGAGGGCACGCCCGCGGCCCGGGCGGGGATTCGCGCCCGCGACCAGATCGTCTCCATCTGTCCCACCGAGAAGCCCGAGGACTGGGACGAGGACTGCCGCACCAGCAAGGCCATGAGCCTCTTCGAGGCCGTCCAGCTGATGCGCGGGCCCAAGGGCTCCAAGATCACGATCGACATCTTCCGCGAGGGCTTCGAGCGGCCCCAGCCCTACACCATCGAGCGCGACGTGGTGAAGATCGTATCGGTCTCGGGGCGCATCCTGGAGCCCGGCTACGCCTACGTGCGCATGCGGGCCTTCCAGGAGCGGACGATTCGCGACCTGCGCAAGGCCCTCCAGAAGCTCCACGAGGAGGCGGACGGGCGCATCGACGGCCTGGTCCTGGACCTGCGCGACAACCCCGGCGGCCTGCTGGACCAGGCCGTCAAGGTGGCCGACACCTGGCTTTCCGAGGGGCTGGTGGTCTACACCCAGGGCCGGGTCGAGAGCCAGCGCCAGGAGTTCCGGGCCCAGCCCGAGGGCACCGAGGGCGGCTATCCGATGGCGGTGCTGGTCAACGAGGGAACCGCCAGCGCCTCCGAGATCGTGGCCGGGGCCCTGCAGGACCAGCACCGGGCCCTGGTGATCGGTCAGCAGACCTTCGGCAAGGGCTCGGTGCAGACCGTGTACCCGCTGGAAGGCGGATCGGGCCTGCGGCTGACGACCGCGCTCTACTACACGCCGGGCGGTCGCTCGATCCAGGAGGTCGGCATCGCGCCCGACATCGTGGTCGACCCGACCCTGGCGGTGGTGGCCTCCGCAGAGGCCCCGCGCCGCATCCGCGAGCGCGACCTGGAGGGTCACTTCACCCAGAAGGATGCGACTGCGAAGGGCGAGGCCGAGCCGTCCGAGGCTCCGGAGGGCGAGGTCGGCGAGAGTCAGGACGTGCAGCTCGACCGCGCGCTCGAGGTGCTGAAGAGCTGGACCTACTTCGAGCGGCTGCGCGAGCGCCGCGCGCAGGCACCCCTGCAGGCCCGCGCCGAGTAGGTGTGACCCGGATCGAGCCCGCCCGCCCCCCGGTCTACCGCGTCGGGGAGGTCCTGGAAGGGCTCCGCCAGCTGCTGCTCGATCGGGTCGGACGGCTCTGGGTGGCGGGCGAGCTGTCGAACGTCCACCGCGCGGCCTCCGGGCACATCTACTTCTCGCTGACGGACGAGGAGGGACAGCTGCGCGCGGCGCTGTTTCGCCGCGCCGCCCGGCAGCTGGCCTTCGAGCCCGAGAACGGACTCGAGGTCCTGGCCTACGGGGAGCTCGACGTCTACGCGGGGCGCGGCGAGCTGCAGCTCGTGGTGCGCCAGCTCGAGCCGCGGGGCCAGGGGGCTCGGGAGCTGGCCGTGGAGCAGCTGCGACGCCGCCTCGAGGCCGAAGGGCTGTTCGCCCCCGAGCGCAAGCGGCCGCTGCCGGAGCTGCCACGACGGATCGGGATCGTCACCTCGCCGACCGGGGCCGCGCTCCGGGACGTGCTCCAGGTGACCCGCCGGCGCTTCCCCTCGATCCCGCTGCTGCTCTCTCCGGCCCGCGTCCAGGGCCCCGGGGCGGAGCAGGAGATCGCTGCGGCGCTCGACGCCCTGAGGGACGAGGCCGTCTCCGTGATCCTGCTGGTGCGGGGAGGCGGCAGCGCGGAGGACCTGCGCCCCTTCGACAGCGAGGCCGTGGCGCGCGCCATCGCGCGCAGCGCGGTCCCGATCGTGAGCGGGGTGGGACACGAGACCGACGTCTCGATCGCCGATGCGGTCGCGGACCTGCGCGCCCCCACGCCCTCGGCGGCGGCCGAGCTGGCACTGCCGGACCGCCGCGCGCTGGGCGCCCACCTGGCGCGCGACCTGGCGCGCCTCGAGCGAGCGGCCCGGCGTATCCTCGAGCGACTCGCCTCCCGTCTGGCCAGCGGCCAGGACGCGCTGCAGGCCCAGGCGCCGCGCGCCCGCCTGGAGACCCAGTGGGCGCGGCTGCTCGCCGCCCGCCGCGCCCTGGAGCAGGCGGTCCGCGCCCGGCTGGCCGCGGGCCGGGCCGCGACGGCCCAGGCTGCGGGTCGCCTGCAGGCCCTCTCGCCCCTGGCCGTGCTCGAGCGCGGTTATGCCATCGTCCGCACCGAGGAAGGGGGCGTCGTCCGCGGGGCCGAGGCGGCACCGGCCGGGGCCCGCCTCGACGTGCGCGTGGCCCGCGCCCGACTCGAGGTTCGGGTCGAGGCGGTGCGAGATCTGGGGCGTGTCCGAAAACATCAATGAAAGCAATGGCTTGTGGTCGAAGTGGGTTTGACGGTCGCAGGGGTCGCAGCTAGTGTTGAAGGGTGTTGCCAGGTCGGCCCGTGCCGATGAGGCGCTCCCCCCCGCGAGGCCCTGACGAGGACGTCGGCTCGAACACCGACTCGCACGTCGGAGCGGACGAGGAGGGGACGGTGTCCTTCGAAGAGGGCCTCGAGCGACTCGAGATGCTGGTCGCCCGGCTGGAGGGAGGCGATCTCGAGCTGGAAGAGGCCCTCGAGGTCTTCGAGCGGGGCGTGGCGCTCACGCGCCAGTGCTCGTCCCGGCTGGAGGCCGCGGAGCGGCGCATCGAGGTGCTCGTCCAGGAGGGCAGGCACCGGGAGACCCGACCTCTGGAGAACCTTCCGGACGACGAAGAGCGAGACGACTGAAGCCATGGATGCCCGGGCCTACATGATCGAGCGCGCGCCCCTGGTGGAAGCCGCCCTCGAGGCGGCCGTGCCTCCCCCGGAGGCCCCGCCCGCGGCACTGCACGCCGCCATGCGCCACCTGCTGTTCCCGGGCGGCAAGCGCCTGCGCCCGATCCTGGCGCTGGCGGCGAGTGAGGCCGTCGGCTCGGCCCCGGAGGCGGCGCTGCCGATGGCCGCTGCCGTCGAGCTCGTGCACACCTTCTCGCTGATCCACGACGACCTGCCCTGCATGGACGACGACGAGCTGCGGCGCGGGCGGCCGACGGTGCACGTGGCCCACGGCGAGGCCCAGGCCCTGCTGGCCGGCGACGCCCTGCTGGCCGCGGCCTTCGACGTGCTGCTGAGCTCCGGCGCGCCTCCGGAGCGGGCGTCGGCGGCGGCCCTCGCGCTGGCCCGGGCGGCCGGCTCGCGGGAGCTGGTCGGCGGCCAGGTCGACGACCTGGCCTTCGCGCCGGGCGCGCGGGACGACGCCGAGCGGATCGAGTCGATTCACGCCCGCAAGAGCGCGGCCCTGATCGCAGCGGCGGTCTCGGGCGGGGCCTGCCTGGCGGGCGCCGACGCCGAGACCGCGCAGCGCCTGGCCCGCTTCGGTCGCCAGGTCGGCGTCGGCTTCCAGATCGCCGACGATCTGCTCGACGCCCACGAGGACGGAGCCTGCTCGCTGGTGCGCGTGCTCGGCGAGGCCGGAGCCCGCCGGCGCGCCGAGGAGCTGCTTGCGTCGGCGTTGGCGACCCTGGACGATCTGGGAGAGCGGGCGGAGCCCCTGCGAGAGCTGGCGCGCTACGCCGTGCGGAGGGATCGATGAGCGAAGAGCGGGGGGAGCGCCTGCTGCCCGGCATCGATGCGCCGGAGAAGCTGCGGAGGCTGACGCGGGACCAGGTTCTGCAGGTGGCCGGCGAGCTGCGCGAGGAGATCGTCCAGCGGGTCTCGCGCACCGGCGGGCACCTGGCCTCGAGCCTCGGGGCCGTCGAGCTGATCACGGCGATCCACTACGTCTTCGACACCCCGCGCGATCGACTGGTGCTCGACGTCGGGCACCAGGGCTATCCCCACAAGATGCTCACCGGCCGCCGCGAGGGCTTCGACCGCATCGGCAAGGCCGGCGGCATCGCCAAGTTCCTGAGGCGCCAGGAGTCCGAGTACGACCACTTCGGGGCGGGCCACGCCGGCACCTCCATCTCGGCCGCCCTCGGCATGGCGCGCGCCATGGAGCACCAGGGCCGCGACGCCTGCGCCATCGCCCTGATCGGCGACGGCGGCATGACCGCCGGCATGGCCTTCGAGGCCCTGAACCACGCCGGCGATCTGCAGCAGCGCAACCTGGTGGTGGTGCTGAACGACAACGAGATGTCGATCTCGCCGAACGTCGGGGCGCTCTCCTCCTATCTCTCGCGCAATCTCTCCAAGCCCATGGTGCGCCGCGCCAAGGGCTGGGTGCGCGATCTGCTGGCCAGCATGCCCGGCGACATGGCCCGCTGGGCCCACAAGGCCGAGGAGTCGCTCAAGGTCTTCCTCACCCCGGGCATGCTCTTCGAGGCGCTCGGCTTCCGCTACGTGGGCCCGCTGCAGGGCCATCGCCTCGACGTGCTGATCGAGACCTTCCAGAACGTCCGCCAGATGATCTCGAACGGCGAAGGGCCCATTCTGGTGCACGCCATCACCGCCAAGGGGCGCGGCTACGAGCCGGCGGAGCAGGATCCCTACCGCTACCACGGCGTGGGGAAGTTCGACGTCGAATCCGGGGCCTTCGTCCCGTCGAAGCCCGGGCCGCCCAAGTACCAGGACGTCTTCGGCGACACCCTGATCGAGCTGGCCCGGGAGGACGAGCGGATCGTGGGCATCACGGCGGCGATGGCCGACGGCACCGGCCTCGACCGCTTCCAGAAGGTCTTCCCGGAGCGCTTCTACGACGTCGGGATCGCCGAGCAGCACGCGGTCACCTTCGCCGCCGGCCTGGCCACCGAGGGCATGAAGCCCGTGGCGGCCATCTACTCGACCTTCCTGCAGCGAGCCTTCGACCAGGTCGTCCACGACGTCTGCCTGCAGAACCTCGACGTCACCCTGGCCCTCGATCGGGCCGGCCTGGTCGGGGCCGACGGAGCCACCCACCAGGGCTTCTACGACCTGAGCTACCTGCGGACCCTGCCCAACATCGTGGTGATGGCGCCCAAGGACGAGAACGAGCTGCGGCACATGCTGCGCACCGCCGTCGAGTACGAGGGGCCGGCGGCGCTTCGCTATCCGCGCGGCGCCGGCCTGGGGCTCTCGCTCGACGCCGAGACCAAGGCGATCCCGATCGGCGAGGCCGAGCTGCTGCGCGGCGGCGAGGACGCGGCGGTTCTGGCGGTGGGCCCGCTGGCCCACGTCGCCATGGAGGCCGCCGCCGAGCTGGCGCACGAGGGCAGCTCCGTGGCGGTCTTGAACGCCCGCTTCGTGAAGCCCCTGGACCGCGGCCGGGTGCTCGAGCTGGCGCGGCGCTGTCGCGCCGTGGTGACGGTCGAGGAGCACGCGGGCATGGGCGGCTTCGGCGGCGCCGTGCTCGAGCTGCTGGCCGACGCCGGCATCTCCGTCCCGACGCGTTGCCTCGCCATCCCGGACCGGGTGATCGAGCACGGCGATCCCGGCGAGATCCGCGCCGAGCTGGGGCTGGACGCGGCGGGCATCGCGGCCGCGCTGCGGGAGCTGCTGGGGAAGGCCGGCTGAAGGGCCGCCGCCTCGACGAGCGGCTGCTCGAGGAGGGGCTGGCCCAGAGCCGCAGCCAGGGCCAGGCGCTGATCCGCGCCGGTCGGGTGCTCGTCGACGAGGTCCCGGTCGACAAGCCCGGCACGCGGGTGGCCGACTCGGCGCGGCTGCGCGTCCGCGGCGCTCCGCGCCGCTACGCGTCGCGCGGCGGGGAGAAGCTGGCCGGGGCCCTCGAGGAGCTGGCCGTCGATCCCCGCGGCCTGCGCTGCCTGGACGTCGGGGCCTCGACGGGCGGCTTCACCGACTGCCTGCTCCAGAGCGGCGCGCGCGAGGTGGTTGCCGTCGACGTCGGCTACGGCCAGCTCGACGCCCGGCTGCGTCGCGATCCGCGCGTGGTGGTTCGCGAGCGCACCCACGCCCGCTCCCTCGACGCCCGGGCGGTCGGGCCGGGGATCGGCCTGGTCACGGTCGACGTCTCCTTCATCTCGGCCCGCCTGCTGCTGCCGTCGATCGCCGCGGCGGCTCCCGGGGCGCCGATCCTGGTGCTGGTCAAGCCCCAGTTCGAGGTGGGACGGGAGCAGGTCGGGAAGGGCGGGGTGGTGCGGGACGATGCGCTGCGCCGGGCGGCGGTCGACGCGGTGGAGGCGGCCCCCCGCGAGCTAGGCTACCGCGACTCCCGGCGCGCCGCCCCCCCCCAGGCGGGTGCCAACGGCAATCGCGAGATCTTCCTGCTGCTGCGGCCCGCCGAGGGCTCCCTCCGTTGACGCCGAGGGCCCCGTCCCTAAACTCTACTCTCGAGTACAGATTGAAGGGGAGGCATCGATGCCGCTCATCCAGGTGACCGAGCCCGCCGCCGATCGGATCCGCGGCCTGCTCGAGAAGGACGGAAAGCTCTCGACCCACGGGCTGCGCATGAAGGTGGTGGGCGGCGGCTGCTCGGGGCTGCGCTACGAGCTGGCCTTCGACGAC
>CAZYOL010000062.1:0-21479 GCA_964649065.1 uncultured Spirochaetales bacterium
GTGCTGACCTTCCTGGTCGGCGTGCCGGTGCTGGGGGGGTGCTCGCGCCGGGGACGTCCGGTGCTGCTGGGAATGGCGGCCGTGGTGGGCCTGGCCCCTTTCTACAACCTGATCGGCGACTACTACGAGATGGGCTCGATCCCGACGACCGCGGCCTTTGCGACCGCCAGCGGCGGCGCCGAGTCTCCCTATCTGGCGCTGCGCTCCGACGACCTGCCGAAGCTGGTGGAGAGCCTGCTCCGCAGCCCCGGCGAGCTGGGCTTCGCCGACACCGCCGGCCGGCTAGGGGCCGCGCTCTGCGTGGCCGTCGGAACCGCTCTGGGACTGCTGCTGGGCTTCGCCACCTATGCCGCCGGCAGCGCCCTCGCCGGCCGCTGGGTCGGCCCGCGACGACCGCCGGCGCCCCGCTGAGAGCCAGCTCCACCCGGACTCGAGGTCGAGGGTGCTCGGCGCCCGGGCCACCGCCGCCCAGGCGATCAGCACCGTCACCAGGGCGCCCACCCAGGACTCGAAGGAGGCCTGGCTGACCTCGTGGGCCCGACGCCAGGCCGGGTCGGTGGGGCTCTCGCTGTAGCCGAAGTTCACGGCGACCAGCAGCCCCACGCGGAGCAGCACCAGGGCGTTCACGATCAGGGCCGCCCCCAGGGCGGCCAGCAGTCGGCGCCGGAGCGGCAGCGGCGTCGCTGCCACCATGGCGAGGGCGATCGCCATCGGCCACCAGCCCCGGGAGTGGATGCGGTAGGCCGCCCGCCACTGGAAGTCTCTCGCACTCGCGCGCGGTCCGTATCCCACGAGGTGGGTGTCGCGGCGGTCGCGATAGCGGGCCGGGTCCAGGGTGCGAACCCGCACGCGGTAGCCGTCGCTGAGGACCTGCATGCCGGCGTTCAGGACCCACTCGGCCTGGGCGTTGAAGAGCGTCGGGAAGACCCGCTGCATACCGGGAAGGAAGCCCAGCAGCAGGGCCAGCAGCCCCGCCTGCAGGGCGAAGCGGTGCAGCGGCTTAGGCTTCGGCGGCGGGGAGCTCATGCCGGGTCGCCAGGCGCACCCAGACGATCCAGGTCGCCACGGTGACGACGATCAGGACGCTGGGCCAGATCGTCAGGTGCGCACTCTTGAAGAGACTCTCGTGGTGGCGGCCGATCAGCACCAGGCTCACGATCCGGGTCTGGTTCAAGAGCTGCAGCCAGCCGATGCCGACGACGAGGCCCCAGAGCTTGGCGGACAGGGCGACCGGAAAGGCGACGATCGCACACGAGAGGAGCGCGCAGATCTGGATCGCATCACAGCCCTCGGCGATCTGGACCGAGAAGCCGTCGCTCGAGAGCATGGCGCCTCGCACCGTGGCCTCGAAGCCCAGCAGCCCGAGCAGGCGCGCCGAGACCTGCGCGAGGCCGCGCAGGTAGAGGTCGAGGGCTTCGCTTCCGACCAGCACGCCGTAGTAGAGGACCTCGCAGGCCAGGGCGAGCGCGCCGAAGAGCAGCGCGAAGCGCAGCCAGGGATCGGAAAAGGGTCCGCGGGTGTCGGAGACCGGCGCAGCGGGCGGCTCGGGGGCGGGGCCGGAGCCCCGGGGCTCTGCAGCGCCCGCCGCGTCCGGGGGATTCGTCTCCGCCTCGCTCACGATCCGCCCGGCTCGCCTCCCGCGGGGTCCAAAGGTCGGCGCAGTCTATCGAACGGCGTCGTGCGGGGAGCCGGTCCGGCGCGCTCGACGCGCGCACCCCCCGGGGATCCGCTCGACCCCACACGCCTCGCCGATGCACGCGCTTCCCCTAGATTGCGGAGGTGTCCGTCGCCAAGGGCTCGATCCTCGTCGTCGAGGACGAGCGCGCCTCCGCCCAGTATCTGCAGCTGCTGCTCCAGGAGCAGGGCTACGCCGTGCGCACGGCCGCCCACGGTATCGAGGCCCTGCTGGCCCTGGAGGCGGAGCCCGCCGAGCTGGTGCTCTCGGATCTGCGCATGCCCGAGATGGACGGTCTGGAGCTGCTCGCCCACGCGCGCCAGCGCTGGCCGGAGACGCCGGTGGTGATGATCACGGGCGAGTCGGACGTCTCCTCGGTGGTCGAGGCGATCCAGCTGGGAGCGGTGAACTACCTGGTGAAGCCGGTGGCGCCCCCTGCGGTCCTCGACGCCGTGAGCAAGGCGCTGGCCGGGCGGCGCCCCGCCGCGGACTCGGTCCGCCAGATTCCGGAGCTGGTCGGCCAGAGCCGGGCGCTGGTGGAGGTTCGACACCAGGTGGCCATGGCGGCCCGCAGCGACGTACACGTCCTGGTGACGGGTGAGACCGGTACGGGGAAGGAGCTGGTGGCCCGGGCCATCCACCGCCACTCGAGCCTGGCCGAGGGCCCCTTCGTGCCCCACAACTGCGCCCTGGTCCCCGGCGATCTCTTCGAGAGCGAGTTCTTCGGGCACCGGCGCGGCGCCTTCACCGGAGCCGACCGCGACCGCGAGGGGCTGCTGAGCCGCGCCCACCGCGGAGTGCTGTTCCTCGACGAGCTGGAGACCCTGAGCCTCGAGCACCAGGCGAAGCTGCTGCGGGTGATCGACGATGGCGAGGTGCGGCGGGTGGGAGCCGAGGAGCCGCGCCGGGTCTCGGTGCGCTTCCTGGCGGCGACCAACCGGGACCCCGCTCTGATGATCGCGGAGAAGGAGCTGCGCCAGGACCTCTACTACCGCCTGCGCGGCTTCGAGATCGCGCTGCCCCCGCTGCGCGAGCGGCGCGACGACATCCCGCTGCTGGCCGCCCACTTCCTCGGCGACTCGGACCCGGGCCTGCTGCCGGACGCCCTCGAGGAGCTCGAGCGGGCACCCTGGCCGGGCAACGTGCGCCAGCTCCTGAACGTGCTCCGCAGCGCCCGGGCCACGGCCGGCGACGCGCCGATCGCCGCGCGCCACCTCTCGATCGATGCCCCCGCCCGGGCGGCCTCGGGCGGCGAGGAGCCGGTGATCGGAGCGGGCGAGACGCTGCGCGACCTGGAGCGGCGAGCCATCGTCCAGGCCCTGCGGGAGTGCAACCAGAACCGGACGCGCGCCGCGGAGAAGCTCGGGATCGATCGCTCGACCCTGCGGCGCAAGATTCAGGAGTTCGAGCTCGACTGAGGGCTAGGAGCCGTAGCCCAGCTCGCGCAGCAGCCGTCGCGCCTCCTCGTCGAGCGAGACCTCGCGCCCGGTCCGCTCGGGCGCGTCGTCGAGCCAGTCCTGGAGCTGCGCCTCGAGCTCGCCCAGAGGAGCGCCGGAGGCCGAGAGATCGGCCAGCTCGCCCGGGTCCTCCCCGAGGTGGAAGAGCCGGCGCCGGCCCCGGCTGGAGACCACCAGCTTCCAGTCTCCGAGCAGCACCGCCCGCAGGTCGCGGCGGAAGCGCGGGTGGGCTCGATACAGCCCGGGGTTCGCGTAGGACTCGCTGAAGATCGGGCGCAGCGGCGGAGCGCCCTCGGAGAGCGACACCCCGGGCAGGCCGCCGGGCCGCTCCAGACCCACGACATGGAGAATGGTAGGCAGCAGGTCCACGCTGCTGACGGGTCGCTCCACCACGGCGGCCTGCTGCTGGCCCGGAGCCTTGATCAGCAGCGGGACGTGGATCTGGTGCTCGTGCAGCGAGACTCCGTGACCGGCCAGACCGTGCTCCCCGAAAGCCTCGCCGTGGTCGGAAGTGACGATCACCAGGCTCGCCTCCCAGAGCCCGAGCTCGCGCAGCCGCTCGAAGAGCCGGCCCAGCTCGTGGTCCACATAGGCGATGGCGCCGTCGTAGCGCGAGACCAGGTGGCGACGCTCGACCGGGGTGTAGCGCCGCCGCTGCTGCGCGACGTCCTGGAAGTCCTGGAGGCCGGGAGCGCCGCGCCCGAGCCCGCCGGGGAAGCGGTCGCGAAAGGGGCGCGGGGGATCGTAGGGCCAGTGGGCGTCCATGTAGTTCACGAAGAGCAGAAAGGGCCGGGGCTCCCGGGCCAGGCCGTCGAGCAGGCCGAAGACCTCGCGGTTGATCCGCCCCGCCCGCCGGTAGCTCGAGTCGGCGTGCTCGAAGCGTCGATCCTGCGGCAGCAGGCGACGGGCCAGGGCCACCCCACCGGCGATGGCGGTGTGCGGCCGCGGGGTGGGGAGCAGCGGCGTCGGCGCGCGGTCGTCGTAGTGGTCGAAGCCGCGCGAGAAGCCGAAGCGGCCGGCCAGGTAGCTGGGGTTGGCGACCACGGCCAGGGTCGTGTAGCCCGCGGCGCGCAGCAGCGCGGGCAGGGTCCGCACGCCCTCCCGCATGGCGAGCGCCCCGCGTCTCGAGTCGACCCGCGCACCGTGCTGGCGCGCGTAGAGCCCGGTGAAGATCGAGGCGTGTGTGGTGAGCGTCAGGTCCCCGGAGGCCAGGGCGCGGGTGTAGAGGGTGGCGCTCCGGGCGAAGGCCTCGAGCTGCGGGCTGGTGCGCCGCCCGTATCCATACACCGAGAGATGGTCACTGCGCACGGTGTCCAGGGTGACCAGCACGACCGGCGGCAGGGAAGACAGGGAGGCGGAGTCGGCTCGCTGGGGCAGCGCCGGCGGTGCCGCTCCCTGGAGCCAGCCGACGGCCAGGAAGGCCGCCGACGCGGCGACGACGCTGGGCCAGGGGCGCGAGGGCAGGCTGCGGCTCCAGCGCGAGGCGAGCGCAATTCCCAGGGCAATGGCGAGCCAGCTCCCGGCCACGGCCGCGAGCTGGGTCGCGAGGGGAGCGCGGCGCAGGATCTCGAAGACCAGGGCCGCGGGGACGACCACCGCGGGGGCCGCGGCCCAGGGGCTGGCGGCCGCGGCCAGGAAGCCCGGGAGCGCGGAGGGCCTCGAAACCCTCCAGAGCGGCGCCGCCACGGCCAGCAGGCAGCCCGTCAGGGCGAGCCACAGGCGCCGATCCGGAGACGAGGCCGCGACGGTCAGGCTGGCGTGGAGGCCCACGGCGACGACCACGAGTGCAGCGCGCAGCCGCCCGCCCGCCAGGCCCGTGGCCAGGCCGAGGGCGGCACCGCCCGCGGCGCCCAGCGCGGCGGCGGCGACCCACCAGAGCCCCAGAAAGGCCGGCTGCAGCGGGGTCGGGCCGAGGCCGGCGGCGCGGCGGGCGCCCGCGGCCAGGCTTACACACTCCAGAGTCGAAAAGGCCAGGGCCACGGGCAGGCCCTGCGCCGCGGCGTCCCGCAGCCGCACCGCGAAGCCGCTCAAGGCCGGGCGCCTCTCGGGAGAGCGACCGGCGGCCTCGGGCGACGCCACAGGAAGGCACAGCGTTGGACCCGCAGACCCTCCACCTCGGAGAGGGAGATCGAACGCACGTAGCAGGCGTGCGGAACCACGGCGACGAGGGCGACCACTGCGTAGGCGGCCGAGAGCCCGACGACCCAGGCGCGCAGCCGTGGCTCGCGCGAGGCGAACAGGCCTGCCGAGATCGACACGGGGATCGCCAGCAGCGAGAGCCCGCGCAGCGGAGTGACGAGGGTGCGGATGCCGAAGGGAGCCAGCCACAGGTTGCTGGCGTAGAGAGCGAGCATCGCGAGACACAGGATCCCGAGGGCGCGCGAGCGACGCCAGGTGAGGCCGGCCCCGAGGAGCCCGGCCAGCAGGGCGATGGGATTCGCCAGCGGTGCCAGCCACGGCCAGGACGGCGGCACGAGCCGCTCCTGCAGGCCGCGGGCATAGCCCCCGGGCGCGAACAGCAGCGCCTCGCGGAAGGAGCAGCCCGCCGTGACGTGGGCGGCGACCAGCGGCGTCGCAAGCAGCGCGCCGGAGGCCAGTGCCGCCAGGCCCGGTCCGTCGCGACGGGCGAGGCACAGCACGCCCCCGAGAAGGCCGAAGAGCAGCGCGGAGGCCGTGTGGGTGGCGAAGCTGGCGGCGACCAGGATCGCCACGGCGACCCGCTGCCCGCGCAGCAGGCCGCCCAGACCCAGGAGCATCAGGCCGTAGCCGGCCACTTCGACCTTGGGGGTGCAGTACGAGAGCGACAGCAGGTAGGGGTTGAGGGCGAAGAGTGCGGAGGCGGCGTCGGGGAGGCCGGCCGCGCGCTGGAAGCTGCGGAAGCCGGCGATCAGCAGCAATGCCGCGAGCAGCGAGAACAGCCGGGTGTAGAGCACCGGGCCCAGCCAGGGCGAGACCAGAGCCCCGAGCAGGTGGTAGGCCGGAGCGTAGGGGTTGTGGAGGCCCGGGCTCTCGGTCGTCTGCTCGATCAGGCGCAGGTGGGGGAGGAGGTCGCCTCCTCCCCACAGGCCACTGCGGCCGAAGGCCAGCGCGGCGTGGAGCGCCAGGGCCAGCGCGGCGCAGGCCAGGAAGCCCCTGGAAGCCGCATCCGCTCCGTCCCACCACTCGCGAGGTCGCCGACCCTGGCCCGGGCTCACGCCCGCATGCTAGCCGGAGCGCTGGGGGTGCCGGCCCGGGCTCTATCCCGCGAGCAGTGCCAGCGCCAGGCCGCCGCGCAGGCTCCAGGCGACCGTGCGGATCCAGTTCGAGGTGACCAGCCGGCGGTGGGCCGCCTCCTCGAAGCCCTGTGCGAGCTCGTTGTGGCGCGGAACCTGAAGCAGCGCCGTGGAGGCCCAGATTCCGGCGAGCAGCAGCAGTCCCGTCCAGGCGAGCCAGGCGGCACCGGGCGGAGGCGACCAGGCGAGCCAGGCCGCCGCGGCGGCCTCGACCAGCATCGGCGGGCCGACGACCCAGGTGGTGCGGCGGCAGTGCGCCTGCTCATAGGTGCTGAAGTCCTGTGGGCCCACCTGGGCCAGCAGGGGGTAGTGGACGATCTGGACGAACCAGATGAGGCCCACCATCCACAGGGTCGCGAAGGCGTGGAAGGCGATCAGGAGCTCCACGCTCTTCCGCCGGGGCTAGAGCCGGATGCCGTCGTGCTCGCAGAGCCTCGCGAGCAGGCCCTCGACCGTGGAGCGCGCGCGAGCCGTGCCGCGCTGCAGCTCGCGGTGGAAGGACGCGTCCTCCGGAGACTGGATGGCGCAGCGCTCGGCGTAGCGCTCGAAGGCCACCAGGCTCAGGACCAGATCGGAGAGGTGATTGGGACATTCGCACTCGACGCTGCTGTGGGTCTCTCGGAGCCTGGCCAGGACCTCGTCCGAGAAACGCCGCGCGGGAATCGCGTCCGAGATCGGGATCGGGGCCGGAACGCTCGGCCCGGGCTCGTCGCCCCGGGCGATCTGGGCCTCGCGGACCATCAGGTAGTCGAGGACCGTGCGCCGCAGCAGATCCACGCTGATGGGCGCCTTCACGAGCCGGGCCCCGCGCTGGGAGAGCTGCGCCAGACGGCGGCGCGGCGCGAAGTCGTAGAGGACGATGGCCATGCGGGCCCCGGAGGCGCTGAGCGCCGCTTCCAGGCCGCGTACGGGATCCCGCCCGAGGCCATCCATGTGGGCGACCAGCACATCGCAGCGCGGTGCGCCTCCCTCACACAGGAGCTGATCGATCTCGTCGGTGCGATGCACGATCTCGAGGTTGCCCAGCTGGCCCGCGTTGGCGTCGACCTGGCGAGCCAGGAAGGAATCGATCAGCAGCACGCGGACGCGCCGCGACTCGGGCGCCGCCGCCTCGCCGGAGCGCGCGCCGTTGGCGGCGATGCCGGCCAGTCGGGCGAGGCGCTCGCGCAGCTCCTCGGTGCTGAGCTGTGCGATGGCGCCGATGGACTCGCCGCAGTCGGTGAGGCCCTTCATCAGCTGCAGCCTGCCGACATCCTCTTCGGAGTAGAGGCGGGTTCCGCCCTCGGTGCGCGCCGGCCGGACGACGCGGTGTCGCCGCTCCCAGGCTCGGATGGCGTCGGCCGAGAGCCCGGTCAGATGGGCCACGGTACCGATCCGGTACTTGGGAGTGTGGAGAGTGGTCGCCTCTGCTGCAGACATCGGTTGCCCCTTTGTTCAGATGCCGCCAGCGTACCTGGGCCATCAACGATGTCCAGGTTTTTTCTAGAAAATTGCCTCGATTCTATCCCCTGGGGGAATCTCGGCGCTCGGCGGGACCGGGGCGCGTCCAGTCGGGTCGCAGGCGGGGAAAGCTCCGGTTGATCTCGAGGACCAGCTGGACGAGGCGCAGCACGTGCGTGCTCGCAACCGGCTTGCCCGAGGTCAGGATGGCGACGGCCAGGTCGCGGCTCGGGTCGGCCCAGGTGAAGACGTTCGTGTAGCCCACGTGGCCGAAGGCCTGGGGACAGTCGCGTCCGAAGAGGCTGAAGTGCTTGCCGCCCAGCATGAAGCCGAGGCCGTAGCGGAGCGGGAGGCCGAGGGTGAAGTCGAGCTCCCAATAGCTGTTCTCGCCGGTCGCGTGGTGCACGGTGCGCGGGTCGAAGACGCGAACGCCGTCGTAGGAGCCCTCGTCCAGCAGACACTGGTAGAAGGCCGAGGCGTCCACGGCGTTGCAGATCACGTAGGCCGACCGATTCCCCGACGCGGCCACCCGTGGCGCCATGGCCGAGGCCCTGCCGCAGTTGGTCGGATTTCCCGCCCAGACTCCGGATGAGCCGGTCCCGCTGGCGCAGATCACGTTGGCCGACGGGATCACCCCGGTGAGGAAGCGCGGATCGTTGGAGAGGCGGACGATCTCGCGAACGCCGACGCCGAGCACCCGCCGCAGCGCCCAGCCGACGGGCGGCGGAGGAGGGGGACCGGTCCAGGCATTGACGGCCACGCGCCCCAGCTGCTCGGGCGGCACCCCGTAGGAGAAGCCCGGCAGCCCGAGGGGATCGAGGATCTCCTTGGCCAGCACGTCGCGGATGCTGCGCCCGGTCGCGCGGCGCACGACCTCGGCGAGGATGAAGCCACCGGTCACCGCGTGGTAGGAGAGGAAGCGTCCCGGGCGGGTCTGGGGACGCGCCTCGCAGAGGATCTCGATCATGCGCTCGGGCCGGGAGAGCAGCTCCAGATCGACCGATTCGGGCGGCAGGTTGGGGATGCCCGCGCGGTGCCCGAGCAGGTGGCGGATGGTGATCCGGTGCTTGCCATGGGCCCCGAACTCCGGGATGAAGTCGACGACGCGGTCTTCCAGGTGGAGCACGCACTGCTCGTCGAGCTTGTGCACGACCATGCCGGTCACGGCCTTGGAGGCCGAGAACAGGCAGAAGGGCGTCTCGATGCTCACGGGCACCCGGGGCCCCTCGGGCGGGTCGCCCGGCGCGTTGCCGGAGGCGTGGCCGATCGCCCGGTTCAGGACGATCTGGCCGTGCCGGCGGATGCAGACCTGGATCGCCGGGTGGACCCCCGTGCGATAGAGGCCGCGTACGGCCGTCCAGATCCGCTCGATCGCCGCCCGCGAGGTCCGGGTCTCGCGAAAGGGCGACTCGGGGCCCACGCAGGTCACCGCGTCGAGGTCGCGCGGGACCCGGCAGCGCGCCAGGAAGGGAAGCGGCGCGCGGGTGACGATCTCCAGGGGGTCCATGGCAAGAGAGAGCCTCGTGAGAGCCTATCACCAGGGGCCGACGTGCCGGGGTCGGGTGGCCGTCAGACGCTGACCGCCCCCGGGGCCCTGCTCCCGGCGCGCCCCGATTGTCGTAGAATCGGCCGATCCGGGGAAGCGCTGCATGAATTTCGAGATCAACGAGGAGCAGGAGGAGCTGCGCAGCGCCGTGCGGGCGGTGCTCGAGCAGGAGTGCCCCGTCGGGCTCGTGCGCGAGCGCGTCGAGAAGGGCGGCGATCCCGAGCAGCCCTGGAGGAGCGCGCGCGAGCTGGGCTGGGCCGGCATCGCCATTCCCGAGCGCTACGGCGGCCTGGGCCTGGGCTTCGGCGAGCTCACCCTGGTGCTGGAGGAGCACGGCTACCGGCTGGCGCCGGGCCCCCTGCTCCCCACCACCACCCAGTGGGTCCCGCTGATGCGCGAGGCCGGCAGCGAGGAGCAGCGCAAGCGCTGGCTGGATGCGGTGGCCTCCGGCGGGCTGAGCGGCAGCCTGGCCGTGGCGGGCCCGGCCGGTCTGGGGGCGGCGCTCGACGGCGGGCTGCGCGCCGAGCGGGAGGGCGAGGGCTGGGTTCTCGACGGCGAGCGCCACTTCGTCGTCGAGGCCGACGCGGTGGACGAGCTGATCGTCGCGGCCCGCGTGGAGACCGGCGACGGCGTCGGGCTCTTCCTGGTGCCGCGGGGAGGGCTGTCGATGTCTCGCAGCCAGACCGTCGACGCCAGTCGCCCGCTGGTCAGCGTCGGCCTGGACCGGGTGCGCGTGGAGGCCGATCGGGTGATCGGGGAGCCGGGCCGCTGCGCGCCCGCGTTGGCCCGGGCCCTGGAGGAGGCCGCGGTGGGGCTGGCCGCCGAGATGGTGGGCACCTGCCAGGCCCTGCTCGATCGGACGCTCGCCTACGCCAGGCAGCGCGAGCAATTCGGCCGGGCCATCGGCTCCTTCCAGGCCGTGCAGCACAAGCTCGCCGACCTCTTCGGCGCCATCCAGATGGCCCGGGCCAGCGTCTACTTCGCGGCGATGACGATCGCCGAAGAGGACCCGCGTCGCTCCCTGGCCAGCTCGATGGCCAAGGTCGCGGCCGGCGACGCCCAGCGGCTGGCCGCCAAGGAGGGCATCCAGATCCACGGCGGGCGCGGCTTCACCTGGGAGCAGGACGTCCAGCTCTTCGTGAAGCGCGCCAAGGCCGGCGAGGCCCTCTTCGGGACGAGCGCCCAGCACCGCGCCCGCATCGCGGAGCAGCTGCTGGGCCGGGCCTAGGCGCCGGCCGGAGCACTCAGCCGCGCGGCAGTCCGAGCACGCGCTGCGCCACGATGTTGCGCTGGATCTCCGAGGTGCCGCCCGCGATCGTGTTCGCGAAGGAGCGCAGGTAGAGCAGAGACCAGGGGGGCTCGGCCTCCGATTCGTCGAAGGAGTGACGATCGAAGCTGACGTCGAGGGCGGCGGGGCCCAGGGTCTCCAGGCCGAGCAGGGCGACCGCCTGCTCCAGCTCGCTGCCCAGCAGCTTCATCACCGAGTGCTCGGGGGCGCTCTGTCCCTGGGCGAACTTGGCGAAGCCCTGGTAGCCCATGAACTTCAGCGCCTGACTCTTCACGTAGAGCGCCGCCACCCGGTCTCGGAAGACGCCGTCCTCTCCCAGCCGCGAGCCCTCCGCGCCCGGCTGGGCGCCGAGCGCGATCAGCTTCTCGAGCTGCTGCTCGATGCGGGCCACCTGGCTGGTCCACAGCATGCCCCGCTCGTGGGCGAGGGAGCCCGTGGTGATCGCCCAGCCTCCGTCGAGGCGGCCGACCAGGTTCTCGGCGGGCACCTCGACGTCGTCGAAGTAGACCTGGCTGAAGTCCGCGCGCCCGGGGTCGCAGAGATCGGGCAGGGGCCGCACGTCGATGCCCGGGCTCTTCATGTCGATCACCAGCACGCTGATGCCCTTGTGCTTGGGGGCCTCGGGATCGGTGCGGACGAAGCAGAAACACCAGTCGGCGTCGGCGGCCCCGGAGGTCCAGACCTTCTGGCCCTTCACCACGAAGCTCTCCTCCCGGCGCAGGGCGCGGGTCTGCAGGCCGGCCAGGTCGCTGCCCGCGCCCGGCTCGCTCATTCCCAGGCACCAGCTGATCTCGGCCTTCAGCGTGGGGACCAGGAAGCGCTCGATCTGCGCGGGGCTTCCGTAGTCGTGGATCGAGGGCGCGATGATGGTCAGGCCCTGGATGTTGGTGGAGCGCATCACGGGAATCCGCGCGAACTCCTCGAAGTAGACCAGCTGCTGCACGGCGCTGGCGTTGCGCCCGCCGAGCTCGGGCGGCCAGCCCGGCACCAGCCAGCCCGCGTCGAAGAGGCGGCGCTGCCAGCGCCGCGACCAGTCGGGCAGGTGCGCCGAGGAGCGCCAGGGGTCGGCGCGCATCTCCTCCGGCGAGGGCCGATTCTCGCCGAGCCAGCGGCGCAGCTCACTGCGGAAGCGCTCGGTCTCGGCGTCGTAGCGGAGCTGCACGGCCCGACGATACGAGCTGCTCCGCGCGCTCGCCACTTCGCCTATCCTCCCGGCCGCGAACCCCGACGGAGGCGCCGGCATGGCGAAGCAGGGCGAGCGCAGCATCCAGATCCTCGCCGCCTGCACGCTGGCGGCCTGCTTCGGCTGCGCAGAGCCGCCGCGGCCGAACATCCTGCTCTACGTGGTCGACACCCTGCGCGCCGACCGGCTGGGCTGCTACGGCGACGAGCACGCCGCGACGCCGCGCATCGACGCCTTCGCCGAAGAGGCGCTGCTCTTCGAGAACGCCTTTGCGCCCTCCTCGTGGACGCGCTCCTCGATGGCCTCGCTCTTCACGGGCCTGTACCCGACCCGGCACCTCACCGAAGACCGCTCGGACCGGCTGCCCGACTCGGTGACGACGCTGGCCGAGGAGTTGCGCGCAGCCGGCTACGCGACCGCCTTCGTCCCCTCGAATCCGAACGTCTCCTCCGTCTTCGGCTTCGACCAGGGCTTCGAGACCCTGATCGAGCTCTACGGCCGCCGCGAGGCAGGCCACGTCAAATCCGACGAGCTGGTCACGCCCGCCTCCGAGGTGACCGAGCGCGCCATCGAGTGGCTGGAGAGCGCCCCGCGACCGTTCTTTCTCGCCTCGCTCAGCATCGATCCGCACGCCCCCTACCGCTCGCCCCCGGTCGGGCCACCGGGAGAGCTCCAGTCTCCGACGGCGGGGCGGCTCGGCCGCCAGGACCTTCTGCCCCTCTACCGAGGCGAGATCGCCGCCAACGACGAGGCCTTCGGCGCCCTGATCGAGCATCTGCGCGAACGCGGCGAGCTCGACTCCACGCTGGTGGTCTTCACGTCGGACCACGGCGAGGAGTTCTGGGAGCACGGCGGCTACGGCCACGGACGCTCGCTCTACGACGAGGTCCTGCGGGTGCCGCTGCTCCTGCGTTGGCCGGAGTCGCCGCGCCTGGCGGCGGGACGCGAGTCGCGCAGCGCGCGCCTGGTCGACGTGGTTCCGACGCTCCTCGATCTGCTGGAGATCGAGCCGGCCGAAGCACTCGACGGCCGCTCGCTGCTGGCGCCGGGCGACGAGGAGCCACCCGTCTTCGCCCGGCTGCGGCTCGACGGACACGCGCTGGTGGCGGTGCGCGAGGGGGGCTGGAAGTGGATCGCCCACGAGCGGGCGAGCCGCGGCCCCGGCCTGCTCTACCGCGTCTCGAGCGGGGGCTTCGACCAGCGGGTCTACTCGATCGAGGCCGACGCCGAGGCTCGAGCGGCCGAGACCCGACTGCGGCAGCGGCTCGCGGAGCTGGCGATCGACGGCGACGCGACCGTGGAGCAGGTGGGCGACGAGGGGCTACCCGACGAGGTCCGGCGCAGCCTGAAGGCCCTGGGCTACATCGAAGAGGAATGACGGGCATGCCCTCTGCCCTCCGCGCCGCCGCGCATGCCCTGCTCGGCGTCGCCTGCCTGCTGGGCTGCGGCGTCCAGGGCGCGGCGGCCGAGCCGCGCAATCTGCTGCTGGTGCTGGTCGACACCCTGCGGGCCGACCATCTCGGCAGCTACGGCTACGCCCGCGACACGAGCCCTCACATCGACGCCTTCGCCGAGCGGGCCGTGCTGTTCACGGAGGCGCGCAGTCAGGCGCCCTGCACCGCACCTTCGGTGATGTCGCTCCTGACCTCCCGACACGCCCTGCGCTTCGGCACCGTCGGAGGAGAGCTGGGCTTCCCGTCGCTGGCCGGAATCCTGAAGCAGGCGGCCTTCGCCACCGCCGCGGTCTCCGCCAGCCCGGTCGTGCGCAACACGCCCTCGAACGTGAACCCGCGAGGCGGCTTCGGCGTAGGCTTCGACGAATTCCACGAGGGCTGCCTCTGGCAGGACGCGGCCTGCGTGAACCGCGAGGCCCTGCGGCTGCTGGAGTCGCTCCCGGAGCCCTTCGCGATCTACCTGCACTACATGGAGCCCCATGCGCCCTACCAGCCGCCGGAGAGCCACCCCCGGCGCTTCGCCGGCGAGTCGCCGGGTCCGGAGGAGATCGGCCAGGGCAATCCCCAGCCCTTCGCCCGGCGGCTCTACCGGGAGGGCGGCCGCCCCGAGGAGCTCGGGGAGGCCCAGCGCCGCCACCTGATCGACCTCTACGACGAGGAGATCGCCTACTTCGACGGCCGGTTCGCCGAGCTGCTCGCGGCCCTCGAGCGCCGCGGGCTGGCGCAGCGGACGCTGGTGGTGCTGCTCTCGGACCATGGCGAGGAGTTCCTCGAGCACGGCGACTTCCTGCACTGCCGCAACCTCTACGACACGGGGATCCGCACGCCCCTGCTGATGCGCATCCCAGGGGTCGCGGCGGGAAGGCGCAGCGCCGGCCCGGCCCAGAATCTGGACGTCGTCCCCACCGTGCTCGACTACCTGGGCGTGGCGGCCGACGGCCTGGCCTTCGAGGGCCACAGCTTGCGCTCGATCCTCGAGTCGGGCGGCGAGCTCGAGCGGCCCTCGATCTCCACGTGGGCGGGCATGCGCTCGATCGCCTCCGGCCCCTACAAGCTGATCGTCGACACCGAGCGCAGGAGCACCGAGCTCTACGACATCCGCGCAGATCCCGGCGAGACGAAGAACGTCGCCGAAGAGCACCTGACGCAGGTCCGGGGGCTCTACCGCTACTCCCGCGAGCAGCTCGCGGGAGTGCGGGCCGTGGACGGGGAGGACGACGGCCTGAGCCGCATGCAGGAGCAGCTCCGCGCCCTCGGCTACCTCGAATGAGCGCTGCCGCGCCGAGGCTCCTCGTCCAGGCGCCGCAGCCCTGGCTCGAGGCCGCGCCGGCCGGAGATCCCGGCCGCTTTCCCCGGAGCGGACGCCCGCTCGAGGGCCGGGTGGATCCGCTCCGCGGCGACTCACGCGAGCCGGCGAGGGCGCCGATTCCCTCCATGCGGAGGGGAAGCGGCTGATGCACACTGAAGTGATGCCCTGGGCGTCGTGGCTCTTCCTGCTGGTCACCCTGGTGGGGGCCTGGTTCACCTTCAACGCCTACCTGCCCTACCGGCGCGGGAGCGCCTTCATCATTCCCAGCTTCTTCGCCGGCTGGCTCACCGCCGAGCTCTCCGCCCACCACTTCGCCTGGCAGCTGCTGGCGACGGTCGGCTTCGTCGCCGCCGGGGCCCTGAACGCATGGCCCGGCTGGGTCGGGCTCGGCATCACGCTGGTCTCCTGGGCGGGCCTGGCCGCTCTGCTGGGGGTGGCCCAGCGCTCTCGGGGCACGGTGGACGCCGCCCTGCGGGAGGCCCTGGGCCCCGATTGCCCCGGTGAGCCCAGGGACGGGCCCATCACCTCGCTCTCCTCGCGACGCCGGGTGGCCGTGCCCTTCCTGCTCTACGACCCCGCCGTCGAGCGCATCGACGACCTGCAGTACGCCGAGGGTGCCGGCCGCCGCCACCAGCTCGACGTCTACCGGCCGCGGGGCGGCGCGCGCGGAGCCCCGGTGCTGCTCCAGATCCACGGGGGCGCCTGGGTGATCGGGCACAAGCGCCAGCAGGCGCTGCCGCTGGTGCTGCACATGGCCGCCCGAGGCTGGCTGGTGGTGGCGGCGAACTACCGGCTGTCTCCGCGGGCGACCTACCCCGAGCACCTGGTCGACGTGAAGCTGGCCCTGCACTGGATCCGAGAGCACATCGCCGAGTACGGCGGCGACCCGAGCTTCGTGGCGATCACCGGCGGATCCGCGGGAGGTCACCTCGCCTCCCTGGCGGCGCTGACCGCCGGCGATCGCGCCTTCCAGCCCGGCTTCGAGGAGGCCGACACCTCGGTCCAGGCCTGCGTGCCCTTCTACGGCGTCTACGACGTCTGCGGCGAGCTCGGAATGGCCCGCGCCGCGGGCCTGGAGCGCTTCCTGGCCCGAACGGTCATGAAGCGGACCCGGGCCGAGGCCCCGGAGCTCTACCGGGGGGCTTCGCCGCTGTGCCGGGTCCACGAGCGGGCCCCGCCCTTCTTCGTGATCCACGGCAGCCACGACAGCCTGGCGCCGGTCGAGGCCGCCCGGGCCTTCGCCGCGCGGCTGCGCGGCGTGTCGAGACAGCCCGTCGCCTACGCGGAGATCCCCGGGGCGCAGCACGCCTTCGAGATCTTCCACTCGCTGCGCACGCGCCACGTGGTGCGTGGAGTCGAGCGCTTCCTCTCCTGGAGCCATGCGCGCCATCGGGCGCAGCGGGGCCAGGCCAGCGCGTCCTCCGAGGGCACACCCCCGCGCGCCGCCTAGCCCGCGCAGCCGGTCCGCGACCTAGCTGGCGGTGACCGACTTCTCGTGCGGGAAGCGGCTGCGCAGGGCGTCGACGACCATGCGCGCGGCGCCCTCCACGCCGATCTGCGCGGTATTCACGACCAGGTCGTAGAGCAGAGGATCGTCCTGCCGCAGGCCGAAGCAGCTGCGGTAGAGCTGTGAGCGCTCGCGGTCCTCGCGTTCGAGCCGCGCCTGCGCCTGCTCGCCGTCCAGCCCCAGGTCTTCGGCCAGGCGCCGGGCCCGGAGCTCGGCCGGTGCAATCACCAGCACCCGCAGCGCCCGGTCCGGGGTCAGCAGGAAGGGAGCCCCGCGGCCGGCGATGACGGCCATGCCGCGCCCGCCGAGGATGGCGACGATGCGGCTCGCGTCCCGCAGGGACTCCGCCTCCGAGAAGCTCGGCTGCGCCAGCGCGGCGGCCACGTCGCGCTCGAGACCACTGCGTGCGCATTCGTCGAGCCCCTCGACCAGCTGGCGCTGCACGCCCGCGTCGCCCGCGATCCAGTCGACGATCTCCTCGTCGAAGAAGCCGTAGTCGAGCCACTCCGCCACCCGGCGACCGATGTCGACGCCGCGGGAGCCCGTCAGCCGGGACAGCGCGACGCAGGGTGAGGGCGTCTCGTGGATCGCCACCGGGTGCCGGAGCTGCCAGCGCCGCAGCTGCCGGTGGATGAGCCTGCCGAGGTCCTGGGGGGCCATGCTCGCCTCCGGCCCGGAAGGGTATCCGAAGGGCGGGAGCGCACCGGCTCAGTCGAGGTCGATGCTGGCGAGGCGCTCCGGCCGCCAGTGGCGGATCACGCTGCGCACGTAGCGGTGGGTGATGGTGGGAATCCGCCTCCGCTCGACCCGGCCCGGCCCCGCGTGGTAGCCGGCCAGCGCTCGTGGCCAGCTTCCGAGCTGGTCGCGGAGCTGGCGCAGGTAGCGGGTCCCGCCCAGCACGTTCTCGCGGGGATCGAAGGGGCACTCCACGCCCAGGATCCGCGCGGTCGCCGGCATCAGCTGCATGAGCCCCTGCGCGCCCTTGTGGGAGACCGCGTCGGGGTCGTAGTTGCTCTCGACGCGGATCACGCTGCGGATCAGCTCCGGATCGACGGCGTAGCGCAGCGAGGCGTCGCGAATCGCCTGCTCGAGACGGCTGCGACCTCCATAGGAGGTGGAGCGCCACCAGGCGGCGTCGGCGCAGGCCCCCCCGTCGGGCGCGGCCTCCCGCGCGCGACGCGCCGACTCGGGATCGACCAGCGCCGAGAGCGCCGCCAGACGACGAGCGATGGCCTCGTCGGCCCGCGCCAGCGGCGCGCCGGCCAACAGCGAGACCAGGACGAGACAGGCCGACGCGCGGCCGGAGCGGCGGCTCATGCCCGTCCCTCCGGAGATGCGGTGCGCGCGATCTCCACGAGGTCGAAGAGCAGGTCCAGCGCCACCTCGCGGCCGTCGCTGCGCACCGCCGCGTCCACCCGCAGCAGCACCCCGCCGTCGGCGCCCTTCTGGTAGCGACCCCGGATCTCGCGGAAGCGGTCGTGGCTCTCTCCGCGGCTCTCCAGGGCCGCGGAGATGCCACCGAAGAGCCCCGCGTCCAGCTCGCGCGGGACCAGCATCATCACGACCGCACCCTCCCCGAAGCGCTCGCGGGCCGAGCGCGCCATCCGCGCCAGGCCCGGCTCCCCGGTGTAGTCGCGGGCCCGCGGCGAGAAGGGCCGATCCAGACGGGCCGTCCCGAGGGCGCCGCTGCGGGGATCGAGCGAGCCCACGATTTCGCGGTTCCTGACGACGACGAAGCGGGCGCCGATCGCGACCATGGCGCGCGCGTAGTCGTCGAAGGAATCGAAGTCCTCGTAGCTCGAGCTGAGCGCCGGGAAGCCGCCCGCCCCGTCGAGGATCTGCGCCCCCTCGGCGATCTCGGAGGCCGACACCGATGTCGGTGCGGGAGGAGCTTCGGCCTCGACCGCGGGCTGCGCGGGAGCGGCCTGCGCGGAAGAGCGGGGCGACTCGCTGGGCTCGGGCGGCTGCTCGAGCCGGGGCTGCAGCCGAGCCGTCGCCTCCGTCTCGGGCGGAAGGGGCGGAGGCGAGGACAGGGAGCTGGAGACGAGGTACGCGGCCAACCAGGAGAGCACGGTCACCAGGCTGCCCGCGCGCAGCGCCCGCTCGGCGCGGCTCACGGCTCGCCCTCGTCGGTCGGGTAGACGCCGAGCATGCGCCGGATGAGGCTGGCCCAGGCCTGCTGATCGCGCGGCTGCGAGCGGGCGACCCGCTGCTCCGAGCCGCCCTCCCCGGACGGGTTCTCGGCGGACTCGACGAAGGCGCGGCTGGGCTCGAGCTGCTCCTCCTGCCAGAGCTCGGAGTCCGCCAGCGGGACGGGCGGGGCGGGCTCGGGCGGCGCATCCCCTGGAAGCGCGGGCTCGGGCTCGGTGCGAGCCGCCGTAGGCGGAGCGCCGACGGGCTCGGGCGTGGGCTCGGCCGGAACGGCCTCGGGGGGCGGGGGCTGCGCCCACCGCTCCTGGGCCTCGGAGACGGCAGAGCGGGCGCCGTCGAGGGCGGTCGCGAGCAGGCCGTCGAGCTCCACCGTGCGCACGCGGGCAGGCGCCTGGGGCATGGCCTCCTCGAGGCCGGCCAGATCGAGGCGTCCCTCCCACCACAGCAGGCCGGCGATCGCCAGGCCCCCGGCGGCGAGACTCGTGAAGAACGTCCGGATCAAGGCGCACCTCCTTCCACGTCGTAGGCCAGCTGGATGTCGAGCACTCCGGCCGTGTGGGCGATGGCGATCACCCGGGCCAGCTGCGACTCCTCGGAGCGCACCACGAGCGAGGCCGGCGGCGCCGCCGCCAGCCGGGTCCTCAGCTCCTCGAGCGTGAGGGCCTCTTCGTCCAGGTAGATCTGAGTCAGATCGCCCTCCTCGCGCAAGCTGATGGTGCTGCCGGTGAGATCGCTTCCGGCCGCCGCGGACTGCTGCATGCGCGGCAGCTCCACGTCGACCGTCTGCTCGCGACCGAAGCGGGCCGTGGTGAGCGCCAGGGTGATGCAGAAGAGCAGGCACGCGAGCACGTCGATGAAGTAGAGGCCGTAGCCCAGCAGCGAGGTCGACTGCGCACTCACGCCGCCTCCGCCAGCGGCTCGGGGGGGCGCGTCTTCGTCCAGACCCCGATCAGGGCGATGCCGAAGCCGACGAAGCTCGAGCGCAGCGCGGTGCCCAGCGCGTGAACCAGGGGACCGGGCTCGAGCTCCTCCGGCGACAGTCCGACGAAGCCGCGCACCATGCCCGAGATGGTGCCGAGCAGGCCGAGGAGCAGCGCGGACTCGACCGCCGGGTCCAGCCAGCCCGGAGCCCGCGGAACCGGCAGGCCCGCGAGGCGCGAGCAGAGCTGGGTCAGGGCCAGGCTGCCGATGGCCACCGCCAGCACGAGCTGGGGGAGCAGCACCCAGCCCACCGCCGCGACGGCGTCGAGCAGACCGCCGAGCAGCGCCGCCCCGACTCCGGCGGGACCCAGGCCCGCCGCGCTGGCCGCCAGGGGCGGCGCCAGCGCCAGCAGGCCGAGGCCTAGAAAGGTGGTGCTAGCGCGCATCGGAGGGCCGACCGCTGAGGCGCGGGCCGGCGCGCCGGTCCTCGCTGGCCATGGGCGGCAGGTCCTCGAGGAGCGGGCGCAGGTCCAGGTCGAAGCCCGCGCGCTCCAGGACCGACTCGGCCACCGCGGAGGCGTAGTCCTCCGGCGCGCGGTCGATGATCCGCCATCCGACCAGATCGGAGCGCGCCCCCTCGACCGTGACCTCGCACGAGGTGAGATAGGCCTCGCGCTGCAGCACCTCGAACATGGCGGCGTCGAGATCGGGCTGCGGGGCGCCCCCGAGGAAGCGGCGCAGGGCCTCGGTCTTCCAGCGCTGGTGCTCGAGGCGCCACTCGCGGCAGGGCTCACCCGCCTGGGAGGCAGCTGCCCCGAGCATCAGCAGGGCGGTGGCGAGCATGCCGACCTTGCAGCAGCTGAGAATCGCGGATCGCATGATTCCTCCTAGTCGCGGTGGGCGCCGCGGGCGAAGAAGTCGAGCCTCTCGAGGGACGCGTCCTCGCGGACGGAGTAGACGCCCGCGCCGGAGGGCAGACCCAGGGCGCGGCTCACGACGTTGCCGAGGTCCTGCCAGTCGGCGCTCTTGCCATCGCCCGACAGGATCTCGCCGAGCGCGAGGCCCTGGTCTCCGGCAAAGAGCTCGTCGAGGCGCAGGGCCAGCTGACGCTCGATCATCACGTCGAGCAGGCGTCGCACGGCCACCCGTTCGGCCACGAGCTGGTTCTTGCGGGCCTGGTAACGCGCGAAGAGCCCCTCCGTCTTGCGGGCGAAGGCCACCGCACCCTCGGGCCCGAGCTGCGGCAGCGGGATCTGCAGCGCGCCGTGCGAGGCCCAGCTGGCGTTCAGCACCGCACCGGCGGTCGCGGCCTCCTCCTCGCGTCCGAGGCGACTGGCGAGCTCGGAGGTGCCCGCAGCGACGCCCTGGAACTGCCCTGCGAAGAACTGCTTGCGCTGCTCCGGCGTCTCGGGCGGCAGGCCCACGCTCTCGGCGGCGCGGATCAGGTCCCGCGCGTCGGCGCGCATGCGGATGATCGACGGCTCGATCGCGCGCAGCCCCGACTCCTGGGCCTCGAGACGCGAGGCATAGGCCTCGACGTAGTCGACCAGGGCGGTCGCCGCGTCCTCCTCCGAGGAGGCACCCTCGATCGAGCGCCGGGCGGAGAGGATCTCCGTGTCGTAGCGCTGCACGATCGGCGCCAGCTCGTTCTCGGTCTCGCGAATCTCCTCCTGGGACTCCAGGATCCGACTCATCAGCTCGGGGATCTGCTCGACGGCCCGCTCGCGGGCGTTGCGCGCCAGCGCCGCGCCGGGCGCGAGAGCCGCGGCGAGCAGCACCAGGCAGGCGATGCCCCCCCATCCCAGGGAGCGCCGCGGCCGGGCCCGGTGGAAGTGCTCTCGAGACGTCATCGCAAGTCCTCCGTGGCCACGGGCACGAGCTGCCGGACCGGTGTCGGAATCCTGTGGAAGCTGGGCGGCCGCCCACCGGCGTAGTCGCCGAGGGAGATCAGGGTGTCGACGCCCGGGTCGTGACGGCGCCGCTCGACCAGGGGCTCGAGCCGCTGCGTGCAGCGGGAGAAGGCCTCCACCTGCCCGGCGCGCAGCCGAGCGGCGCACTCGGCCGTCGTCGCTCGGCGCAGGGTCTCCAGGTCGCGGCAGCGACGCGCGCCTTCGGCCGCGCTCGCGAAGCGATCCGCAGCCAGGGCGAAGTCCTGCGACTGGTAGAAGCCGAGACCGGCCCGCAGGTCGGCCCTCACAGCCGCCGCCTCGGCACTCGCGGGGAGCGAAGGTCCCGAGGTGGCGCAGGCCAGGCCGGCAAAGGCGAGGGCCGCGACC
>CAZYOL010000063.1:0-21327 GCA_964649065.1 uncultured Spirochaetales bacterium
GGCCAAGGAGGCGGCCGAGATGGTGCTCGCCGACGACAACTTCGCCTCGATCGTCGGCGCCGTCGAAGAGGGCCGCCGCCAGTACGACAACATCCAGAAGTTCGTCCGCTACCTCCTCTCCTCGAACGTGGGCGAGGTGGTCGCGATCTTCGGCAACATCCTGCTCGGGGGGCCCTTGATCTTCGTGCCGGTGCAGATCCTGTGGATGAATCTCGTGACCGACGGCCTGATCGCGGTCGCCCTGGGCGTCGAGCCCGCGGAGGCCGGCGTGATGCAGCGGCCGCCCCGGGCGCGCGGCTCGGCGATCCTGGATCGCGGCGGCGCCCTCACGCTGGCCGCCATCGGCGGCTACATCGGCCTCGTCACCCTGGCCCTCTTCCAGCTCGAGCTGGCGGCCGGTCACTCGCTGGCCCGGGCCCAGACGCTGGCCTTCACGGGCATCATCGTCCTCGAGAAGGTGAACGTGCTGAGCTTCCGCGCCCTGCGGGCGCCCCTCGGCGTGATTGGCTGGCTCTCCAATCCCTGGGTCGTCGCGGCCCTGGCCGGCGCTCTGCTGCTGCAGGGCGCCGTGGTCTACCTCACGCCCCTGCAGCGGGCCTTCCACACGATTCCCCTGGCCCCCCTCGACTGGCTGCTGCTGGCGGCGCTGGCCCTGCCCGTGCTGGTGGTGCCGGAGATCGCAAAGCGCCTGGCCTGGCGCCGGCGGGAGGCGCCGTCGTGAGCGCGCGCGTCCGCACCGTGATCCTCGGCGCCGCCGGGCGCGACTTCCACGACTTCAACGTCCTGTATCGCAGCGACCCGGAGACGGAGGTCGTCGCCTTCACGGCGACGCAGATCCCCGGGGTCGAGGGCCGTCGCTACCCGCCCGCACTGGCGGGCCCGCTCTATCCGCAGGGCATCCCGATCGTGCCCGAAGCGGAGCTGGAGCCGCTGTGCCGCCACCAGCAGGTGAGCCGAGTCGTGCTGGCCTACAGCGACCTCTCCCACCTCGAGGTCATGCACCTGGCCTCGCGCGCGCTGGCCGCCGGAGCCGACTTCGTGCTGCCGGGGCCGCGCCGCACGATGCTCCGGGCGCGGGTGCCGGTGGTGGCGGTCTCGGCGGTGCGAACCGGCTGTGGAAAGTCCCAGACCAGCCGTCACCTCTCGCGGCTGCTGCGGCAGGCCGGCTACCGGGTCGCGGTGATCCGCCACCCGATGCCCTACGGCGATCTCGAGCGCCAGCGGCTGCAGCGCTTCGCGGAGCGCGCCGACCTCGACCGGGCGGAGTGCAGCATCGAGGAGCGCGAGGAGTACGAGCCCCACCTGGCGGCCGGCAGCGTGGTCTTTGCCGGCGTCGACTACGCGGCGATCCTGGAGCGGGCGCAGCAGGAGGCGGAGGTGCTGCTCTGGGACGGGGGCAACAACGACTTTCCCTTCTTCGAGCCGGAGCTCCACGTGGTCCTGGTGGATCCCCTGCGGCCCGGTCACGAGAGCCGCTACCACCCCGGGGAGGCCGTCCTGCGCATGGCGGACATCGTCGTCGTGGCGCGGGTGGATGCCGCCCCCGAAGCCGCTGTCGAGGGCCTGTGCGAGAGCGTACGGCTCGTGCGCCCGACGGCGGCGCTGGTGCGAGCGGCCTCCCCCGTCCGCCTGGATCCGAAGTCGGCGGTGCGCGGCCGCCGGGTGGTGGTCGTCGAGGATGGCCCGAGCCTCACCCACGGCGGGATGCCCACGGGCGCCGGCTGGCTCGCGGCGACGCGGGGCGGGGCCGCGGCCATCGTCGATCCGCGTCCCTGGGCGGCGCCGGAGCTGGCCGCGGTCTACGCGGCCCACCCGCACCTCGGCCCGGTGCTCCCGGCCGTGGGCTATCAGGCGCGGCAGGTCGAGGCCCTGCGCCGCACGCTCGACGCAGTGGACGCCGAGCTGATCGTGGCCGCCACGCCCATCGACCTGGCCGCGCTGATCCCCCTCGAGAAGCCGGTCGTGCGGGCTCGCTACGCCTACGCCGATGCGGGAGAGCCGCGCCTGGGCGATCTGGTGATCGAGCACCTGAAGCGCCGGCAGGACTGAGGCGGGTGGACGCCGTCGCCCCCGCTCCCGAGCCCCGCGACCGGCGCATCGCGCAGGTGCTCCTGGTGGAGGGCGCCGCCAACCTGACCGTGCTGCTGACCAAGCTCTGTGTCGGCCTGGCGACCGGCTCCGTGGCCATCCTGGGCGACGCCGTGCACTCCTTCGCGGATCTCGCGAACAACGGGCTGGCCTTCTGGGTGGCGAGGGTCGCCGCCGCGCCTCCGGATCGCGAGCACCCCTACGGACACCGGAAGTTCGAGACCCTGGCCGTCTTCGCGCTGGCGATGCTGCTGGGCGTGGTGGCCCTGGAGCTGGCCGCCTCCGCCTTCCGACTCCGCGGCGAGGTCGTGACGCGGGGCTGGGCCCTGGCCCTGATGCTCGGCGTGCTGGCCGTCAACACCGCGCTGACCCTCTGGCAGCACCACTGGGCGCAGCGCCTCGACTCGGACCTGCTGCGGGCCGACGCGCGCCACACGCTCTCCGACGTCATGGTGACGGCGGCGGTGATCGTCGGCTGGCAGCTCGGCTCGCGGGGCTTCGTCTGGGCCGACCGGGCCGCCACCCTCGGCGTCTCGGCGCTGATCCTGCTGCTGGCCTGGGGACTCTTTCAGCGAGCCGTGCCCGTGCTGACCGACCGCTCGGCCGCGGACCCCGACGCGATCCGGTCGGCCCTGCGCGACGTCCCGGGGGTGCAGGAGGTGCGGCGGGTCCGCTCGAAGCAGACGGGCCACGGCCCCAGCATGGACGTGGTGGTGGCGGTCGCCCCCCAGCTGCCGACCCGCGAGTCCCACGCCATCGCGGACCGGGTGGAGGCCCGCCTGCTGGCCCGCTTCGGGAGCCGCGACGTGGCGGTACACGTGGAGCCTGCGGATTCAAGTGCTCGCGGCGGCACGCCGCATGCATTACAAAGGCCGGAATCCGGGGGAGACGAATCGTCATGAGGCATCACGCGCGACGCTGGGCGGCGCCGGCCCTGCTGGTCCTGGCCCTCGGGCAGGCCTGGGCGGCCCCTCCCGCCGCCGCCGAGCAGCGGGGCACCGGAGGCTCCGAGACCCGCGAGACCATGGACCGGATCTTCGCGTCGATCCGGCTGGTGCTCCCGCTGTCGCTGTCGGATGGACGCTTCGAGGATCCCGAGAGCCGCGCGCAGATCCTGGCGGCCCTCGAGGCGCTGGCCGCCGACGCCGAGCAGCTCGAGCGGCACGGCCGCAGCCTGGATGCGGGCTTCGGCTTCCTCTCCGGCTCCCTGGCGCGGGACGCCCGCGAGATCCACAGCCGTTTCGCCGACGGCCGCAGCGCCGAGGCGCGCTTCCTCCTGCACGAGCTGACCGAGGACTGTGTCGCCTGCCACTCGCGGCTGCCCAGCGATCGAGGCTTCCCGCTGGGCGAGAGCTTCATGTCCGAGGAGGGCATCGCGAGCCTGCCGCTGGAGGAGCGGGCCACCCTCGAGGTGGCCACGCGCCAGTTCGATCGCGCCCTGAGCACCCTGGAGACCCTCTTCGCCTCCCCCGCGGCCTCGCCGGCCAGCCTCGACCTGCACGGGCACCTCGACGACTACCTGGAGATCTGCATTCGCGTGATGGGCGACCTGGAGCGCCCGGTCGCCGTCCTGACGCGCTTCGCCGAACGCGACGACCTGACCGAGTCGCTGCGCAGCAACCTGGTCGCCTGGATCCAGTCCCTGCGCCACCTGGCCGCAGACCCGCCGGGGCCCCCGCTGCTCGCGAACGCCAAGCAGCTGGTCGAGGCCGGCGAGGCCCGCGCCCACTTCCCGAACGCCCGACGCGCTCTGGTCGAGTACGTCATGGCCTCCAGCCTGCTCCACCAGTTCGTGACGGCGGCCGAGGCCCCGAGCCCCAGCGTCGGCGAGGCCTACTACTGGCTCGGCGTGATCGAGTCCCGGATCGGACGCTCCTTCTGGCTCTCGCAGACCGAGAGCTTCCTCGAGGCCTCGATCCGGGTCGGCCCGGACGAGCCCTACGCCGAGCAGGCCTTCACCCTGCTCGAGGAGTTCGTCGTCTCCGGCTACACCGGCTCGTCCGGCGTCCACGTGCCCGAGGACGTGCGCGCCCGGCTCGCCGAGCTGCGGGCCCTGATCGATCGCTCCTAGGGCCGGGGCACGGGCTCGGAGGGCCTGCGGCGATAGCCGTCGATCGCGGAGTCCCAGCGGTAGTGGCGCTCGAGGTCCGGGTGCGCCCACAGCTCGGCCACCGCCGCCAGCAGCCCCTTGCCCGGCGTCCCCTTGCGGGCGATCAGCAGGTACTCCGGCTCGCGCGAGAAGACGTAGGCGGCGTTCGAGCGCTGGTGTCCGGGCAGGGCCAGTCCGGGCCGACCGGGGGCCGGCGGCGTGCGCGCGACGACCGGGTCGACCAGGCCGAGGATGTCGAGGACCGGCAGGCGCGAGTGGTAGCCGAAGACGCCGATCGCGCCCGTGGCGACCAGCGGCCGGCCGGACTCGCGACGCGTGATGTGCTGCGCCCGGGCGCGCCCCACCTCCTCGAAGTGTCGATCTCCGCGCCGCACGCGTTCGAGCTCCCGCCAGCGCCGCGCGCCCGCGCTCGAGTCCCCCGGAACGCCGACCACCTGGAGCCAGACGGAGGCCACCAGACAGGCGACGACGAGCGCCCCCAGGGCACGACCGTGGCTGGGGGCGCAGGCGGCGCCGCAGCAGGCCAGGGCCGCCAGCGCGGGGAGCGCGGGGAGCAGCAGCCGGTCGTGGCCGAGCGCGTCTCCCCCGACCCAGACCGCGTAGGCGAGGCAGGCCAGCACCCAGAGCCCGGCCGCGCCGAGCCGCGGCCTCCAGACGACGCCGAGGAGCGCGGGCAGCAGCAGCAGCCCGGCCCCGGTCGCGACGAAGCTCCAGAGATAGAGCAGGCCGAAGCCCCACGAGACCCCCCCGACCTTGGCGTAGAAGGTGTTCGGGAGCGGCTCGCCGTAGTAGGCCAGGCGGAAGCCCGTGAGCAGCGCCAGGGCCAGGCCGTAGACCGCTCCCACGCTCAGCACCCGGCGCCACTCGCCCGGCGCTCGCCAGAGATGGAAGGCGAAGAGCAGTGCGGCCAGCAGGGCGCCCTCCGGCCGGGTCAGCGTCGCCAGCACGGCGAAGGCAGCGGCGAGACCGAGGCCGCCGCCCCGCTGGGCGGCGAGGGCCGCCGTCACGAGGGCCGCGAAGAGCGGGGTCTCGAGGCCGGAGGTGGCCCAGCGCGCGAAGCCGGTCGAGGCCAGCACCAGCCAGGGCGCCAGGCCGGCCCAGGCGGCCCGCGAGGCCGGCAGGCCGGCTCGCGCCAGCCACCCGGTGGCGCCCAGGGCGGCCGCCCCCGAGGCCAGCCCCAGCGCGTGACCCACGGCCGGGGCCTCCAGCCCCAGGGCGAGGCCCAGCCCGATCGCCAGGGTCCACAGGAGGTTGGTGTAGCCCTCCACCCGCTCGCCCGGATTCCACACCAGGCCCTGGCCCTCGATCCAGTGGGCGGCGTAGCGATAGGAGATGTAGGCGTCGTCCACCTGCGGGACGCGGCGGTGCAGCTCGACGAGGAAGGCCAGCCCACAGGCCACGCCCAAAGCGAGCCCCCCGAGCTCGGCCCTCGAGGGTCCGCCCCGTACGCCGGCTGCCGCCATGGAGGGGCGGAAGGTACCCGGGCGGGCCCTTCAAGTCGCCGCTGCCGCGCTCCGATTGAGGGTGGGCGCCGCAGCGGCGGCGCTCGGAGGCTCCCCGTCTTGCGGCTCGTTGCGTGCCCGACTTGCCACACCCAGTACGACGTCAGCCGGGTCCTGGCGCGGAGCTTCGGCTGCCGCTGTGGGAGCGAGGTCGAGAACCGGGAGCTCAAGGCGAGCGACGTCCCGAGCCAGCGCTGCGGGAGCTGTGGCGCCCTGCTGGGCGACGGCTCCCGCCGCTGCGAGTACTGCGGCGCCGCCTGCGAGATCGATCCGAGCCGCCTCTCGCTGATCTGCCCGGAGTGCTACGCCCGCAATGCGGATGCGTCGCGCTTCTGCACCGCCTGCGGCGTCGCCTTCCGGCCGGAGCCGATCAGCGTCGAGGGGCGGGAGCTGCCCTGTCCGGCCTGCGAGGTGCTCATGCCGCCGCGCCCTCTGATGGGTCTGGCGCTGAACGAGTGCGCCAAGTGCTGCGGCCTCTGGGTCCCTGCCGACTGCTTCGAGCAGCTCGTGGAGCGGGCCCGGGAGAACCGGTCCCGGGCGGAGCCCTCCGCCACGCCCGCACTGCGGCCGCGCAGCCAGGGCGCGAACCCGGCCCGGCAGCGCGTGCTCTACCGCAGCTGTCCGATCTGCGACGCCCAGATGCAGCGGCGCAACTTCCGCAAGTCCTCTGGCGTGATCGTCGACAGGTGTCGCGACCACGGGACCTGGCTCGACGCCGACGAGCTGGAGCAGATCGCCGGATTCCTGCTCGGCGGAGGGGAGACCCACCCGCTGCTGCGCTCCCCGCCGCCCGCAGCGGAGGCAGCGCCCGAGCCGCGCGCCGCGGCCGGGCTGGCCCGGATCGCGATCGGGCGCGACAGGCCCCGCGAGGGCCTGAACCTGGGCTCCGCCTTCGAGCTCCTCGAGTGGATGCTCCGCTGAGCCACGAGAACCAAGGGAGGCCACGACATGGGACTCATGAGCAAGCTCCGGGCCGAGCTGATCGACATCATCGAGTGGGTCGACGACAGCCGACATACGCTGGTCTGGCGCTATCCGCGCTACCAGAACGAGATCAAGTACGGTGCCCAGCTGATCGTGCGCCCGGGCCAGCAGGCCGTCTTCGTGCGCCAGGGCAAGATCGCCGACATCTTCGACCCCGGGCACTACGAGCTGGAGACCCGCAACCTGCCGGTCCTCTCGACCCTGTCCGGCTGGAAGTACGGCTTCCACAGCCCCTTCAAGGCAGAGGTCTACTTCGTCAGCACCCGCCAGATCACGGATCTCAAGTGGGGGACCCCCAACCCGGTGATGCTGCGCGATCCGGACTTCGGCCCGGTGCGCGTGCGCGCCTTCGGCACCTACGCCCTGAAGGCCCTGGTGGCCCGCACCCTGCTCGAAGAGCTGGTGGGCGCGGATGCGGAATTCGACACCGAGGAGATCACCGAGCTGCTGCGCTCGATCATCGGCACCGCCTTCGCCGACGTGATCGGCAAGGCCGACATCCCGATCCTCGAGCTGGCGAGTCGCTACCGCGAGCTCTCGGAGGAGCTGCGCCACGCCGTGATCGAGCGCGTGGACGACGAGTACGGCCTCGAGATCCCGCAGCTCAACATCGTGAACGTCTCGCTGCCGGCCGAGGTGGAGCAGGCCGTCGACGCGCGCAGCAGCATGGGCGTGATCGGCGACCTGCAGGCCTATCAGCAGTACCAGCTCGGCCAGGCGATGCCGATCGCCGCCGAGAATCCGGGCGGAGGGCTGGCCGGCGCCGGCCTCGGCATGGGCATGGGGGTGGCGATGGCGGCTCCGATGGTCGGCCCGCTGCTCGGCGGTGCCGCCCCGGGCCAGGCCCCCCAGGCGCAGCAGACGCCTCCGCCGCTGCCCACGACGCCGGTCTGGCACGTCGCGCGAGGCGGGCAATCCCAGGGGCCCTTCAGCCAGGCCCAGCTGGCCCAGGCCGTCGCCCAGGGTGCCCTGCGGCCCGACACGCCGGTCTGGATGGCGGGCATGGCGGCCTGGGTGGCCGCCGGACAGCTGCCCCAGCTCGCGGGTCTCTTCGCCGGGATGCCGCCGCCGCCGCCGCCGCCGCCCGAGAGCTAGCGGGTCGCGGCCGAGGCGCAGGTCCGAATCCGGCCAGGCGGCGCGGCCTGCCGTGCTATCGATGGCGCGGTGGAGCCGCTGGACCCGGACGTCTGCTACCGCGCCCTGCGCACCCGCGACGCGCGCTTCGACGGGCGCTTCTTCACGGCCGTGCGGTCGACCGGGATCTACTGCCGGCCGATCTGCCCGGCCCGCACGCCGCGGCGCGAGAATTGCCTGTTCCTGCCCTGCGCTGCCGCCGCCGAGGAGGCGGGCTTCCGGCCCTGCCTGCGCTGCCGCCCCGAGGCCTCGCCCGGAACTCCCGCCTGGCTCGGGACCTCCGCCACCGTCTCCCGCGGCCTGCGGCTGATCGGCGAGGGCGTGCTCGACCGGGGCTCCGTCGGCGCCCTGGCGGCGCGGCTCGGGATCGGCGAGCGCCATCTGCGCCGCCTGTTCCTGCGCCACCTCGGCGCGGGGCCGCTGGCCGTCGCGCGCACACGCCGGGTCCTCTTCGCCAAGCAGCTGATCGACGAGACCCGCCTGCCCATGGCGGAGGTCGCCTACGGCGCGGGCTTCGCGAGCATCCGCCGCTTCAACGACGCGATCCGGCGCAGCTACGGCCGCAGTCCGAGCGATCTGCGCCGGGCGCGTCCGGGCGGGGCCGAAGCCGACTCGGCGATCCGGCTGCGCCTGCCCTTCCGCCCCCCCTACCCCTGGCCCCAGGTCCTGCGCTACCTGGCGCACCGCGCGACGCCGGGCGTGGAGGCCGTCGACGGGCAGAGCTACGTCCGCAGCCTGCGGATCGGGGCCGCGGTGGGGACGCTGCGCGTCGAGCTCGCGCCCGGCGGCGGCCAGCTGCTGGCGCGCGTCCAGCTGCCGTCGGCCACCGGCCTGATCCAGATCGCGGAGCGGCTGCGCCGGCTCTTCGACCTCGCCGCCGACCCCAGCGTGATCGGCGAGCACCTGTCGCGCGATCCGAGGCTGCGGCCGCGGGTCGCGGCCCTGCCGGGCCTGCGCCTCCCCGGTGCCTGGGACGGCTTCGAGGTGGCGGTCCGCGCCGTGCTCGGGCAGCAGGTGAGCGTGCAGGGGGCCACCACCCTGGCCGGACGCCTGGCCGCCGAGCGCGGCGAGGCACTGCCCGAGGAGGAGGCCGGGAGCGGTGTCGTGCGGCTCTTCCCGACGCCGGAGTCGCTGGCCGAGTCCCGGCTCCGCTTTCTGCCGCGCACCCGCGGCGCCGCCCTCGTCGAGCTGGCTCGGGCGGTGCGGGACGGCGAGCTGGTGCTCGACGGCGCCGGCGATCCCGGGCAGATCCTGGATCGCCTGCGCGCGATTCCGGGCGTCGGTGAATGGACGGCCCAGGTCGTGGCGATGCGCGCGCTCCAGGAGCCCGACGCCTTCCCCGCCGGCGACCTGTTCCTGCGCAAGGCCCTGGGACGGGACGGGGATCTCGCGAGCCCGGCCCAGGTGCTCGCGGCGGCCGAGCGCTGGCGTCCGTGGCGGGCCTATGCCGCCCTCTACCTCTGGAACGAAGCCGGCAGCGGCAGCGCCCCGCTGCGCCGCTCGACGCGAGCGGCGCGGTTGGCCGCCTCGTGAGGATCGCGCTGGTGATCCCGCGGCTCGACCCGACGCTCGGAGGTGTCGAGCGCTACGCCTGCACCCTGGCCAACGGCCTGGCCGGGCGAGGGGCCCGCGTCACGGTGCTGACGGCCCGGCCGCCGGAGGATCCGGCCGCGTTGGCGCGCGACGTCCGCGTCGAGCTGCTCGCGCAGCGGACAGGCGAGCTCGGCTTCGAGGCCGCCCTGCGCTCCCGGCTGGCCCGGCTCGGAAGCTGGGACGCGGTCCAGGGCTTCGGCGCCACCCGCTGCCACACGCACCTGCGCCTCGGCGGGGGCAGCCACGCGGCCTTCCTGCGCGCCATGCGCCGCTACGCCCCGGGCTGGCGTCGCCTCGTGCAGGCGGCCCACCCGCGCCACCACATCCGCATGGCGCGCCAGCGCGCCCTGGTCCACGCGGCGGGAGTGCGCCTCGTCGCCAACAGCGAGCGGGTGCGCTGCGACGTGATCCGCGATCTCGGGCTCCCCCCAGAGCGGGTGGCCCTGATCTACAACGGGGTCGACCTGGAGCGCTTCCGGCCCCGGCCGGAGCCGGGCGGCGACGCGACCCGTCGGCTGCGCGCGAGCCTGGGCATCCCCGAGGACGCGCTGCCGATCGCCTTCGTCGGCTCGGGCTTCGCCCGCAAGGGCCTCTACTTCGCGCTGCAGATGGTGGCGGGTGCCCGGGCCCGGGGCTGCCCGGCGCTGCTGCTGGTGGCCGGCCGCGGCGCCGTCGCCCCCTACCGGCGGCGCGCCCGCCGCCTGGGCATCGAGCCCGCCGTGCGTTTCCTGGGGCTCGTGAAGCGGATCGAAGACGTCTACGCCGCCTGTGCCGCGCTGCTCCTGCCCTCGCTCTACGAGCCCTTCGGCAACGCGGCCCTGGAGGCGATGGCCAGCGGGCTGCCGGTCGTCGTCCCGGCCGCCAGCGGCATCGCGGAGCTGATCCGCGACGGTCGCGAGGGCTGCGTCCTGGAGCACCCGGATCGGGTCGAGCGGGGCGCGGCCTTCCTGAGCCAGCTGGCGCGGGATCCGCAGCGGCGGCGCGAGCTGGGCCGGCGCGCCCGGGCCACCGCCGAGACCCTCGGCCTCCAGCGGAACACCGAGGCCATGCTCGCCTGGTACCGCGAGGGCGGGCTCAGCCGCGGCGGGGGTGAACCGAGCGGCAGTCCACCCAGCGCTCGCGCACGATCAGCGCCCGGTCGCGGACGGCCACCTTGCAGCGGCTCTCGTCGTCCGACACCTCCACCAGCAGCCCCTTGCCCGACCAGAAGAGCCCGGCGCGCGCGTCGACGAAGACCGGCGTGCCCCGCTGGGGCAGGGTGCAGCCGGAGGCGACCAGAGCCAGCAGGCCGAGGAGGATCGCGACGCGTCCCACAGCTGCTGGCATCGGACCGCGCACGCCCCGGCTGAAGCCGCCGGCGGGCGCTCCGAGCACCCGCAGCCGGCTCGAACACTTGGCCCGCCCGCCTGCACGGCGGCTGCCGGCAGGCCCGCCAGCGGCCTCGAAAGACCTTCACCCGCGGCCCGTAACGACCGAAGAGAAAGGGAGATTCACGCTTGGAGGGTCATCCGATGTCGAAGTGCATTCGCCCGCTCGCCGCGGCACTGGCCATCGGCGCGCTGCTCGGGGCCGCTCCGGCCGCCGCCCAGTCCTCTTCGCTGAAGAACGCCGACCGCGAGGCCTCGGTGCCGGTGGTGTTCGACGTGGTGGCGCTGCGGCCGGTCGGGCTCATGATGACCGGCCTGGGCACGGCGGCCTACGCGATCTTCGCGCCCTTCATGCTGGTGACGCGCCCGACCGACATGGGCAAGCCCTTCTCCGCCCTGGTGGTCAAGCCCGCGCGCTACACCTTCGTCGACCCGCTGGGCCTGCACCCGCCCCATTCCTGATCCGCTTCAGGCGGCGGCGGGGAAGCTCAGGGTCACCTCGAAGCCACCGCCGTCCGCGTTGCGGGCGCTGACCGCAGCGCCCATGCGCTGGGCCAGGCCCTGGACGAGCGCCAGCCCGATGCCGGTGCCCTTGGTCGTGCGGGTGAGCTCGTTGCCCGGGCGGTAGAAGGCCTCGAAGATCCGGGCGAGGTGACCCGCCGGCACGCCCGGGCCGCGGTCGCGGACGCTCAGCTGCACGCCCCGATCGGAGGCGCTGCAGCGCAGCGCGATGCTTCTCTGCTCGGCTTCCCGCGCGTACTTGAGGGCATTGTCGACCAGGTTGAAGACCACCTGCATCAGCGCGTCGCGGTCGAAGCGCACGGCGGGCAGATCCGGCTCCAGCTCGAGCTCCAGCGAGAAGCCGGCCTGGCGGGCCTGCGGCTCGAGGATGCGCACGGCCTCGGAGACCACGTCGCCCAGCGAGCCGCTCACCAGCTCCACCTCGCGGGTCCCCTGCTCGAGGCGCGAGAACTCGAGCACGTTGTCGATCAGCCGCGACAGGCGCTCGGACTCGGAGCCGATGGTGGCGGCGTACTCCCGCACCTGATCCTGGGAGGACGCCATGCCGTCTCCGAGCATCTCGGCGTACATCCGGATGGCCGTGATCGGGGTCTTGAGCTCGTGCGAGACGGCCGCCGCGAAGTTGCTGCGGCGCTGGGCGAATCCGACCGTGACCTCGACCATGCGGTACAGGGCGTAGAGGCCTCCCGAGCCCGCCACCAGCACCAGCAGCGCCAGCAGCGAGACGAGCTGGGCGCCTCCGCTGCTGGCCAGGGGAGAGACGGCCAGCCGCACCGCCAGGTCGTCGAAGGGACGGTCGAAGCGGTGCAGGTAGACGTAGGCCGGTCCGCCGCCCAGAGGGGGGGCCGGAGCGCCGGCGACCAGGTAGTCGCGTCGCACGTGGCTGGCCAGCGGGCTGCCCGCGAAGACGGTCGCGTCGAGCCAGCGGGTGAAGGCGTCGACCTCCAGGATCGCCCCCTGCCAGAACCAGGTCCTGCCCGCGGCCACGGCGCGACCGAGCACCAGGTGCTCGCGCTCGAGCAGCCGCGACTCCAGACGGTGCACGTGGACCATCTGCGCCTTGGGAGGCGCTCCCTGCAGCACGGCGTCCGGGGAGAAGAAGGTCTCGGGCCGACCGGCGGAGGCCGCAAAGCGCAGCTCCCCGGCGCCGAGCGGCTCCGGTGAGCCGTCGACCGTGGCGATCACGGCGAGCCCTGCCCCGTGCCGCAGCGGCCTCAAGTGAAGCGCGAGGCTCCGCGTGGAAGTACCCGAACGATGGACGGCTCCCCGGTTCAGCCAGCTGAGCGCCCGGTAGGTGTCGAGGGACTCGGCAGGCGCCGGCTCGGGCTCCACCTCGAGGGCGTCGGGCTCGAGCGGGCGGGTCGCTCCCGGGCGCAAGGGGAAGCGGTTGCCGTCCTGGCGCGCCGGAACCAGGGAGGCCAGGGTGACCAGCGCCTCCAGGTCCTGGAGCTCGCGCTCGAGCAGCGGCGAGGGACGCCAGTCGCCCCGCTGGGCGGCCAGGGAGGGGTTGCGGGGCACCACCGGGCTGCGGATCTGACCGTCCGGCCCCACCTCGAAGCGACCCACCACGAAGGCCGGCTCCGAGGGCTCGGAGAGCGGCGACCGGGTGAGCGCATAGCGCTGGGAGGCCACGTTGGTCGGCACGTAGTAGAAGCGGTAGTGGCCGAAGGGCCGCTCGTTCTCCCGCTGGAGCAGGCTCGAGAGCGCCCGCTCCATCTCGTCGGCGGTGCGCTCGGCGATGGTGCGATGGCGCACCTGGCGCTCGAACTCCGCACTGCGGAGCGCGCTGCGCACCAGCAGCGCCATCGGGACCAGCAGCCCGAGGGCCAGCAGCACGAAGAAGAGCCGGATGCGCCGCACCGCTCAGCTCTCCCCCGAGTAGCGGTAGCCGGCCCCGCGCACGGTCTCGATCAGCGACTCTCCGCTCGCGTCGAGCTTGCGGCGCAGCTTGCCGATCTGCATGTCGACCGTGCGGGTCTCGACCCTCTCCGGGTCCGGGAAGCCCCAGATCTCCTTCAGCAGCAGCCGGCGGCTCACGACGCGACCCGCCTCGCGCAGGAAGAGCGAAACGATCTCCAGCTCGCGCTGGGACAGGTCGACCTGCTCGGAGCCGCGGGTGGCGCGCAGCGAGCCCGGATCGACCTTCCAGCTGCCGAAGGCGAAGCCCTCGGCGGGGCGGGCGGGCTCGCGCGGTCCGGAGCGCCGCAGCAGGGCCCGGACGCGGGCCAGCAGCTCCGAGACCGAGAAGGGCTTCGTGACGTAGTCGTCCGCCCCGCGCTCGAAGCCCTGAAGGACGTCCTGCTCCGAGCCGCGCGCCGTCAGCATCAGGATGCTCTGCAGCGGGCGCTCGGCCCGCAGGCGCTGGCACACCTCCAGCCCCGAGAGGCCGGGGAGCATCAGGTCGAGGATCACCAGCTCGTAGGAGCCGGCGAGCGCCTCGGCCAGGCCGCCGTCGCCGGTGTCGACCCCCGTGGGAACGAAGCCGTGATAGGCCAGGACGTCGCACAGCCCGCGCTGGATGGCGGGCTCGTCCTCGACCACCAGGATGCGGGGCTTGTCCTCTTCTGCGACCACGCGGGGCTCCGGTTCGATGTCGAGAAGCTTAGTGCCTGCGGGAGCTTGCGTCTGTAAAGCGCAGGTAAAGCCGGGGCCCGGCCTCTTTACGCAACTTTGATCGAATCCTTCCCGGTGCTGTCGTATCCAAGGGTCGTGGCAGCGATGGTTTCCGAGTCCCTGAATCCGTTCCCGTCCCCGTCCCCCCTTCCGCACCTCCGTCCGGAAGCGCCGGCCTCGTCTTGGTGGGTCTTGGCCGGCGTCCTCCGGGCAGGAGGTGCGGAAGGGCTCTTCCCTCGACCGGGGGCGGTCGATCGGCCTGGCGGCTCGGCACGAGGTCTCCCCGAACTCTCCTTCCCCGACCGCCAGGAGGATGCCCGATGGCGATGAGCTGGATCGAGCGCGCCGCGAGCTGCGAGTGGAGCGACAGCCGCGACCTCCTGGATGCTCTCGAGGATCCGGCGCATCGGCTCGCGCAGGAGCTGCAGGACGCCGAGATCGAGCTGGAGTGCCGGCGCGGGCTGCTGCTGGCCTTCGGCGACGAGGAGCGCCAGCAGCGCGCAGCGCGGGCCGAGCGCGAAGAGCGCCTGGGCCTGCTGGACGCGGACATGCACCTGGCGCTGGCGCGCGACGACGAGCCGCGGGCGCGGCAGGCCATCCTGCGGATCATCCCGATCCGCCGCGAGATCGTGCTGCTCGATGCCCGGATCGAGCGACTGGCCCGCGAGCGGGCCCGCCTGGCGCTGGCCGTGGAGCGCGCGCGCGACGACGTCGCGCTGGCCGGCCGACGCCTGGAAGCGCTGCACCGAAGCCGTTCTCCCCAGCGCGCACCCGGGCATCCGGAGCTCCTGCCCCCTTCAGGGGCTCCGGATTCGCCCCGCCGCTGGATTCCCAGGCTGCTCGAGCGAGAGCCCGAGCCCGAGCCGCTGTAAGGGCCGGGGGGCCCAACCCTGCGCGCCCCGTCTGCCGCATGGCGGGGCGCGCAGACCCCCCCGCCTGCTTCGCCCCTCGGGGTGACTCCGATCACTCCTGCTGCCGCCGCGATCTGCCGATGCGTCTCTCCACCGGAGGAGATGCAGGATGGGGCTCCGCGGACGCCAGGACTTCGATCGCCGTCGCCTGTTGGACGCAGCCGCCCGCGCCAGGTCGCGCCGGCGCCGGCGCCGGGCGATTGCCCTCTACCGCTGGGTGCTGGCCATGGAGCCGCGCAACCTGGACCTGCACGCGCGCCTGGGCCCGCTGCTGGCCGAGACCGGCCAGTCCTTCGACGCCTGGACCCACTTCCGGGCGGCGGCCAAGTCCTGCGAACGCACCGGGCACCCCGACCGGGCGCTGGCGGTCTACCGCGAGGCGGCGCTCTACCTCCCGCGCGAGTACCAGGTCTGGCAGGCGATCGCCCACCTCCACCACAAGCACGAGCGGCCCTCCGAGGCCGTGGACGCCCTGCTCGAGGGCAGCCGCCAGCTGCGCGCCCGCTGGTGCCGGCCCCAGGCCATCTACCTGCTGCGCCGCGCCCGGGAGATCGAGCCGTGGCGCTTCGAGGTGGTGCTCGAGATGGCCCGGCTGCTGGCCACCTGCGAGCAGCGCGACGAGGCCCGGGTGCTGCTCTCCGGGCTGGCCGATCGCTCGGACACCGGCCTGATGCCGCGCGTGCGGGGAGCTCAGCTCGCCATCGACCCGGGGCCGCTGACCCTGTGGCGCTGGCTGCGCGCCACCCTCGACCGGCCTAAGCCGGAGCCCGCAGCGCCCCGGACCTCGTCCGTGGTCCCGCTGCACGCTCGCGGACGACGCGCCCGCTCCCGCTGAGCGAGGCGGAGCGCGCGTGGACCTACGGCTCGACCCCTGCCGCCGCCTCGACGGTGCGGAAGCGGCGCGTGGCGAGGACCCGGCCTCCTCCGTCGACGGCCGACACCTCCCACTCGCCCAGCCACTCGGGTGCCAGGCTCTTGCTCGAGTAGGCACGCCAGCGCGGCCCGCCGACGGCGATCGGCACCTCGGCCACCAGCTCTCCGCCCAGCTGCCAGCGGTGCAGCACCGTCTGCCCCTCCAGATCGCGCAGCTCGGTGAAGAAGAAGACCTGGACGTGGTCGTTCGTCAGCACCTCGACGTCGTCCTGGGGCTCGCGCTCGATCACGGCGGTGGTGATGCTGGCCCGCTCGACGTAGCCGGCGCTCGCCTGCGGCGACTCCTCGACCTCGACCTCGCTGGCGAGCGCGGGGCCGGCCCCTCCGAGCGAGACGAGCCCGAGCGAGACGAGCAGCCAGGCGGCCGTCAGCCGGGCCTCTCGCCCGGGCTGCGCCGGACCGAAAGGGGCTGAAATGCGCCTCATGGAACCCCCCGGATGCGCCCCGGGCCCGGTCTTCCGCGCCGGAGCTTTCGTAATACACTACCGCGCCATGGCCAGGATCTGCCTACCGCTAGCCCTGTGGACGACCCTGCTCGTACTGCCCGCCAGCGCGGCCGAGCGAAGCTCCCTCCAGAGCCCGCCGGAGGCCTCGCCCCCCGCGGGGAGCAGCGAGGAGACCTGGCGGCGCGCCCAGGAGCTCGAGCACGCCGGACGGCTGGAGGAGTCGGCTGGGCTCTTCGAGCAGGTCGTGCTGGCCCGACCGGCCGACGCCCAGGCGCGCTGGCGGCTGTCGCGGACCTATTGGCGCATCGCGGAGCGCCTGCCCACCGAGGACGTCGAGGGCCGCATGGAGTACTTCCAGAACGCCGAGCGGAGCGCGCGAGAGGGCCTGGAGGTCGATCCGGAGTGCGCCCCCTGCATGCTCTGGCGGGCCGCCTCCCTGGGCCGCATCGCCACGACGGGCGGCATGGTCTCGGCCGCGCGCACGGCCCCCGTGATCGCGGATCTCCTGGAGCGCGGCATCGAGCTCGAGCCCCGGGACACCGATGGCCCCATGAACTCGACCCTGGGCAACCTGTACCTGGCCGCCGCCGCCTTCTACCGGCTGGTGCCGGACTGGTTCTGGCTGAAGTGGGTGATCGGCGTGCGCGGCGACAAGGAGCGGGCCGTCGAGTACGGACGCCGCGCGGTCGAGATCAACTCGGCGCGGGTGGACTACAACGTCGAGCTCGGGGCGGGCCTCTTGTGCCTGGGCACCAGCCGCTCCCGGCCGGAGCGCGTGGCCGAGGGCCTGGAGGTGCTGCGGCGAACGCAGAGCCTGCCGCAGGTCATGGACACGGACGCCGTCGACGTGGACTTCGCCCGGCTCCTGATGCAGGAGCCGGAGCGCGCCTGCAGCTTCGCACGGGACGGCTTCGTCGACCTGGAAGAGGCGGAGCTGCGACGCTCCAAGCAGGGCAAGCGGCCCAAGAGCTGAGGCCCCCGCGCGGGCCGCTGGGCCCGCGCGGAGGCTCGCTCGACTCAGGGGACGACGAAGACGTCGTCCGGGAGTTCGCCCCCGATCGCGGTGTTGCGCCGGATCACCGTGGCCAGGGTCGAGTCGTCGACCAGGCTGCGCGCGAAGCCCGGGATGTGCCGCTCGTACCAGAAGCGGTCCCCGTCGCGCAGCGCCGTGAACTGCTCCACCAGGCCCGTGAGGATCAGCTCGCCCACCAGGGCGCCGGGCACCGTGTCCTCGCAGAGCGCACCGCTCCAGACGTCCACGTCGTCGACGTTGCCGGCGCCGTAGGCCGCCTCCAGGCGCGCCTGGATGGCCGGGTCCGAGCTGATGTCGTCGTAGCCCGCCGCCGGGGCGAGGCCGTAGGCGCTCCGGACCTCGTTGTAGCTCGGGATGCCGTGGTCGCGGCCGCGCTGGATGTTGAGCGAGGCCAGATCGAAGCCGCCGGCCCCCGGCGGCCCGAACAGGAAGTTGCGCACGTCGTCGATCACGAAGGGATCCACGGCGTTGGCCACCTGCCCCGCCAGGCCCCGCAGATAGGGATCGATGCCGATGCCCGTGATGTTGGCCGGGTCGAAGAAGGCGTTGCGCAGCGCCAGGTGGCCCTCCGGAATCGGATCGCCGTTCGGGTCGAGGCGCAGCAGCGTCGCGCTCAGCTGGGTGTGGCCGACCCGGAACAGGGCCGTCGAGAACTCGGTGGCGATCTGGGCGTCGATGCTCGGGTCGTAGCCGGCGTAGGGCGGGATCGCGCCGGGGCCCAGCAGGTGCGGCAGGTACTCCTCGAAGGTGATGCGCTGCACGATGGCGATCACCATCGCGCGGGCCAGCTCGTAGAGGTTGTCTCCGGAGAGATGCGGGAAGCGGAACTCGAAGAACTGGGCCCAGAAGTTGTGCTCCCGCACGAAGAGGGTGTGCATGGCGGTGAGGCCGGCCTGCTCGTTGGCGCGGATGTCGCCGGCGACGAAGAAGTCCTCGTCGTCGCCGCCCATCGGCCCGTTGTCGTTCTCCAGGCCCAGCGTGTTGAAGGGCAGCAGGCCGCCGGCGCTGGTGCGGAGCTGGCCGCTGCCGTCCATCAGGCGCAGCGCCTCGGCCCGCTCGTCGTCGGAGCCGTAGACGTTCGAGGCGTCGATCCAGGCCGTGATCAGGTTCGGGTGCTCGCGCGGGTTGCTGGGATCGGTCCCGGTTCCCGGAACGAAGCCCGAGCGCGTGAAGAAGATCACGCCGGGCGGATCGAAGAGGTCGGGAGCCGGCACCGGGATGTCGGCAGCCTCTCCCGAGTCGCCGGGGGTCAGGTCGATGTCGTGATCGAGAAACTGGCCCCACTGCCAGATGTAGTCGCTCTTGCCGGCGGCATTCGGGATGCGCGGCATGGGCTGGTCGTGAACGAGATTGCTGATCGTGCGCGGGCTGGGCCGGCCGGCACCGGCCAGGCTGCTCACGCCGTCCCCGTAGTCCGCCCCGGCGACCCGCAGCAGGGCGGATCCGGGAGTTCCGAGCTCGGGGTCGAAGGGGTTGTTGTCGCTGCCGTCGATGGACGGGCAGCCGGTGAGTCCGAGTGCCAGGAAAGCGAGGGCCGCCAGGCCCGCCTGAAGTCGCATGTAGATCTTCCTCCTCTGCGCAGCCGGCGCGCCATCATACACCCGTTGGTGCCCAAAAAGGCAAGGTTCGTAACGGGGCTCGAGCACCCGATGCCCCGCGGGTGCGAAGCTCTGCGTTAGAATTGTCGGATCGTGGGCGGACGCGTACGCAGCGACAAAGAGGGCCACATCGGCTGGGTCGTCTTCGACCATCCCGAGCGCCGCAACGCAATCTCCGCGGAGATGTGGCGGGAAGTCCCGGGGGTCGTGTCGGATCTGGACGGCGACGACGAGATTCGCGTGCTGGTGATGCGGGGGGCGGGGAACCTCGCCTTCGTCTCGGGCGCGGACATCTCGGAGTTCGAGCGGGAGCGGACGGGAGGCGCCGTCCAGGGCTACGACGAGGCCACCGGCCGGGCCTTCCTGGCCCTGGCCCAGACGCGCAAGCCGCTGCTGGCCATGATCCACGGCTTCTGCATCGGTGGGGGCATGGCGATCGCGCTGGGCGCCGACCTCCGCTACGCCTCGCGCGACGCCGTCTTCGCGATTCCCGCGGCCCGCATCGGCCTGGGCTACCACGCGGCCGGCATCGAGGCCCTCGCCCGCCTGGTGGGCTGGTCGGCGGCCAAGGAGATCTTCTTCACCGCCCGCCGCTTCACCGCCGACGAGGCCTACCACCTCGGGCTGGTGAACCGGGTCGTCTCCCGAGCGGCACTCGAGGAGCACGTGCGGGAGGTGGCGGACCGCATCGCCGAGAACGCCCCGCTCACGCTTCGCAGTGTCAAGCTCATCACCCAGCAGCTCGCGCTCCCGAGCGCGGAGCGCGACCCCGCCGCCATCGACTCCTCGATCCGGACCTGCTTCGAGAGCGAAGACTACCGGGAGGGAATGCGGGCCTTCCTCGAGAAGCGCCCGCCTCGCTTTCGGGGCCGCTAGCCATGTCCGGGGCCGCACCCCTCGAGGGCGTGCGCGTGCTCGATCTCACGCGCTACCTGGCCGGGCCCTTCTGCACCATGCTGCTGGCCGACTACGGCGCCGACGTGGTGAAGGTCGAGGCACGAGAGGGCCGGGAGTTCCGGCCGCCGGGCGCCGAGCGCGATCCCTACTTCTTCCTCTCGGCGAACCGCGGCAAGCGCTCGCTCACCTGCGACCTGCGCGCGGAGGCCGGGCGCGAGCTGCTGCTGCGCCTGCTGCCGCGCTTCGACGTGCTGGTCGAGAACTTCCGACCCGGTGTGATGGAACGCCTCGGCCTCGGCAGCGAGCTGTTGCTCGAGCGCTTCCCGCGGCTCGTCTACTGCGGCGTCTCCGGCTTCGGCCCGACCGGTCCCTATCGCGACCGCCCGGGCTTCGACCAGATCGCCCAGGGCATGAGCGGCTTCATGAGCCTCACCGGGACCCCCGAGAGCGGCCCGACGCGGGCGGGCATCGCCATCGGTGATCTGCTGGGCGGGATCTTCGCGGCCCACGGGATCCAGCTCGCCCTGCTGGCCCGGGCGCGCAGCGGTCGCGGTCAGCGCGTCGACACCTCGCTGCTCGAGGCGATGGTCGGCGTGCTGAGCTGGGGCGCGGGGATGTACTTCGAGTCGGGCCGGGCGCCGGGCCCCGCCGGCCAGCACCATCCGCTCTCGGCGCCCTACGGACGCTTTCGCGCCCGCGACGGCTACCTGAACCTCGCGGCGGGCAGCCCGGCCATCTGGGAGCGGCTGGCGCGGGCACTGGGTCGCGAGGCCTGGCTCTCGGATTCCCGCTTCGCGGGCCCCCTGGAGCGCCTACGGCACCGCGAGGCCCTGACCGAGGCCCTGGAGGCAGTGCTCGGCGGCGACGTCGTCGAGCACTGGGTCCGGGTCCTCAACGCAGCGGGGGTGCCGGCCGGGCCGGTGCTCGACCTGAGACAGGTCTTCGAGGACCCGCAGGTGCTGGCGCGTGAGATGCTGGTCGAGCTGGAGCACCCCGAGGTGGGCCGCTTTCGCACGACCGGACTGCCGGTGAAGCTCTCCGGGACGCCGGGCTCGATTCGCCGCCGGCCGCCGCTGCACGGCGAGCACACCGAGGAGGTGCTGCGCGAGTGCGGCCTCGAGCCCGCCGAGATCGAGGAGCTGCGGCGCGGCCGAGCCGTCTAGGGCTCGGCCAGGAGCAGGCTGGCGGCCAGGAGTCCGAGCAGCAGCAGCCAGCGCAGCAGCAGCGAAGGCTCCACGACCCCTCAGCGGATGGCATCGCGAACGAGGGCGCGCACCTCGGGCGGCAGCCGGAGCGACGGCGGCGGACGCTGCCCTGCGATGGCACCCAGCGCGACCAGCGTGTTGAGGCCGGGATCCGAGCGGTCCGCCGTTCGCTGCCAGCGCTCGAGGCGCGCGCTGCACCCGGCGAGCCGGTCGAGCTGGCGTCCGCGCAGCCAGGCCAGGCACTCGGCGGCCGTGGCCCGGCGGGCGGTCTCCGTGGCGCGGAGCGAGGCCGCGGCCACGGCGGCCTCGTGGAAGCGACGACCCGCCAGCGCGAATTCCCGCGGCCCGGCCGAGCCGGAGTTTGCCAATCGCGCCATGCGCGGCCTCAACC
>CAZYOL010000064.1:0-21108 GCA_964649065.1 uncultured Spirochaetales bacterium
GGTGGTGACCGATCCGGTCTACCCCGTCTACGTGGACACCAACGTCATGGCCGGACGCACCGGCCCCGCCGACGCGCAGGGCCGCTACGCCGGCATCACCTATCTGGCCGCCACCGAGGCGAACGGCTTCGTTCCCGGCCCTCCCTCCGGGCCCACCGACCTGGCCTACCTCTGCTCGCCGAACAATCCCACCGGCGCGGTCGCCTCCCACGGCCAGCTCGCGGCCTGGGTCGCGTGGGCGCGCGAGCACGATGCGGTGCTGATCTTCGACGCAGCCTACGACGCCTTCATCCGGGATCCCTCGCTGCCGCGCTCGATCTACGAGATCGACGGAGCCCGCGACTGCGCCATCGAGATGCGCAGCTTCTCGAAGCGCGCCGGCTTCACCGGCGTCCGCTGCGCCTACACGGTGGTGCCGGCCGAGCTCTGCGGGCGCGCCGCGGACGGAGCGCGCGTGCCGCTGCGCCAGCTCTGGGCCCGGCGCGTGGCCACCAAGTTCAACGGCGTCCCCTACCTGGTCCAGCGAGCTGCGGCCGCGACCTTCTCGCCCGAAGGGCGCAAGCAGACCGGCGAGCAGGTGGCCTACTACATGGAGAACGCCCGCACCCTGAGGGAGGGGCTCAGCGGAGCCGGCTTCACGGTCTACGGGGGAGAGCACGCGCCCTACATCTGGATGAAGACACCGCAGGGCCTGTCGTCCTGGGACTGCTTCGACAGGCTGCTGCGAGAGGCGCAGGTCGTGGGCACGCCGGGCGCCGGCTTCGGCGCCTCGGGCGAGGGCTTCCTCCGGCTCTCGGCCTTCAACTCCCGCGAGAACGTGGAGGAGGCCCTGGCGCGGCTCCGCACCACCTTCGGGGGCTGAGGCCTCCGGATGAGCCGCAAGCTCGGGGTGCTCTTCGTGGGCCTGCTCGTGCTCTTCGGCCTCTCCAGCCTGTGGGCGCTCTGCCGGCTGGAGCCGGCTCCCGAGCGCGGGCCCTTCGACTCGAGGAAGGTCCTGGGAGAGCCGCCGTGAGAATCCGCACGAAGCGCATCTGCCAGGAGCCGGAGCGATGGGAGGAGCGCCGAAGGCGCTCCTTCGCAGAGCTCGACGAGAATCCGGAGACGCTGCGCGAGTACCGGGAAGGACGCGGCGAGGGGTGAGGAGGGCGAGGCCGGCGGGGCCTTGCGGAGCGCCGCGCGTCGGGGGCCGGCCCGCGCTCCGCATCCTCGCGGCGGGCCTCGCGATCGCCCTGGGCCTGGCCTGCGCGCTTCCGGCCGACGAGCCGCGCACGCCGCTGCCGCCCGAGGGCGGCGGCACCTGCGAGAACCTCGCGCAGGTCTTCTTCGCGATCGCGCAGAGCCGCGATCGCGGGCGCTCCAAGCGGCAGCAGGTCCGGGCGCTGCGCCGGAGCGTGGACTCTCCCTTCTCCGAGGATCCGGAGGTCACCTTCCGTCAGCTCGAGCGCGTGATCGAATGGGTCTACGAACGTCCCGAGTCGGCCGGAGAGCTTGCACAGCTGGTGCGCGAGGACTGCGTGGTCAACGAGAAGGGCCAGGCGGTGCTTCGGACCATCTTCGCAACCCCTGACGTATCCTCCGCCCGGTGATCGAGCGCCTCGAGGGCCTGGTGGGAGACAGCCGGCGGAGCCTGGGCGCCCGCAAGACGCCTTCCCACTAGCGGCGCGAGGGCAGACTGGCGGCGTCGCCCAGCACCCGGGTCTCGCCCCCGTAGTAGTGGCTGGCGCGCCGGGCCGCGTTCACCAGGCCCAGGGCCAGGGCCGAGGGCTCTCTCAGGCGCCGCGCATCCACCACCAGGCGCCGCGCCTGGCAGGCCTCGGCCAGGGTGAGGGCGTGGCCCAGCGCGTCCACGTCTGCGACGCTCGCCCGTCCTTCGAGGCGGACCCGCGCCTCGCGGCGTCCGAGCTGCAGGCGGATGCGAAGCTCCGACCCGTCGATCCTGCGCAAATGGCTCCGTTGCGACATGTCCCTGTCTCCGATTCGGCGCGGGGGTGGCGTTCGGCAGAGTGTGGCGGGCGGCTCGGGACGGCGCTGTGAAGGGATTCACAGGCTCCTCTCGCGGGTCGAGGGAGCCGGCCGAGCTAGGCTCGCGGGGCGCCATGTCCTCGCTCGCCACCCCGACGGTCTCGCACGCCTCCGACGCGGCAGCGGAGCCGGCCCCGCGCGAGGCGGTGGCCACGCTCCACGGCCTGAACGGCGGACCCTGGACGCTGGCACCGCTGGCCCGCAGGCTCGAGCGCGCGGGCTACCGGGTGCATCGGCTTCGCTACCGGACCCACCTCAGCAGCCTCGACGAGGCCGTCGCCGCGATCGACGCGCAGTGCCGCCGCTGCGGCGCGGCGACGGCGCCGCGGCTTCACTTCGTGGGCAACTCGCTGGGCGCCCTGGTGCTGCGCGCCTACCTCTCCGAGCGCCGGCCGCCCAACCTGGGGCGCGTCGTGCTGGTGGCCCCCCCGAACCGGGGCAGCGAGATCGTCGACGCGATCGGCGACTGGCCTCTCTTCCGGGCGCTCTTCGGCCCCCTGGCCGGCCAGCTGGGAACCGACGGGGAGGCGCTGCCGCAGCGCCTGCCCGTGCCGGACTGTGAGATCGGCGTCCTGGCCGGCAGCCGCTGGGTCAACCCGCTGGGACAGCTGCTGCTGCCCTCCCCTCACGACGGGACGATCTCGGTGGCCTCGACCCGGCTCCCGCGCATGCGTGACCACCGCGTCCTGCCCTACTCCCATCCCTTCCTGGCGCGGTCACGGCGTGCGGCGGAAGAGATCCTCCACTTCCTGCGCGAGGGCCGCTTCGCGGCCGCCCGGACCTGAGGGCGGGTGGCGGCCCGGCGCCAGGCGGACTTCGTGCTCCCCGCCTACAGGCCCTGATCCGGTCCGCCGCGTGCCGGCTCAAGCCGCGCGACGAGTCGGCCGAGGGAGCGGAGGTGGAGCAGGAGACCAGGCGCTGGTGGCAGGAGCGCCGGCAGCTCGGGGTCGAGGCGATCGCCCTGGCGCTGGCCGCTGCCTTCTTCGTGATGCTGGCACCGCAGGCCGAGCACGGGCCGCCCGGCGTGCCCTTCTTCTACGTCTCCGCGCTGCTGCTCTGCTCGGCCGCCTTCGTCTCCTTCGTCCAGCGCTGCGCGGACCTGTTGCGGCTGGCCTGCACGCGCTGCTCCAGGAACTTCTGGGGCCTTCCCGACGGTCTGCCGCTTCCGACCCGGAGCCGCTGCGCCCACTGTGGGCTGGAGCTCGCGCAGGTGCGGGACGCCACGGCGGAGGGCTGAGCGCGGCTAGCCCTCGACGCGCCCGCCCCAGTCGCTGCCGTCGAAGGCGGCGAGACGCTCGATCCACCACTGCGGAGCCTGGGCCATCATCTTCCCCAGGTCCCAGTAGTCCCGCCACAGCAGCACCTTCCCGTCCCGGACCTCGTGGACGGTGACGAAGTCGTTGCGCAGCTGCTCGCCGGTCTCGAAGTGCCAGGTCTCGGTGTGCTCGACGAAGACGCTCTCTCCCTCGGCCGCGATCCGGTGGATCTGGTGCTCGAAGCGCTGGACCGGATCGAGACCGGCTCGCAGTCGTTTGACGACGTTCTCCGGGCCGGTGGCGCCGGCGTCCGGAGCGGGCACGTCCTCGTAGTGCCCGTCCTCGGCGATCAGGGCGGCCACCCCGCTCCAGTCCTTCGCGTAGAGCGCGCTCCACAGCTCCGCGACCACCCGCTTGCTCTCCTCCGACACGGCTCCTCCTCGATCTCCCGGTTCGCGGACGGTAGCGAGGCGGCGCGGAGACAGCGCTGGGGGTAGGCTGCGGGTCCCTGCCGAGACGGGAGAGACCATGACGACCCCTTTCTGGTGCCTGCTCTTCGTCGCCCTGGCGCCCTACGTCCTCTCGACGCTGAGCGGCGCGCTGCGCGTGCGACAGCTCGGGAGTCTGGACAACAAGTACCCGCGGCTCCAGCAGGCCCGGCTCACCGGCCTCGGCGCGCGGGCCCAGGCGGCCCATCAGAACGCGCTGGAGGCGGTGCCCTTCTTCGCGGCCGCGGTCCTGGTGGCCCACGTGGCGGGTGCCGACCCGAGCCGCGCCGCCCAGACCTCCCTGGTCTTCGTCGCCGCGCGGATCCTGCACGCGGTCTTCTACCTGGGCAACCTGGACCTGCTCCGGTCGCTGGCCTTCGTCGTCGGCGTCGGGGCCTGCATCCGGCTCTTCCTGCTGGCGGGCTGAGCGGGGCCGGCCTCGAGCGGGGCGGGCCTAGGACTCGGTCCGTGCCGAGACGACCGCGGCCGCATCGTCCACCAGGCGCCGGACCTCGGGGTCGGTGATCTCGTACTGCAGGGCGAAGCCGTCCTCGGTGAGGCGTATCACCTGCCCCACCAGCTCCACGGGGCTCACGGGCTGGATGAAGACGTAGGCGGTGATCTGCTTGCCGAGCTCGGGGCGAAGCGTCGACTCCCCGAAGAGTGCCCCGGAGTACGAGATGTCGCGCAGCACGCCGCAGCCCTCCCGACGCCCGTCCGAGAACAGGGCCTCGAAGCGGGTGGAGACGCGACCATCGGCCCGGCGGTTGCCGGAATCGACCATGCGGGGTTTGCCCTCCGCTGCTCGTTTCGGCAGCTCGAGGGCTCGTCTTTACGCTGGGCCTCGAAGCCTCAGGGCTCTTCGTCCGGCCCCGGTGCGGCCTCCGGGGGCCGCCAGCGCGGCGGCTCGAACCAGGGGGGCTCGCGCCGCGCCCAGGCCCGCTCCACCACCGCCCGGACCCAGGGCGCAGCGGGCAGCGCGGCCAGCTGGCCGGGCTCGAACCACGCGGCCTCCAGGGTCTCCTCGCCATCGGGGCGCAGACTCCCGGCGCGCAGCCGGCCCTCGAAGACCGTCATCGCGAAGGAGATCTGATCCCCGTTCGAGTAGGTGGTCGAGAAGGCGGGGCCGCCGTAGATGCCGAGCACGCGGAGCAGCTCCACGAACAGACCCGTCTCCTCCCACATCTCGCGCACGGCGGCGTCCGCCGGCACCTCGTCGGGCTCCACGGCGCCGCCGGGAGTGGTCCAGCCGCCGGTCTCCGCGTGACGCACGAGGACCACGCGATCCCGCTCGTCGAATGCGAGCACGCTGACCGTCGGAATCTCCAGCCGCATCGGCCCCAGCTTCTCGCGAATGCGGCGCATGTACTCGGACATCGGCATGTCGGGAGGCCTCGCTTTGGTAGGCTAGCTCTCCCCTGATCCCGGAGGAGATCCATCCCGTGCCCACCCTGATCGAAGCCCCCGCCATCGTCGAGGCCGCGGGCTCGCCCCCCAAGCGCATCGAGGAGTACGCCGGACGCGTCCGGACCGGACACCAGGCCCTGAGCGTGGCCCGCATGCAGTCGCCCGAGGGCTGGCAGGAGCCGGGTCAGCGACCCGAGTTCGAGGAGGTCACCGTCGTGCTTCGCGGCATGCTGCGCGTGGAGCACGAGGCGGGGGCCCTGGAGGTGCGCGCGGGCCAGGCCGTGCTGACCCAGCCCGGGGAGTGGGTGCGCTACGGATCGCCGGAGCCCGGCGGGGCCGAGTACGTGGCCGTGTGTCTGCCCGCCTTCTCCCCCGACACGGTGCATCGCGACCCGGAATCCCCCGCGTGAGAGCCGATCGGGCCTGAGCCGGAGGAGACGATGAGCACGAAGGAAGCCTTCGGACGCATCTGCGAGCGCGTCTGCGAAGAGCAGGGCTGGGAGCTGCAGCCCTCGGGCGTGCGCATCGACTACCGGGATGGCAGACATCAGGTCGTGTCTCTCGAGTTCTTCGAGTCCGACGGCCACGATCTCGTGCGGCTCTGGAGCCCGATCGGCGACAGCAGGGCCCTCGGCGTCGAGCGCCTGGCCCTGGCTCTGCAGGTGAATGCGCGCCTGGCGCACGGAGCCCTGGCCGTGCGCGAGGAGCAGCTCATCATGACCGAGACCCTGCTGCTGAGGGATGCCGATCCCGGCGAGCTCCGAGCGTCGCTCGAGTCGCTGGCGGCAACCGCGGACTACTACGAGAAGATCTTCTTCGGGACCGACGAGCACTGAGCGACTGCCCGACGACCGGATGCGGCGCGCAGCGGACCCGGCGGCGGAAGGCCCCGGGAGCTAGCTTGGCCAGGTGAGCGAGCAGCCCTGGTATCGCGACGGGCTCCGCTTTGCGTGCACCCGCTGCGGTCACTGCTGCCGCGGCGAGTCCGGTACCGTGCGCGTGAGCGACGCCGAGATCGAGGTCCTGGCCCGGCGTCTGGGGCTCTCGGAGGAAGAGTTCCGCAGCGCCTACACCCGAAAGCTTCGCGGCGGCGAGCGCAGCCTGCGCGAGCGTGCCGGGGGAGACTGCGTGTTCTGGCGGCCGGAGCGGGGCTGCGGCGTCTACCCGGAACGCCCGCGCCAGTGCCGCACCTGGCCCTTCTGGCGCGGCGTGGTGCACTCCCGCGAACGCTGGGACGAGGAGGCTCGCAGCTGTCCCGGCATGAACCGCGGAGCGCGCGTCCCCGCCGAGCGCATCACCGAGCTCGCCCTCGACGACGGGACCTCCCGCCGAGCGGGGCCGGGCTGATGGAGTCCGGCCACCCGCGGAGCCCGAGCGGCGCGGGCTCCCGGGTCGAGAGCTTCCGCCATGCCTTCCACGGCCTGGTCTTCCTGCTGCGCTCCCAGCCGAACGCGCGCATCCACGCCGCCGCCACCATCGGCGCCCTGGCCCTGGGCCTCGCGCTCCGGATCGAGACGCTGGAGTGGGGCCTGCTCCTGCTGACCCTCGCGGCCGTCTGGAGTGCCGAGGCCGTCAACACCGCGCTCGAGCAGCTCTGCGACCGGGTCTCACCGGACCACCACCCGCAGATCGGACGGGCCAAGGACCTGGCCGCCGCCGCCGTGCTGGTCGCGGCGCTGGCCTCCGCGGGCATCGGGCTCCTGATCTTCGCACCGCCGCTCTTCGGCCTCGTCGCGGGAGAGCCGTGATATGCTCGGCCGCCGAGCGGGACCGGGAGTGAGAGGACGATGACGAAGGTGAGGCGCGCCGAGCGCGAGGACCTCCCGGCCGTGTCGGCGCTCTTCACCGGCGCCGGTCTGGGGGATCTGGGCCGGCATCCCGTGCTCTCGAACGTGCTCGTCGCAGAGTCCGAGGGGGTGGTGGTGGGCGTCATTGCCCTGGACGTGAGCGGTCGGGTCGGTGTGCTGCGGGGCCTGGCGGTCGCCGAACCGGCGCGCGGGCAGGGAATCGGACGCGAGCTGCTGCGCAGCCTGCTGCCGAGGGCCCACGAGCTGAGTCTGACCCGTCTCTACGCAGCGCTCTCGTCGGCGCGGGCCTTTTGCGAGAAGCTCGGCTTCCGGGCCACGGCCCTGGGCGAGGCGCCGCTCGGGCTGCGAGCTCACGACGCCCTGCGCGAGGCGGCGGAAACCGACGGCGAGGTGATGAAACTCTCGCTTCGCTAGCTCCGAGGAGGGAGCGATGACCCAACACGAGCCCTATGCCGTGCTCTTCCTGTGCACGGGCAACTCGGCCCGCAGTCTGATGGCCGAATGCGCGCTGCGGCGTTGGGGTCGAGATCGCTTCCTCTCCTTCAGTGCCGGCAGCGATCCCAAGCCCGCCCCCCACCCCGAGACCGTGGCCCTGCTCGAGTCCCTCCGCTACGACGTGTCGCATCTGCGGAGCAAGAGCTGGAACGAGTTCGTGTGGCCGAACGTCCAGCGCCTCGACTTCGTCTTCACCGTCTGCGATCGCGCGCGCAACGAGCCCTGCCCGAGCTGGCCGGGGCAGCCCATGACGGCACACTGGGGCGTGGAGGACCCCGCCGCCTTCCGGGGCACCCCGGAGCAGGTCCGGCGCTTCTTCCATCGCATCTACCTGGAGCTCGAGAGCCGCATCAAGATCTTCACGCAGCTGCCCTTCGAGGAGCTCGACCGCCTGAGCCTGCAAGAGCGGGTCGAGCGGATCGGCAAGAGCTCCCCGGCCCCGGACGAGGTGGAGCCCTAGGCGCGCGGTCGGCGCTCAGCCCAACGAGCGGATGAAGTCGCGGAAGGCCTCGGGGGCCTCCTCGATCACCAGGCCGACGCCGCGCGCCGTGAAGAGGGGCTGGCTGGCGCTGCCCTCCGTGGAACGAGCCACCCGCGCCTGGATCGTCCAGGCCTCGCCCCCGGGTCGCCTCACCAGGACCTCCACCGAGGACCCGGGCTCGGGCAGCACGTTGGTGCGAACGAAGAGCCCGGTGTGGGAGAGATCCACGATGACGGCGGGCTGGCGCCGGCCGCGATGGGAGATCTCGCAGGCCAACCTGCGTACGGCGCGGCTGCCGCCGCGACGCTCCCCCGCACTCGGTGCCCGCTCCACGCCGGGCCAATCGGTTGGCGAGAGGACCCCCTTGAGGCGCCTCGGGCGCGGCCCCCGGCGGCGGCGCGGCCAGCCCGCCGGCCGCCCGTGAGCACTCCGCGGGAAGAGGCCCCCGAGGCTCTGCTCGAGCGCATCGGGCTGCCGCGCCACAGCCGGCCGGGGTCCCTGGAGGCCGTGCTGGCCCTGCTGCGCGACCAGGCGCCCGGTCGCGTGCTCGACCTGCCCTGCGGGAGCGGGCTGCTCGCCGAGGCGCTGCTGCGGCTGGGCTTCCGGGTCGAGGCCGCCGACCTCGAGCCCGACCGCTTCGAGCTGCACGGAAGGCTGCCCTTCCACCGCGCGGATCTGGACGCGCCCCTGCCCTTCGCCGCGGCCAGCTTCGACTGGGTGCACTGCGGAGACGGGGTCGAGCACCTGGAGAATCCCTTCGCGGCCCTGCGGGAGCTGCGCCGAGTGCTGGCGCCGGACGGCCGCCTGATCCTGACCACGCCGAACTACCTGAGCCTGGAGAGCCGTCTGCGCTTCCTCTTCACCGGCTCGCTCACCAAGCCGATCGCGCGCCAGCCCCATCCCGCGTCCCTTTCCAGGGCGGAGCGCGGCCACGTCAATCCCCTCACGCTGACCCGGCTGCTCTGGATCGCCGAGGCCGCCGGCCTGCGCCCCGAGTCGGTGCGCACCCTGCTCCCGATGCGGCGCCAGCGCTGGCTCGCGCCGCTCGCCGCCTGCGTGTGGGGAGTCGGCAGGGCGCTGGGCCGCCGGCGCCGTCGCGACCTCTACGCCGAGTGGTCGCTCTCCTGGGATCTGCTGCTCGGGGGCCGCAAGCTGCTCGTCGTGCTGCGGCCCGACGGGGAGCTGCCGAAGCCCTGAGCCCGCTGCCGGGCCGCCACCTTCGCTGCTACGTTCGGATCCTTCGCAGCCGGGAGCAGGACGCGTGAGCGATTGCATCTTCTGCAAGATCGTGGCCGGCGAGGCGCCGTGTCACACCATCTATCGCGACGAGCAGGTGATCGCCTTCCTCGACCTCTTCCCCAGCACCGCGGGCCACGCCCTGGTGGTGACGGCGGAGCACTTCGAGAACCTCTTCGAGGCCAGCTCGGAGGCCCTCGGGGCGGTGGTGGCCACGTCGCGGCGGGTTGCCTGGGCGCTGCGCCGCGAGCTGGCGCCGGCCGGTCTGGGGGTCTTCCAGCTGAACGGCGCCGCCGCCGGCCAGACCGTCTTCCACTATCACATGCACCTGGTCCCGCGCCGCGAGGGCGAGGGGCTCAGCCTGCACGGTCGCGAGCAGGGCGACGACGCGGAGCTGGCCAGCCTGGCGGCCCGCCTCTCGGCGGCGCTCCCCGACTGACGTCAAGCCGCCCTCCGCGGCGCCCGATGAGCAGGCAGTGGAGGCAGAGATGCGACGCAGTCGGGCGGCCTCGCTGCTGGGCCTGAGCCTGGCCTGGCTCCTGGCCGCGGGCTGCGCGAGCCCGATGAGCCAGGAAGATCTGGACGACCGGCTGCGCGTCGCGGCCGCCTCCGTCCAGGGTCTGCAGGGACGGCTGCTCTACTTCCCGGTCTACGCGGACAGCCGCGCGGCCGCCTGGACCCTGCAGGCGGAGTCGCAGAGCGACGACTCGCCGCTGGCACGCCGCCTCTACCACGACCTGCGCCGGGGCGGCACGCAACGGATCGGCGTGGTGGTCGGTGGGCCCTATCCGGGCCTCACGCGGCTAGTGGTGGTGGACGCCTTCGAGCTGCTGGAGGAGCGCCCGGTGCCCGGCCTGACGCTCGTCTATGTGGGGCACGCCAAGCAGGCCAGCGCGCTGCGCAAGCTGGCCCGCGCCCACCGCGCCCGCTTCTATCACCGCGAGCTGCGCTGAGGCTCGCGGCCGGCGCCTCAGAGATCGACGGGCAGCTCCATCCAGTCGCGGTAGATCTCGTCCCGGTGCTCGAGCAGCAGCGGATCGCAGGCCTCGAGCAGCAGCGGCTCTTCGGCGGTGTAGGTCTGGCGCATGCCCTCGGACATGGGACACAGCTCCGCTGGCAGGGGACGGATCATCGCGGCGAAGGCGGCCCAGTAGAGATCGAGGGCCGAGAGGCTGCGGCCCAGCAGGAAGCGGCTCCCGCGGCGCCGCTGGCTGCGAATGCGCTCCGAGAAGAGCCCCAGGATCTCCGCCGCGCGCGCGGGCGCCGCGGCCGCCGCCTCGGGCGAGTAGCCGTACTTCCGGCCCAGGGCCGCGGCCCCCTGCCGCGCCGGATGCTCCGAGGGCAGCGGCAGGGCCAGCACCTGGTGCAGCAGGCAGAGCCGGCGCGACCAGCCCAGCCCGTCCTCCCCGGCCAGCTCGTGGATCCAGCCGAACATCTCGGCCCGCTGCGCAGGCTCGCGCGGTACCAGGCGGGGCTCGGGCGCCAGCCGCTCGGCGAGCCCGATCAGCTCGGTCCAGTGCGCGCGTGGCCGCTCGTCGGCATAGACGGCAACCGGCGCGTTGTCGTGACCGGTCCAGGCCACGAGCTCGGCGTTGGACTCGCCCGGCCGCTGGGCCACGCGAGCGAAGGCCAGCCCCTTGGCGTGGAACAGGGCCTTGGCGGCCTCGCCCCACGGTCCCGGAACTCCAGCGGTCAGCACCAGCCGCAGCCCCGGCAGGGCGCGCGCCGCCTCGACCTCGACGTAGTCCGCCACGCTCCCTCCGCTGGCGCCGCAGGGTACCCGATGGCCCGGAGGCCCGGGCTATGCTCGGGCCGAGGAGGAGCCGTGCCGAGGACCCACCTGCGCGAGACCCTGGAAGAGCTGGAGCGCGAGCTGGAGCGAAGCGAGGCGGTGGATCCGGAGTCGCGCCGCCTGCTCGATCACGTGATCGGGGAGGTGCAAGACCTGCTGGAACGCACGGAGGCGCGCGAGGCCGAGCCCGAGGATCAGACGGTCCTCGAGCGCATCGCCGAGGCGACTCGACACTTCGAAGAGTCGCACCCGGCGATCGCCGAGACCGTGGGGCGGCTGGCCGCCGCCCTGAGCAACCTGGGGATCTAGCCGGCCCGGCCGGCGCCTCGGGCCAGGGGCTGCACCGGCGCTGTGACCGTCGAAGAGCGCGCGTTCGACCCAGCGCTTGAGAGCGGCGCGGAGAGTGCCTAGGGTATGGCGGGTCGGGGGGTCGCGGCGCGCGCCGTCTCCCACCGCGAGCCGCACGAGACATGAGCCTCACACCCCATCCCCTCGTCCCGCCCGTCGCGACGGAGCCCCTGGCCCGCCGGCTCGCCCGGGTCCGCAGCACCAGCCTGGAGCTGTGTCGCGGCCTGAGCGCGGAGGACTGCGCCATCCAGTCGATGCCGGACGCGAGCCCCGTGAAGTGGCACCTGGCCCACACGACCTGGTTCTTCGAGACGCTGGTGCTCGAGCCGGAGCTCCCGGGCTATCGCAGCTTCCACCCGCAGTTCCGAATGCTCTTCAACTCCTACTACAACAGCGTCGGGGAGCAGTACCCGCGTCCGGAGCGCGGGCTGCTCTCGCGCCCCTCCCTCGAGGAGGTGCGCGGCTACCGAGAGCACGTCGAGAGCTCGCTCTTCGACGCCCTGGAGCGCGGCCTGCTCCCGGAGGCCAGCCTGAACGTCGTCGAGATCGGCCTCCACCACGAGCAGCAGCACCAGGAGCTGATCGTCACCGACGTGAAGCACATGCTGTCCTGCAATCCCCTTCGCCCCGCGCTGGCGCCCGAGGCCCCGAGGCCGCCCTCCGCGGATCCCGGTCCGCTGCGCTGGTGTCGCCATGCCGGCGGCGTCCACGAGATCGGCCACCGAGGAAGGGGCTTCGCCTTCGACAACGAGCGGCCGCGGCACCAGACCTTCGTCGCCGGCTTCGAGATCGCGTCGCGCCCCGTGCTCAACCGCGAGTGGCTGGCCTTCATCGAGGACGGGGGCTATCGCACGCCCGAGCTGTGGCTCTCGGACGGCTGGACGACGGTGCAGGAGCGCGGCTGGGAGGCCCCCCTCTACTGGAAGCGCAACGGGGAGAACGGGGAGGGCTGGAGCCAGCTCACGGCCGGCGGTGAGCGGCCGCTGGAGCCGGGCGAGCCGACCTGCCACGTCAGCTACTTCGAGGCCGACGCCTTCGCCCGCTGGGCGGGCGTCCGCCTCCCCAGCGAGGCGGAGTGGGAGCACGCCTTCCGCGGGCTACCGGTGCAGGGGAACTTCCTGGAGTCGGGCTATCTGCATCCGGCCGCCTGGGCGGAGACGTCCCAGCTGCCGGTGGCCGCCTTCGGCGATGTCTGGGAGTGGACCCGGAGCCCCTACGGCCCCTACCCCGGCTTCCGCCCCCTGGCCGGCTCCCTGGCCGAGTACAACGGCAAGTTCATGTGCAGCCAGCTGGTGCTGCGCGGGGGATCCTGCGTGACCCCGGCCTCTCACATGCGGCCGACCTACCGCAACTTCTTCTACCCCGACGCCCGCTGGCAGCTGAGCGGCGTCCGACTGGCCCGCGACCTGGCCGCCTGAGGGGCAGCCGACCCGCTCCTCCTCACTCGCGAGCCCTCCTTCAAGGCCAAAGCGCCGCTGACCGAAGAGTCTGAGGGCCCGACCTGCGTCTCGGGGCGGGCTCTAGGAGGGTCTCTGCCCCCCGCCGGCCCGCGGCGAGGACGGACGCCTCCGCTCGAGGTGCACCATGAAGGCGACGGCGTTTCTGGCGATCGCTCTGCTCGGACTGGTGGGATGCGCGACGACGGCGCCGGAGTCCGAGCTCCACGACGGGGCCCAGGCCTATCGCAAGGGCGAGCTCCAGGACGCGGAGCTGATCTGGCTCGAGTCCCTCAGCGAGGCCGAGTCCGCCGGCGACGAGGATCCGCGACTCGCCCAGAGCCTGCGGATGCTGTCGAATCTCTACATCCAGCAGGGACGCTACGACGAGGCGCGTCCGCTGCTGGAGCGCTGGATCGGAATTCGCGAGGCGCGGCTCGAGCCGGGCGGCGCCAGCTTCGCCGAGGGCCTCGAGGCCCTGGCGGGCATCGATCGGGTCCAGGGTCGCACCGGCGAGGCCGCCGAGCTCTACGAGCGGGCCCTCTCGGTTCGCGAGGGCGATGCCAAGGTCGACAACCTCGGCTACGCGGAGACCCTGGAGAACCTGGCCGGCTGCTACGAGCAGCTGGGACGCGGCGAGGAGGCCGGCGCGCTGCTGCAGCGGGCCGTGGCCATTCGCGAGGAGGTCTACGGGGCCTACGACCTCGGCGTCGCCCGCAGCCTGCAGCGCTTTGCCGCCATCCAGGCCGAGGCCGGGCGCTACCGAGAGGCCGAGTCGCTCTACGAGCGGGCCGTGCGCATCGTCTCCGATGTCCCCGACGCCGACGAATCCTTCGAGGCCACTCTCCTGACCGGCGCGGGCGGCCTCTACCGGAGCCTGGGCCGCACCGACGACGCCCTCGAGCTGCTCCGCCGGGCCGTGGAGCTGCGCGAAGAGCACGCGGGCCGCGAGCACGTGGACACGGCGGCGACGGCCCAGGAGCTGGCCGTGACCCTGGCCGCCCTGCGACGACTCGACGAGGCTGAGGAGCTGCTGCTCGGCGTGCTCGAGATCCGCAGGCGCGAGCACGGCCCCCGCAGTGCGCAGGTGGCCTCGAGCCTGGCCGCCATGGCCCTCGTGTACCAGTACCGACGCGACTACGACCGGGCCGGCGATCTCCTGGAGCAGAGCCTGGCCATCCGACGCGAAGAGCTGGGCCCGCAGCACCGGGGGGTGGCGGCGATCCACAACAACCTCGGCTCGCTGCAGCGGCTGCAGGGAGACTGGGAGGGCGCCGCGCGCTCGCTCGGCGCGGCCCTGGAGCTCCAGGAAGACGTGCTGGGACCGGGTCATCCGGAGACCGCCACCACCCAGCACAATCTGGGCGCCGTGCGCCTGCGCCAGGAGCGCTTCGAGGAGGCCCAGCAGCTGATCGAGGCCTCGCTGGCGAGCCGGGAGGCCGCCTTCGGCGCCGAGCATCCGAGGGTCGCCTCGACGCTGGTGGTGCTGGGCTCGCTGCAGGCCGCGCGCAGCCGCTTCGAGGCCGCCGAGCAGAGCTTCGAGCGAGCCCTGGCCATCTGGGAGTCACAGCCGCCGCTCGACTCCCTCGAGCTCGCCGAGGCCAGCTCGAACCTGGCCTTGCTGCGCCAGGCGCAGGGTCGCTTCGCCGATGCCATCGAGCTCTACGGCGTGGCCATTCCCCTCTTCCACGAGACCCTGGGACCGATCGCGCGCAACACGGCCCGGGCTCGCTACAACCAGGCCGGCTCCTACGCGGCGCTGCGCAACTACAGCGCGGCGATCCGTCGCTACGAGGAGATGCTCGAGGTCGAGGCCGCAGCCCGGCCCCCGGACGATCCGGCCCTGGCCCGCCCGCTGATCGGCCTGGCCACCGTCCACCTCGAGATGGGTCTCTTCGGCGAGGCCCAGGCGCTCTACGAGCGCTCGGTGGCCCTGCTCGAGGGGAGCGGCGCCGGGGAGATCCGCGCGCTGGCCTTCGCCTTGAACGGCCTCGCCAACTGCCAGATGCAGCAGGGTCGGAGAGCGGACGCCGAGGCCAGCTACCGGCGCGCCATCGAGCTGCTGCAGGGCCAGCAGAGCGCGAACCTCTTCGAGCTGGGCTCCGCCTTCGCCAATCTCGCCTCCCTGTACGGGCTCTCCGACCGCCACCAGCAGGCGCTGCCCCTCTACGAGCGGGCCCTCGACCTGCTGACGAAGACCTACGGTCCTCGACACCAGGTGGTGGCGCGAATCCTCCATGAGCTGGCCCAGACCCACGCCGCCCTGGCCCGCCCGGGCCAGGCCCAGGAGCTCTACGAGAGCGCCCTGGCGATCCGACGGGAGGCCTTCGGAGCCGAGAGCCCGGAGGTGGCCGAGACGCTGCTGGCCCTGGGGGAGCTGATGGCGCAGCAGGGTCGGACGGTGCGGGCCATTGAGCTCGCGGAGCGAGGCGTGCAGATGCACGCCGCTCGGGGGCCCGAGGGCGAGGCCAGCCTCGGCCCCGCGCTGCGCCTGCTCGGCGAGCTCTACGAGAGCCTCGAGGGCTTCGCCGAGGCCGAGCGCTACTACCAGCGCGCGCGGCCGCTGATCGCGGTCCACTCCGGCGAGCAGAGCCTCGAGTACGGCCTGCTGCTCCGCGACCTGGGTCGCGTCCTGGCCGCCCAGGAGCGGCTGGCCGAGGCAGAGGCCTCGCTGGACCAGGCGCTGGGCATTCTCGAGGGCCGGCTCGCCTCGGACGATCCGGATCTGCTCGAAGCCCGGCTGGTGCTGCGCAGCGTCCGGACCACGCCGCCCGCCGGGATCTGAGCGCTCGACTCGCCCCGGCCAGCTCGGCCCGCAGGCGGTATCCTCGGCTCACGGGGCGGACCTGCCGTGCGCCTTCGTAAGGGGAGCGCACCCGTGAACAGAGCCGCGGCCCCCACACTGATGCTGGCCCTGCTCCTGCTCCTCGGCTGCTCGAGCAGCCGTCCCCAGGCTGGCGTCGACCCCTGCCAGGTCGATCCGAACAGCAGCCACTGCATCGAGCTCGAGCTGCTGCGCGACCGGATCGACGAGCTGGTGGCCCGCAAGAAGATCGCGCGGCGCAAGCTGCTCGAGCGCCAGCGCCGCTTCGAGGAGATGCGCAGCGAGTGGTATCGGACCAGACGGCTGTTGCGCTAGGCCAGCGGGCTCAGCGCAGCTCGCGGGGCAGGCCACGGCCCATGAGATCGGCGAAGTTCTCGACGTAGAAGCACCTCCGCAGCTCCGGCTCGAGGTCGCCGAGGCTGCTCTCGAAGCGCTCGACCGGGCGGCGCCCACCCTCCACGTGCGGATAGTCCGTCGAGAAGAGACAGATCTCCGGACCCGAGTTCCGGATGATCCAGCCCAGGTCCTCGGTCGGATAGGGCGTCACGCGAATCTGACGGCGCACGTAGTCGCTGGGGCGCAGCGAGAGCCTGCGCAGGCGCTCCTCGTGGCGCCCGAAGGCATCCAGGGCCGACTCCATCTGGCGCATCCAGCTCGGCAGCCAGCTGGCGCCCTGCTCGATCACGCCGATGCGCAGCGCGGGGAAGCGCTCGAGCACGCCGTCGAAGATCAGCGTCGCCAGGGTCTGCATAGGCGGACCGGGAATTCCCATGTAGTCGACGGAGCGGAAGTTCTCCTCGCCCCCGTGGAAATCCGGGGGGATCGGCAGGCCGTTCTCGAAGTACTTCGGATCGATCAGTGGGCCGGTGCCACCGACGTGGAAGACGATCGGAAGCCCGGCCTCCTGGGCCAGGGCCCAGAGCGGATCGAGGCCGACGTGGCTGGGCGAGTGCCCCGCCGGGCAGCCCGAGGCGATCAGCAGCGCCGCTGCACCCATGGCGAGGGACTCCTCGGCGAGGGCGCGGGTGCGCTCGAAGTCGGCCAGGGGGACGTAGCAGGTCGGCAGCAGGCGGACGTCGACGGAGCAGAACTCCGTCATCCCGCGGTTGTGGGCCCGCGCGACGCCGTAGGCCAGATCCAGATCGCCACAGCGCTCCCAGGCGTAGAGCCGGCCGTTGTGAAAGGTGTTGAAGACCAGCTGGCTGGCGACTCCGATCAGGTCCAGGGCCCGCGGCCGATCCTCGGGGAGGAAGGAGCCCGTCGCCGCGAAGTTCTTGCGGCTCATGATCTCGCTGGCCTCGCTGGCGCGGTAGCGCTCGGAGCGGTGCAGCGCCGTGATGCGCTCGAAGGCGGCGTCGAGATCCTCTCGCTGGCTCTCGTCGCCGGTCTGGCGCAGCTCGTTCAGGTAGGCCGGCGGCTCGATGCGATCGCGAAGCCCGGGATCGGCGTGGTCGCGCAGCCAGTGGGGCGTCTCCATGATGTGGGCATCGGCATCGTGGGCGTACCGGCCGTCGAGGTAGGACATGACGCGGCCAAGGGTAGTGGCGGACCCCGACGGGGTCGATGCCGCGACCCGCTCCAGCCCCTGCCCGTCGGCAGGTGCCAGCCAGCGCAGCGGAACCTCGTTTCGGGCCTGCCTCCCGCAGCCCCGCGCCGCGGAGCGGCCGGGGCCGCTCGCTACCGTACGGGGCGGCGGCGCCCAGGGCGTCCGTGCGAACCATGCCCGAGACCCCGCCCGAAGCCGCCGGCCCCACCCTGCGCCTCGCCGTGATCGGCGACCTCCACGACGCGTGGAACGACTTCGACGTGCGGAGCCTGAACGGGGCCGGCTACGACGCGATCGTCTTCGTCGGCGACCTGGGACGCGGCGACGAGACCAGCCGCCGCATCTCCCGCTCGATCGCCCGCCTCGGGCCTCCGACCCTGGTGCTTCCGGGCAACGCCGACGCCCCCCACGCGGCGCGCCTGCGCGCCGAGCTCTCGCTTCGGCGCGGTCTGGATCGGCTCTTCGGGGAGACGGCCGAGGCCGCCCCGGGCGAGCGGCTCTGCGGCGTGCAGCTCGCCGGCTACAGCCTGCACCGGCCCCCGCAGGAGGAGCCGGCGCTGACCCTGGTTGCCGGCCGGCCCTTCAGCCTGGGCGGGCCGGAGCTCTCCTTCGCGGCCGAGCTCGAGGCGAGCTTCGGCGTGAAGACCCTCGCCGACTCGACCGAGCGGCTGGTGGCCCTGGTCGAGCAGGTCGAGACCGAGGCCCTCGTCTTCGTCTCGCACAACGGCCCGGCGGGGCTGGGAGACCGGCCCGACGACCTCTGGGGCTGCGATTTCCGCCCGGAGACCCTCGACTGGGGCGACCCGGATCTGGCGGTCGCCATCGAGCACGCGAGGCGCCGGGGCCGGCGCGTGCTCGCCGTCGTGGCGGGACACATGCACCACCGGCTCCAGGCCGGCCAGGGCGAGCGCCGCTGGCTGCACCGGGAGGACGGCACCCTGTACGTGAATCCGGCGCGCGTTCCGCGCATCGAGCGACGCGAGGGCGGCCAGACCCACCACCACGTCTCGCTCCGCGTCGGGGCCGGGGGCGCCTCGGCCGAGCCCGTCTTCTGGCTGGGCTGAAGAGTCGGGGGCGGAGCCGGCTCAGCGCGCCGCCGGAGCGCCCGCGAGCAGGGCCGCCGCCCGCTCGGCGGAGATGCCGAAGTAGCGGCGCATGGCGTCGACGACGGCGGTCTCCTCCGGCGCCACCTCACCGTCGGCCAGGGCGATGGCGGCGGCCAGGCGGAAGGCCACCTCGGCATCGCTGCGGTCGAGGGCGAAGCGCGTGGCCAGGGCCTCCAGCCGCCCGTCGCGACCGTCGCGCGAGAGAGCCACCTCGAGCCGTCCGAGCAGGGCGTCGACGATCGGCGCCGGGAGCAGATCGTCGGTCAAAACGCCGATGGCCCGCCGAACCGACTCGCACTCCGCGCGCGGGCGGTCGTCGTCGGCCTCCATGACCAGGAAGAGGACCTCGGCGATCGGCCCGATGCGCTCCAGCGCCGCCTGCTGATCGGGATTGGGCTCCGCCCCGGAGCCCGGCGCGGGAGGCGTTAGCGGGGCCTCGAGCACGGGCCCGAGCAGCCGGTCGCGCAGCCGCCGCGTGGCCTCCGTGTCGAGCGCGAGCCCCGCCCCCTCGGGCGTCGTGACTCCAGCCTTCGCGCCCTGGACCATCACCATGCCGACAGAACCCCCGCTCTGCTCGCATACTGGCCGAAGATCCAGTCGAGCGCGAGCTCGAAGCCTGCCACTGCCAGCAGCTCGAGCCACGCGCGGCGCCTTCGCAGCTCGGCGGTTGCCGCCTAGCGCGCCACGCAGGTGGCCTGGTCCCAGCCGCGGCCTCTCCCCTCGCCGAAGCTGGGACGACAGCCCGGAGCGCGCCCGGCACGGCCGTGGCTCTCTCCCTCCGCGGGATGCCAGGCCGCCCGAAGGCAGCCCACGAGGTCCCAGATCCGATCGATCTCGATGGACCGACAGAACTGGTCGACCGAGCAGCCGTCGGGGTCTACGACGCTTCCGGGCGTGGTCTCGGGACAGGAGTCGGAGTCGTCGTCCACGCCATCGCCATCCGCGTCCCTGCCGCCGGCCTGGCATTCCGCCAGCTCGGCCTCGAGCTGCGACAGCTGCGATTGCAGGGCGACGCTCTCGCCCTCGAGCTGGGCAATTCGGGACGCTCCCGCGTCGAGTAGGTCGAGACACACCGCGAGGTTGTCCGCAGCCTCGGGGAAGGGGTCGCAGACGTCGCCAACGCCATCGTCATCGATGTCGGACTGGTCTTCGTTCGGCGTCTCGGGACAGTTGTCCTGGCCGTCGAGCACCCCGTCGCCGTCGTCGTCGATGACGCTGCCACTCGAGACGATGCCACAGACGAGGTCGTCCGCGAGGATCAGAAAGCCTCCGTCCCCGGGGAGGATCACGAAATCCGCGATCCCTGCGAAGCGGGACGCCGGGGCACAGGGGAGGCTGAAGGACTCGATCTCGAGATAGGTCGACGTGTCGTAGACCCGGACCGTCGTGGTGGTGGGAGCCGGGCTGCCGAAGCCCGGGTACTCCGCGACGTAGACGATGTCCGGGCTGTCCCCATATCGGGCAATGCCAGCCGCCAGCCGGTCCTCGTCGACGAAGGAGCCCGTCCGGAGCACCTGGCCGGAGCCCGTGTGGATGCGCGTGCCGCCGGGATTCGGTTCCAGCGCATTCGTGCCGCTGACACTGCCGTGGTCGTCCTCGAGAATGATGGGAGCGTCCGCCAGCGCCATGTCCAGCTTGTAGAGGGAGTTCGGGCTGAAGCCCTCGCCCACGTACAGGAAGCGCTCTCCGGGGTCGACGGCGAATACGGGCGCGGCCCGGATGATCCGATTGCTCGCGACCCGCCGCGCGGCATTGCCAGCCGATCGCAGGATCTCGACGATGTACGCGAAGCCATTGCTGCTCGGGTTCGAGGACACGAAGAGCCGGTCGGGCTGCCCTTCGACGACATCCCAGGTGCGCGGGTCGCCGAGCTGTGCGCCCACGTTGATTCGGCTGATGTTCCCGGTCGCCAGGTCGACGATCGCCACGGAGCCCGCACCATTGAGCGCTGCAAAGAGCTCGCTGCCGTCGGTGCTGAGATCTATGCCGCGGGGCTGGGAGGCGACCGGAAGGCTCCGGACGACCGAGAAGTCCGCGGTGGAGATGGCGACGACCTCACCGAGGGACGGAACGCTCGCGTAGAGCAGGCCACCTGCAACGTCCAACGCGAACTCGTGACCGATGCCGCCGAGCTCCACCTCGACCGCGACCGGCTGCTCCTGACCGCTGGCGGACCCGACCAGGAGCAGCGGACCGAGCAGCAGAGCGAAGAGCAGCGGACTTGCGCTCGGGCGGGGTTGCATCGCGAGGTCTCCCGGGTGGGGGGCTTCTTCAGCTCGGATCGACCGGGTCGCCCGAGGCGTCGAAGGCTTCTACGCGACCGTCCGGGTAGACGATACGCGAGACCTGCCCGTTCGGATGATAGGCGTAGTGGGTCTCCCGGCCCTCGTCGTCGATCTCCACCACGACGCGCCCCCTGTCGTCGAGCACCAGCTCGTCGCCGGCGGCCGCGCCGCCCCACAGCATCGCGATCAGCGCGGAGCAGGCGATGATCCGAAAGCTTCTCGAATGCAATCCAGACTCCTCGGTCCGAGGCTGCAGCTCGACGTAGCTTGAGCCACACGTGGCGAGGCTGTCAAGCCGCAACTGATGTGGCTCCTTGCCCCTGACACGAAGCCCTGGTCGAGCCGGCAGCCATGGCGACCCCCGAGAGGGGAGATCGGGCCTCTCTGCTCGGACCTCAGGCGTCGATGCGGCGGTACTTGATGCGGTGGGGCTGGTCCGCGTCGGCGCCCTTGCGCTTCTTGTAGTCCTTCTCGTAGTCCTGGTAGTTGCCCTCGAACCACTCGACGTGGGAATCGCCCTCGAAGGCCAGCATGTGGGTGGCGATGCGGTCGAGGAACCAGCGGTCGTGGGAGATCAC